>DATKEH010000291.1:0-23720 GCA_035546355.1 Thermoanaerobaculia bacterium
AAGTAGGCCAGCGCGCCGCCGATCAGGGTCTTGGAGGACTTGGGTACCTCGGGATCGAGGAGCAGGCGGACCAGCAGGATGAACATGTCCGGCACCAGGAGGAGCACCTCCACCGTCCGCTGGCCGAGGCGACCGGCGCGCTGCTCGACGGTGCGCGTCACCCGCACCCGCAAGCCGTCGTAGAAGCCCAGCAAGCGCTTGGGCTGCAGACCGGTGCCGCGCAGCAGGGCATCCTCTGAGGCGGCCTCGCGCGCCAGGCGATCGACGGCGGCTTCGAGCTCGTCCTCGCGGCGGTCGCCCACTGGCGACTCGGCCGCCGGCGGCTCCTCGGCGGGGATCACCGGCGTGCCGGCCCCGGGCTCGTCGGGTCTTTCGCTGTTCCTCGGCAAGAGCGTTCCTCCTCACGGTCGGGGAGGGTCATTGTAACCCGAGGGAAAGGACGGTCGCGAGAGGACGATCCTGCCTGCCGTGGGCCGTCCCGCCAGCGCCCAGGTGCGGGCGGGCTGATCCACCAGGAAGACGGCGGCACGCCAGGGCGGGCGCCGGCGAACGGGCCCTGAGGGCACCGCCCCTCGGCGACCCGCGAGCGGGCCACGACCGACATAGGGGCGGGTCTCCGTGCCCGCCCGTCTGCTCGTTCCGGCGGTCGCTCGCCACCGCTGCGCCCGCTCGCTACGCAGTCGCCTCGGGTAAGCGCCGGCGCGCTATTCCGCCCTGGCGCACCGCCGTCATCCGGTGGATCCTCAGCCCGTCCTCATGGGCGCTGGCGCGACGGCCCACGGCAGCGCACCCGTCCGCGGCCTCCCTCGTGTCTCCAAGAGGCGTCCGGGTGCCAGCGATGGAGGGCGTGGAGCGGGCCGGACATCGGCCTCGCCCAGGGGCCTCTCGCCGAGCGCAAAGCCCACGGCACTTCAGTGACCCCTCATCGTCCGGCGCGACGGCGAGCGGAGGCGCCGGTGAGGCGCGTGGCCGCCGCGCGCCGCCGTCTCCGACCACCCATCCGGCGCCGTCCCCGGGCGGGGCCGATGTCCGACCCGCTCCACGCCCGGCCCGAGCACACTACAGCCGCACCACGTACGCCAGCGCGAACCCCACCTGGGCGGCCATCATCATCAGGTACATGTGGCTCCACGACGGGTGGTTCTCCACCTTGGCCAGCGACTCGGGGTCGCGCAGGATCAACCACACGGTGTAGATCCCCCACAGCGTCAGCACCACCCCGAGCGCGCTCAACAGGATGGGGTCGCCGGTGAGGATCGGGTGCTCCGGCTCGAGCGGGTCACGCAGCACGACCCCCAGCGGCATGAGCAGCCAGGGGAAGACGAAGAAGGGCGAGATGATCCACGCCGCCTTGCGCACCCCGTAGAGGATCGGCGGCGTGCGGCAGCCGCCGGCGCGGTCCCCTTCGATGTCGGCGAAGTCCTTGGTCGATGCCGCCCCCATGAGGAACAGGGCGAAGATCGAGCCGATGAACCAGGGCTCGGTGTGCCCCACGTGGGCGACCATCGCCCACCCCGCCACCTTGAGCAGCATCCCCCGCGGGATGGCGATGGTGAGGTTGGCCCACATCCCCCGCGCCTTAGTGCGGCCGAACGCCGGCACCGAGTAGACGAGCGTGGAGACGAAGCCGAGCAGGTAGACGAAGAACGTCTCGTGGTAGGCAAGCGGCGCCGTCAGCTTCCCGTACAGGGTGGTGTAAGGGTAGACCACCACCAGCCAGGTGGGGACCAGCGCCAGGACGTACATCGCCCAGGTGAACCCCCACGCCTGGCGCAGCGACAGCTCGCCGGTGACCAGCGGCCGGCGCGGCTTGTTGATGCGATCGATCTCCAGGTCGTAGATCTGGTTGATGGCGTTGTTGGCGGCGTTGAGGAACGCGGCGCAGAGCGAGCCCAGGGCGACGGTGAAGATCACCGAACCCGTCAGCCGCGCCGCCGGGTCGGGGTTGTGCACCGAGCCGAAGGCGCACACCGCGCCCGAGACGATGCCGAGCAGCGGCGGCAGCAGGGTGAAGGGGCGGGAGAGCTGGAGGTAGAGGGAGAGCTGGGATCGCCGACTCACACGAACCTCGCGACCAGCACCGCCAGCAGCGCCCCGGCCAGCGTATTGAGGAAGTTGACCGCCTCGTTGTCCAGCCACCCGCGGCGCTCGATGGTGGCTCCCACCAGGCTCTCCAGCAGGGTGCCGAGGAAGGCGGCGATCACCACCACCGGCGCCAGCGCCCAGGGGTAGAGCTCGACCCAGGCTCCGAGCGCGGCGATGGCGGCCGCCGCCGCCACCCCGGCCACCGTTCCCTCGACGCTCACCGCGCCCTGGGTGCCGCGAGGCACCGGACGCAAGGTGGTGATCAGGACGGTGCGCCGCCCCCATAGCTGCCCGACCTCGCTGCCGGCGGTATCGGCGGCGGCGGTGGCGAGGGCGCCGGCCAGGGCGAGCCCGAACAGCTCGGGGAAGGGGGTGGTGGCGGCGAACAGCGCCGCGGCCGCCGCCACCCCGCCGTTGGCCAGGGCGTGGCGGGTGCTGCGGCGCCCTCCCCGCTCCTGCGCCAGGGCCGCCGCCGCCTTGCGCCGGTAGCCCAGCTTGGTCAGGCCGGTGCCGATGACGAAGAAGGCGAACAGCAGCAGGAAACCCTCCCAGCCGAGGCTCACCCAGATCAGCGTGCCGAGCAGGAAGCCGGTGACCGCGCCGGAGAAGTCGACCCCACGCAGGGCGAAGGCCGCGGCCGCCAGCGCGGCGTTGACCGCCACCGCCGCCGCCAGGCGGGGCAGCAGCGCCAGCTCGAGGTAGATCCCCCAGGCGCCCTCGGTGAGCAGCAGGCAGAACAGCAGCAGGCCGGCGATCGGCGGCACCGAGAGGTTGTCGTCGACGCCGAGCGGCAGCGACTCGACGAAGGCCGCCGCCAGGGCGGTGGCGGCGCACACTGCCAGGGCGAACCCCAGCGCATACTCACCGCCGGCGGTCCACTGCAGCAGCACCGTGGCGCCGAGCGTGCCCACCAGCCAGTAGGTGAGCGTGCCGACCCAGCTCTTGCGCGGGTTCCACGGCAGCTTCCGCCGCCCCCAGGCCATGCCGGCGAGCGAGGCGGTGCCGTCGCCGAAGGCGAGGATGCCCCACACCGCCGCCGCCACCTCGAGCCGGCGGTGGAACACCAGGATGAGCAGCAGCACGGCGACCGGGTAAAGGACGATTCCCGCCGACCCTCCGCGCGCCGCCTCCGCCTCTCGCCACAGCCTGCGGCCCCCCAGCCGCGGCAGCAGCAGGAGGTTGAACAGCACCGCGGCGACGGCGCACAGCGCCGCCCACAGCGGGCCCAGGTAGCGCAGCAGGAAGGCGATGCCCCCCACCGCCATGTGCACCAGCTTGCGCGCCACCTCGCCGCGGCTCAGCCCTCCCACGCGCCCTCCGCCCGCAGCCAGTCCAGCGTCTCGGCCATCCCCTGTCGCAGCGGCCGGAAGCGATACCCCAGCTCCCGCTCGGCGGTGGACGAGTCGTACGCCCAGTCGTGGTGGCACACCTCCACCAGGTCGGGGGTGAGCCTGGGGGTGCCGCCGACGAGCCGCGACCACCCCTTCATCGCCGCGCCCAGCGGCTTGGCCACCGCCCGCGGCAGCCAGCGCCGCGGCGCCGGCACGCCGGAGAGCTCTTCGACCAGGCGATAGAGCTCGCCGAGCGGGACGTTGTCGCCGCCGAGCACGTACCGCCGCCCGGGCGGCGCCCGCTCCAGCGCCGCGACGATGCCGGCCGCCACGTCGTCGACGTGCACGTAGCTCCACCGCCGCCCGCGGTCCCCCACCAGCGCCGGCAGGCGGCGGTGCAGCACCTCGAGCACGCCCCGCACCACCAGGTTGCCCTCGGTCATCGCCCCGGGGCCGTAGATCACTCCGGGGTAGACGACCACCACCGGCAGCCCCTGCTCGATGGCCCGACGCGCCAGCCGGTCGGCGAGCGTCTTGGTGCGCTCGTAGGGGTTGATCCAGGAGCGGTCCGCCGCCGGCGCGGTCTCGTCGAGCGTGCCCCCCGGGCCTCCCTCCGTGGGTCCGAGGGCGATGAAGCTGGAGACGTAGACCACGCGCTCGACGCCCGCCGCCGGGGCCACGGCGAGGACGTTCTCCAGCCCGCCGACGTTGACCCGTTCGAAGGCGTCTGCCGGCGCCACCAGCTTGACCAGGGCGGCGGCGTGCACCACCGCCTCGCAGCCGGCGACCGCCCGCGCCAGGCTGTCGCGGTCGGTCACGTCCCCCTCGGTGAGCTCGACCCCAGGCGGCAGGCCGTCGCGCGACGAGGTGGGGCGCAGCAGCAACCGCAGCTGGTGCCCCGGCGCCAGCTGCCGCGCCACGGCACGCCCGAGAAAGCCGCTGGCGCCGGTGAGCAGCACCTTCAAGGAGCCGCCCTCGGCACGTCCTCGCCGGCCCGGTAGGTGGCGCGCCAGAGATCGGCCACCGCCTCCTCCAGCGACCGCTCCGGCCGCCACCCCAGCGCCGCCATCCGTGCCGGCGAGCCGCACAGCTCGGGGACGTCGAGTGGGCGCAGGCGCGCCGGATCGACCTCGACGCGCACTCGCAGCCCCGACGCCGCCAGCAGGGCGTCGAGCGCTTCACCCATCGACACGGCGCGGCCGCTGGCGACGTTGTAGGTCTCGCCCGGCTGCCCTCGCTCGACCAACGTCACCAGGGCGCTGGCCCCGTCGTCGACGTGCAGGAAGTCGCGCCGCGCCGCCAGGTTGCCCACCGCCAGCAGCGGCTCCTGGTCGCCGGCGGCGATGGCGGCGAGCTGGCGCGCGAAGGTCGGCAGCGCGAACTGCTGCGACTGTCCCGGGCCCACCAGGTTGAACAGACGCGCCACCACGCCCCGCGGCCGCACCAGCAGCTCGGCGGCCGCCTTGGTGAGCGCGTAGGGGCTCGCCGGCGCCGCCTCCCGGCTCTCGGCGATCGGCTGCTCCGCCGCCGGCACCACCCCGTAGACCTCGGCGCTGGAGGCGAAGACGATCGGCGTCTCGCCGACCGCCGCCACCAGCCTCTCGGTGCCCAGCACGTTGACCGCGAAGTACTCGGCCATGCGCTGCCACGAGGCGCCGACGTGGGCGAGGCCCGCCAGGTGCACGATGCGCCGCGGCCGCACGCGGGCGACCAGCGCCGCCACCGCCCCCTCTGCCAGCAGATCCATAGGGTGCACCGTGGCGCCCGGCACCGGATGCCCGCAGAGGCAGCTGCCATGCACTTCGTGCCCGGCGGCGACCAGGCGCCGGGCGAGATGGCGCCCGAGGAAGCCCGAGACGCCGGTGACCAGGATGCGCATCGCTGCGAGGGCTCTCCGGAGAGCCTCGCTACTCCCGTCGCAGGCGGCCGCGCCAGTAGTCCAGCAGGTCGCGCAGCGTCTGCTCGAAGGGGATGCTCGGCGCCCAGCCGGTGTCGGCGCGGAACTTCGAGCTGTCGCCGATCAACCGTTCGACGTCGGAGGGGCGCATCCGCGCCGGGTCGGGCTCCACCCGCACCGCGGCGGTGGACAGGTCGAGCAGCCGGTCGAGCAGCTCGCGGATGGTGATGCCGTCGCCGCTGGCGACGTTGTACACCTCGCCGGGCGTGCCCCGGGTCACTGCCAGCCAGTAGGCCCGCACCATGTCGCGGACGTCGGTGAAGTCGCGCACCGCATCGAGGTTGCCGACGCGCAGCACGGGCTCCTGCAGGCCGAGCTCGATTCTCGCCAGCTGGCTGGCGAAGTTGGAGGTGACGAAGACGTCGCCGCGCCGCGGCCCGGTGTGGTTGAAGCCGCGGGTGCGCACCGTCTTCAGCCCGTAGCTCTGGAAATACTGGTAGGCCATCATGTCCTGCGCCACCTTGGAGACGGCGTAGGGGGAGAGCGGCCGCAGCGGGTTGTCCTCGGTGATCGGCACCTCGTCGGGCAGCACCAGGCCGTACTCCTCACTGGAGCAGGCGATCTGGATCACCGGGTCGAGCCCCAGGGCGCGCACCGCCTCGAACAGGTTGGTCTGCCCCGAGATGTTGGTGGTCAGCGTCTCGCTCGGCGCCGTCCAGCTCGCCGGCACGAAGCTCTGTGCCGCGAGGTGGAAGACGGCGTCGGGCCGGGTGCGGGCGAGGGCCTGGTGGATCGAGTTGTAGTCCCGCAGGTCCGCCTCGACCAGCGCCACCCGCTGGCCCACGCCATCGAGGTTCTCCATTCGGCTGCGCCAGCGGTAGAGGCCGGAGACCTCGACTTCGGGATGCTCGGCGAGCAGGTACTCCGCCAGGTGGGAGCCGGCGAAACCGGTGATGCCGGTGATCAACACTCTCATCGCACTCGTGCCTCCTGCTGCGCCCTCTCGCGGCGGAGGGCGTCGAGGTACTCGGAGAGGCCCCAACCCCAGTGCTCGGGGACGCGGCCGACGAGCTCGCTGAAGCGGTCGGTGTCGAGAACCGAGTAGGCGGGGCGGCGGGCGGGGCGGGGTACGGCCTCGGTGGGGACCGGCGCCACTTCGGCGCGGGCGTCCCACAGCCCGGCGATCTCGCGCGCGAAGCCGTACCAGGAGACCGGCTCGCGGTTGGCGTAGTGCACCAGCCCCCGCGCGCCGCGCGCGGCCAGGTCGCACAGGGCGGCGGCGAGGAACGGGGTGTAGGTGGGGCAACCGACCTGGTCGTCCACCACGCGCAGCGGCGTCTCGCCGCGGTCGATCAGCCCGACGATGGTGGTCACGAAGTTGCGCCCCCCCGGCCCGAAGAGCCAGCTGGAGCGCACCACCAGGGCCTCGTCCCAGGACAGGGCGCGCTCCTCGCCGAGCCGCTTGCTCTCGCCGTACACCGACAGCGGCGCCGGCGCGTCCTCCTCGCGCCACCGCCGCTCCCCTCCTCCGGCGAACACGTAGTCGCTCGAGACGTGCACCAGGGGTATCCGCTCCTCGCGCGCCGCGGCGGCGAGCACCCCGGCCGCCTCGCCGTTGACGGCGAAGGCCTCGTCCCGCCGCTGCTCGGCCTCGTCGACCCGGGTGAAGGCGGCGCAGTTGACCAGCAGCTCGGGGCGGAAGGCGCCGAGCCAGTAGCGCACGCGCCCCGCATCGGCGACGTCGCCCTGGCGATGCGAGATTCCCAGCGCCTGCCAACCCCGCCGCCGCGCCGCGGCCACCACCGCCCGGCCGAGCATGCCCGTGCCGCCGAAGACCAGGGTCCTCATGCCGGCCGCCCGGCCTCGCGTCGTGGCCGCAAAACCGGGACGCGGGAGCGAAGGGGAGTCACTGGATCCCGACCTCGGAGTTGTCTCCCAACACGAACCGCAGCGCCTTGGGCTTGAAGTCGGTGCGCACGATCTTGGCGTTGCGGCCGATCAGCGAGCCGTCGATGCGCAACCCGACGTCGCGGATCTCGCAGTGCGACAGCACGATGGAGTTCTCGATCTCGCAGCGCACCAGCGTGCACCCCTCGCCGATCGAGGTGTACGGGCCGACGAAGGCGTTCTCGAGCCGGGTGCCAGCTCCCAGCACCACCGGCCCGCGCACCAGGGAGTCCACCAGCTCCACCCCCTCGCCCATCTCCACCCGCCCCTCGATCCGGCTGCGAACTCCCACCTCGCCACGGCGCGGGGTGCGCAGCTGCTCGAGCACGATGTGGTTCGCCTCCAGCATGTCCTCGAGCTTGCCGGTGTCCTTCCACCAGCCGCGCACCCGGTGCGGATGCACCACCAGGTGGCGATCGATCAGGTCCTGGATGGCGTCGGTGATCTCCAGCTCGCCGCGGGCCGAGGGGCGGATGCGGCGCACCGACTCGAAGATCTGCCGGTCGAACATGTAGACGCCGACCAGCGCCAGGTTGCTGGGCGGCTCCTTCGGCTTCTCCACCAGGCGCTTGACGGCGCCGCCGGCGAGCTCGGCGACCCCGAACTGCTCGGGGTTCGGTACCTCGGCGAGCAGGATCATGGCGTTGCAGCCGCCGGCGCGGAACTCCTCGACCAGGCTGGTGATGCCGCCGGCGATGAGGTTGTCCCCCAGGTACATGACGAACGGCTCGTCGCCGAGGAACGGCTCGGCGATCTTCACCGCATGGGCGAGGCCGAGGGGCGCCTCTTGCGGGATGTAGGTGACCCGCGCGCCGAAGCGGGAGCCGTCGCCGACCGCCGCCTCGATCTCCTCGGCGGTGTCGCCGACGATGATGCCGACCTCGGTGATGCCGGCGGCGACGATGGCTTCGATGCCGTAGAACAGCACCGGCTTGTTGGCCACCGGCACCAGCTGCTTGGCCGAGGTGTAGGTGATGGGGCGCAGGCGCGTCCCCTTGCCGCCCGCCAGGACCAGGCCCTTCATCCTCAGAAGCCCTCCGATTCGCCGCCGGTCAGGTCGAGGAAGGTGCCGACGTTCTTGAGGTCGACCGAGAACAGGTAGTCGCGCCGGCGCTGGGTGACGGTCTGCGACTCGTGCAGCTCGAGGCGCAGGGCGTAGCAGCTGCCCAGCCAGGTGATGAAGTGGCGCTGGTCGCGCAGCAGGTCGCGCTCGAAATCGTAGCTCAGCGCCGAGGCCAGGCTGAGGCGTCCCGGCAGCAGGTCGAGCCGCCACCCCAGCGATCCCTGGTTGGACAGGATCTCGCCGGTGGTCGCCTGCCAGCGCGGGCTCCAGGCGAAGTCCAGCCGGTTGGCCGCCCACAGCGCGACGCTGCCGGTGATCCGCGTGCTGGTGAGCTGCTCGAACAGCAGGCTGTAGTCGGCGTCGAGGCGGAGGGAGAAGCGGTCGGTGGGATAGATGCGCAGCACCGCCTCGAGCGGCCCCGAGCGGCTGCGCCGCGTCACCAGCTCGTCGCTGGCCGGGTCGAGCACGCCGCCGATCTCGAGAGCCTGCTCCTCGTCGAAGCTGTAGGAGCGGGCGATCTCCAGCGACACCACCTCGCGGGCGGCGCCGCCGCCGAGCCCCTCCTCCTCGTCGGCCACCGGCTTGGCCAGCAGGCGGTTGAAGAGCGACACGCGGACCAGGTTCTGCGGCCCCAGCGGGTCGACCTCGTCGAACACCGGCACCTGCTGCTGATCGTCGTACTCGCCGACGTAGGACCACTGCAGGCGCGGCTCGACGAGATGCTTCCAGCGCCCGAACGGCCCGACCTGGCCGTCGAAGATGCGCGAAAAGGAGGGCCCGACCATCTCCAGGCCGCCGATCGGCACCAGGCGGGACAGCGACTCGCCGACGAAGCCGGTGCCGCTGGCTCCGTCGTCGCCGGTCACCGTGCCCAGACTGTCGCCGTACCAGGTGAAGCGCGAGCCCCCGCTCACCGACAGCGACAGCCAGGGCGTCGGCGACAGCGGCACGCGGAGGTTGGGGAACAGATGGATCCGCCCGTAGTCGCCGTCGTAGAAGCCGCCGCGATCGATCGACAGGTAGTGCGCGCCGCTGGAGAGCGCCAGGTACAGCGGGGTGCGGCCCAGGCGCGTCGGGCGCAGCTCGTACTCGAGCTCCGGCAGCTGCCGCTGCTCGACGATCCTGCCGCCGCCGACGAAGGTCTGGCGCCGGTCGGCCATCAAGTTGAAGGACTGACTGCCCCAGTTGCCGGAGAGGTAGGCCGTCGAGTAGATCGAGGCCTTCGCCTTGGCGTTGAGATTGCGCTCGAAGTCGCGGAAGAAGTCGAAGTCGGAGTAGTCCTCGAAGCTCACCACGCCGCGCAGCCCGGCCGGCAGATCGCGGGTGACGTGGTCCCAGCGCACCTTCCACCGCCACTCGTCCCGCAGCGGGTCGTCGATGGCGTACCCCTTGAACCCGCCGAGGGTCCCCTCGCTCGGGTGGTAGCGCAGCTCGCTGCCGACTCCGTAGTAGTCGTTGGTCCACAGGTCGGCGAGCAGGGTGGTGTCCCAGCTGCGGCCCAGTACCTGGTAGTAGGCGAGGCCCAGGTAGCTGCCGCGATCCTCGGAGTTGCCGACGTTGGGCACCAGCAGACCGGACGAGCGCTCGGTCTTGGTGGGCCACACCAGGTACGGCACGTACAGCACCGGCACGCCCTTGACCCGAATCGCCGCGTGGTGGATGAAGGCGTAGTCCTCGAGCTCGACCGTCGCCCGATCGACGTGGAAGCTCCACGGCGGGACCTCTCCCTCGCAGGAGGTGAAGATCCCCTCGTCGATGGTGTAGGTGGTGTCGCCGATCTTGGCGATCTCGTCGCCGCTGAAGTAGATGCCCTGGGCGACGGCGGCGGACGCGTCGCGCACGACCCCGGTCTTGGTGTCGAGGTTGAACCGCGCCGTCGAACCGGTCAGCCGGTTGGGGCCCTGGTCGACGACGACGTTGCCGACGGCGGTGACGTCCTGCGTGGCGAGGTCGAGCGCCACCTCCTCCGCGGAGATCGTCATGTCCTGGTAGCGCAGGGTCACGCCGCCGGAGAGCAGGGCGTAATCCTCGCGCTGGTATTCGAGGTCCCCGGCCGAGCCGCTCACCTCGCCACCGCCCTTCTCCTCCGGCAAGGGCAGGACGAAGGTGGAGCGGCCGAGGTCGACGGGGGCCTCGAGGAGCTCGGGCGGCAGCGCCAGCGCTGCGAACAGCAGGAGGTGCGCGAACGCCGTCATCGCCGGTGCGGCGGAGTCTAGAGCCGCTCCACGACCATGGCGGTGGCCTCACCGCCGCCGAGGCAGATGGCGGCGCAGCCGCGCTTTCCGCCGCGCTCCTGCAGGGAGTGCAGGAGCGTCACCAGGATGCGCGCCCCGGAGGCGCCGATGGGATGCCCCAGCGCCACCGCGCCGCCCCGCACGTTGAGCCGGTCGTGGGGGATCTCGAGATCCTGCATCGCCGCCATGGCGACGGCGGCGAAGGCCTCGTTGACCTCGAACAGGTCGATGTCTCCCTTGGCCAGCCCGGCGCGCTCGAGCACCCTGCCCACCGCCCCGATCGGCGCGGTGGTGAACCACTCCGGCTCCTGCGCCAGCGAAGCCTGGGCCACCAGCCGGGCGATGGGCGTGAGGCCCAACCGGGACGCCGTGTCGGCGGTGGTCAGCACCAGCGCCGCCGCCCCGTCGTCGATCTTCGAAGAGTTGGCCGCCGTCACCGTGCCCTCGGGATCGAAGGCGGGGCGCAGCCGGGCCATCTTGTCGAGGTCGACGCGGAACGGCTCTTCGTCGCGCTCGACCACTAGCGGCTCACCCTTGCGCTGCGGCACCGCCACCGGCACCACCTCGGAGGCGAAGCGACCGCTTTCCCAGGCCTCGCGGGCGCGGCGGTAGCTCTCGGTGGCGAAGGCGTCCTGCGCCTCGCGCGAGAAACCGTACCTGCGGACGCAGCTTTCGGCGCAGCTGCCCATGTGCTTGTCGCCGTAAGGATCCCACAGGCCGTCGTGCACCATCGAGTCGATCAGCCGCCCGTGCCCCAGACGCAGCCCGTCGCGCACGCCGGCGGCGAGATAGGGAGCGTTGGTCATGCTCTCCATGCCCCCCGCCGCCACCAGCTGGTAGTCGCCGCAGCGCAGATCGTTGGCCGCCGTCATCACCGCGCGCATGCCGGAGCCGCACACCTTGTGGACGGTCACCGCCCCGGTCGCCGGCGGGCAGCCCGCCCCCAGCGCCGCCTGCCGCGCCGGCGCCTGCCCCTGGCCCGCCTGCAGCACGCAGCCCATGTACACCTGCTCCACCTGCCCGGGCTCGAGGCCCGCGCGCTCGACGGCGCCCTTCAGGGCCTGGGCCCCGAGCGCGTGAGCCGGCAGGTCCTTGAACGCTCCCTGGAACGAGCCGATGGGCGTGCGGGCCGCGCTCAGTATGACGACGTCCTGCATAATGGCCCCCGAGTTGTGCGAGGTGTGCCGCGGCCGGGGCCGCGAGGTGGAGGCGGCATCGTATCACAGGGGATGCGCGGGAGACCGGCGGCGAAACCATCGCCGGCCGCCGCCAGGGCCCCGTCCGCACCCCGGCGGAGGCTGCGCCGAGCTCGGCGGTCCGCGGCGGAGCCGGGTTGAGAAGGTCGGGCGGGTCGCGCGGGGAATGTCGGAGGGGGCCGAGGGGCTTCAAAGGAGCGTGGGACGAGGATCCGAGCCGCCGCAGGCCTCGCCGCCGCTGTCCGCCGCGGCCGCCGGGCCGATCCTGGCGGTCGATTTCGGCCACCGCCGGATCGGGCTCGCCATCACCGACGCGGAGCGGCGGCTGGCCCTCCCCTTGACCACGCTGGCTCGCGCCAGCGACCGCCAGGCGGTGCGGCGTATCGCCGCGCTGGCAGCGGAGCGGGGAGTGAGCGAGCTGGTGGTCGGCGACCCGCGCACGCTCGACGGCGGCGTCGGCGAGGCATCGCTGCGGGCTCGCGGCTTCGCCGACAAGCTCGCCGCCGCCACCGGGCTGCGCTGCACCCTGGTGACCGAGACGTTGACCAGCGCCGCGGCCGAGGAGCGGCTGCGCGAGGCCGGCGCCGAACCCCGCCGCCACCGCGAGCGCATCGACCAGCTGGCAGCCCAGCTCCTGCTCGAGGAGCTGCTCGCCCGCCGCGCCCGAGGCGAGCGGTGAAGCGCCTCCTCGTCACCCTGGCCGCCGTCGCCCTGCTGGCCGCCGCCGGGGCGGCGGCGTGGGGCTGGTGGGCGGTCACCACGCCCTACCGCGGCTACCCGCAAGCCGAGCGGCGGCTCGACGTGGCGAGCGGCAGCAGCGTCGGCCGCATCCTCGCCCGCCTCGAGGCGGAAGGGGTGATCCGCAATGCCCTGCTGGCGCGGCTGTGGCTCGCCTGGCGGGGCGACCCGCCACTGCAGGCCGGTGAGTACCGCTTCACCGGCGCCCTGTCGCTTCCCGCCGTGCTCGACAAGCTGG
The DNA here is from genome assembly GCA_035546355.1 of Thermoanaerobaculia bacterium. Taxonomy (GTDB): domain Bacteria; phylum Acidobacteriota; class Thermoanaerobaculia; order Multivoradales; family JAIOJS01; genus DATKEH01. The sequence continues at coordinate 12,730 of DATKEH010000291.1, forward strand.
TGCGCGGCGACGTGGTGCACCACCAGGTGACCCTGGTCGAGGGCTTGACCCTCGAGGAGAAGGCCGCGGTCCTCGCCGCCGCCGGCTTCGGCGACCGCGGCCTGCTGCTGGCGGCCATGCGCCAGCCGGAGCCGGTCGCCGATCTCGATCCCGCCGCCGAGGACCTCGAAGGCTACCTGTTCCCCAACACCTATCGCTTCCCGCGCGGGGTCACCGAGGACCAGATCGTGGCTACCCTGGTGGCCACCTTCCGCAAGCACTGGCGGCAGGCGGTCGAGCCCCTGCTGGCGCCCGGCTCGCAGCGCACCGTGCGGGAGGTCGTGACCCTGGCCAGCATCGTCGAGAAGGAGGCCCGCATCGCCGCGGAGCGGCCGCTGATCGCCGGCGTGTACGCCAACCGCCTCGAGCGAGGCATCGCCCTCTACGCCGACCCGACGGTGATCTTCGCGCTCAAGAAGGAGGGCCGTTGGGACGGCAACATCCGGCGCCAGGACCTGGCGATCGACTCGCCCTACAACACCTACCGCTACGCCGGCCTGCCCCCCGGTCCGATCGCCTCGCCCGGCCTCGCCAGCCTGCTCGCCGCGGCCGAACCGGCCGACGTCCCCTACCTCTACTTCGTCAGCCGCAACGACGGTTCGCACGTCTTCTCCACCACCCTCGCCGAGCACAACCGCAACGTGGCGCGCTGGCAGAAACGGTACTGGCGCGACCGCGCGCGCGAGCGGCAGGGGAAAGCGGATGCCGGAGCCGGAGCGGGTGCCGATGCCGATGGCCGCCGCCTGCCTTGACATCGCGGGGATCCTGCTAATATCTAGTGTCCTCTGTGACCTGACAATCTGCTGAAGGGGCAACCGGTATGAACATCCGTGAGCAGTTCGGGAACTACCTCCTTCTCAAGAAGCTCGGCGAGGACCCGTTGGGGGAGACCTTCCGCGCCGGCAAGGTCGGCAGCAGGGGGATGGAGCAGGTGGTGCTGCTGCGCGTCTTCAACGGCTCGGGCCTCGACGGCGCCGCCCTCGGCAACGCCCTGGCAGGCCGGCGCGGCGTGCAACAGGCCCTGAACAGCCCCAACATCGCCAGCGGCGTCGATCTCGGCGTCGTCAGCGGTGTCCCCTACGTCGCCTACGACTACCTCTCGGGCAAGAACCTGGCGAGCCTGGTCGACCAGGCGGTGAAGCGGCGCAACCCGATCCCCACCGACCATGCCCTGCTCATCGCCGAGCGCATGGCCCTGGCCCTCGCCGTCGGCTTCGAGACCCGGCACCAGGACGATCGCGTCCTGCACGGTTGCGTGCTGCCGCAGCTGGTGATGATCTCCAACGAGGGGGAGACCCGCCTGCTCGGCTTCGAGGCCTCTCCGGCTCTCCGCCAGCTGGTGCCGCGCGGCACCGGCAGCCGCGTCCTGGCGCGCTATCTCTCCCCCGAGGCGCGGGAGGGCAAGCCGCTGAGCAAGACCGACGACGTCTACTCGCTGGGGATGATCCTCCTCGAAATGCTGGTAGGCCGCCCGCTGGCCCCCGGCACCGAAGCGGAGTACCAGCAGCTCATCGCCCAGGCCGAGTCGCAGCCCGACGCGACGCCGCTGCCGGACGAGCTCAAGCGCCTGCTGGCCCACAGCCTGGCGCCCGCGGAGAAGCGGGTGGGCGATGTCATCTCCTGGCACAAGTCCCTCTCCAAGTTGATGTTCGACGGCCAGTTCAGCCCCACGACGTTCAATCTCGCCTTCTTCATGCACAACCTCTTCCGCGACGAGATCGAGAAGGAGAGCCAGGAGATCGAGATCGAGAAGACCATGGAGATCCCGGTCGGCTTCGCGCCTCCGCCGCGGGCCGCCGCCACGCCGGCCGCCAGGGGCGCCGCCCGCGACAAGGCCGCCGCGGCAGCGAAGGATCTGCGCGAGACCACCGGCGCCGGCGACGACACCGGGGTCATCCGCGACAAGTACGGCATCGCCGCCGAGGAGAAGGGCAGGGGCCGTTCGCGGATCCTGCTCGCCGCCGCCGCCGCGCTGGTCCTGATCGGAGGCGCGGTGGCCCTGTTCCTGCTGCGCGGCTCGGGCGGCCAGGCCGCGCCGCCCGTCGCCGAGCCCGTGGCCGCGCAGCCGGCACCGGTCCCCGCCGTCGACCCGCTGGTCGAGGCGCAGCAGAAGGCCGAGGCCGAAGCCGAGGAGGCCAAGCGGCTCGAGCAGCAGCTGGCGGCGCTGGTGACGCAGCAGAGCAAGTCGCTCGAGGAGCGACTCAAGAAAGAGTACGACCAGCAGATCGAGGCGATGAAGAAGGAGCTGGAAGTGGCTCGCATCCGCGCCGCCGAAGCCCAGTCAGCGGCCGCCACCCCACCCCCCGCGCCGGCCGCGACGCAGAAGAAGCTGGAGATGGCCAAAGGCTCCGAACCGGCGCCGGTGGAAGTGCCCCAGACGGCCCCGCCGCCGCCGGCCGCCCAGCCCGCCGCCGCAGCCGCGGCGACGCAGCCTGCCGCCGTCCCGGCGTCGACGCCGCCACGAGCCCAGCCCCAGCCGCCGGCTCAGGAGCCCGCTCAGCAGGCGGCGGGGGAGCGGGCCGCCCCCGCAGCGGCAGCGCCGCCGTCGATCCGCAAGGGGGAGCTGGTACAACTCGGGCCGGGCGTCGTGCCCCCCAAGCTGGCGCTGCCGCCGCGGCCGCAGTACCCGGCCATCGCCCGGCGCATGCGCAAGGAGGCCACCGTCGTGGTGCGGGTGCTGGTCGACGAGAACGGGCGGGTGAGCGACGCCGCGCTGAAGGGCGAGGAGGTGGGCTTCGGCCTCGATCACGAGGCGCAGAAGGCGGCGCGCGGCGCCCGCTACACCCCAGCGACCAAGGACGGCGTGGCGGTCAAGATCTGGTGGGAGCTGCCCATCCAGTTCAAGCTGTAGCGCGGCCCCGCGCCTTGGACGAGCTCCACCTCGACCTCGACCCGTCGTTTCTCGAGGGGTTGCCGCAGTCTCCCGAAACGGCGCTGCTGCGCAGCGCCCTGCGCGACGGCGAGCCGCCGCCGTCGCGGCGGATCTTCGTCAACCGCAACCTGCGGATGGAGACCATCCGCTTCATCGGCTTCGACCTCGACTGGACGGTGGCGCCCTACTACCGCCTGCCGCTCGAGGAGCTGATCTTCTCGCTCGCCCTCGACCGCCTGGTCGCGCGCTTCGACTACCCGCCTACCATCCGCCAGGCGGAATTCCGCCCCCACTTCCCCCACCGTGGCCTGATTATCGACCGGGGATTCGGCACCGTGCTGAAGATGAACCGACATCGCTACGTCGGGCGGGCCTACCTGGGGCGCGAGATCCTCGATCGCCACGAGCGCGCCCGGCTCTACCGCAAGGAGCGGCTCGACCTCAAGAGCGAGCGCTTCTACTGGGTCGACACCCTCTTCGAGCTGCCCGAAGTGAATCTCTTCGCCGAGCTGGTGGAGCTGCGGCGGCTCGGCCGGGTGACGCTCCCCGAGTACGACCGGTTGTTCCTCGACGTGCGCGCCGCCGTCGACGGCGTCCACGGCGAGGGCCCGCTGAAGGCGCGGATCGCCGCCGACCTGCCCCGTTACCTGCCGCGGGAGCGGGAGCTGGCGCTGGCCCTCCACCGGCTGCAGCTCGGGGACCGCAAGCTGATGCTGGTCACCAACTCCGACTGGGAGTACACCGACCGCGTCTGCTCCTACCTCTTCGACGGCACCCTGCCGGGCCTCGACGACTGGCGGCAGCTGTTCGCCCTGGTCGTCGTGTCCGCCGGCAAGCCCGGCTTCTTCCGCCGCGCCCGACCCTTCGTCGAGCTGGACGGCGACGGCCAGCCGCTGCGCGAGGTCGAGGTGCCGGAGTGGGGCAACGTCTACACCGGCGGCTCGCGCGCCGGCCTCACCACGCTGATGGGGTCGCTGGGCGAGGAGGTGCTGTACGTCGGCGACCACATCTATGGCGACATCGTCTCCTCCAAGCTGACCTCGACCTGGCGCACCGCCCTGGTCCTGCGCGAGCTCGAGGAGGAGCTCGAGATGCAGTCCGAGCTGGCGCCGCAGATCCGCCATCTGCAGGCGCTCAAGTCCGAGCTCGCCAGCATGGGGCACCACATGGACGACCTACACGACGTGCTGCACCTGTACGGCCGGCTCGCCGCCGAGGGCCTCGAAGTGGAGGCCGTGTCCGATGCGCGACGGCGCCTCGAGGAGCTGCGCGGCGAGCACCGGGCGCTGCGCCACCGCGCCGGCGAGCTGCAGGAGGGGATCGCCATGCGCTTCAACCCCTCCTGGGGATCGGTGTTCAAGCAGGGGGGGAGCCAGAGCCTGTTCGGCAGCCAGGTGGACGACTTCTCCTGCATCTACACCGCGCGGGTGGCCAACTTCGCCAACTACGGCGCCAACCACTACTTCCGCGTGCTGACCGACCCGATGGCCCACGACGTCGAGCCGTGAGCGGCGAGCCGCTCGCGATTCCACTGGTGGGGGTGGTGCCCGCCGCCGGCACGGCGACCCGGCTGGGGCGTGCGCCGCTGAGCAAGGAGCTGCTCCCCCTCGCCTACCGGCGGGGCGAGGACGGTGGGTTGCGGACCCTCACCCCCTGCGACCGGGTGCTCTCGGGAATGGCCGCCGCCGGCATCCGCCGCGCCGTGGTGGTCGTGCGCGAAGGCAAGTGGGACCTTCCGGCGTGGCTCATCGACGGCGCCGAGGTGGGTCTCGACATCGCCTGGCGGGTGGTGCGAGCGACCGCCAGCGTCCCCGAGACGCTCGCCGCCGCCGCTCCGTTCGTCGCCGGCTGCCGCGTCGCCCTGGGGTTCCCCGACATCCTGCTGCACCCGAGCGACGCCTTCGCGCCGGTGGCGGAACGCCTCGCGGCCACCGGCGCCGACCTGGCGCTCGGGCTGTTCCCCACCGACCGGCCGGACAAGTCGGACATGGTGGAGCTCGACGCCGGCGGCCGCCCGCGCCGATTGTGGATCAAGACCGGTCGCGCCGACCTGCGCTACATGTGGGGCGTGGCGGTGTGGGCGCCGTCGTTCACCGAGCTGCTCTGCCGGCGCGTGGAGCAGCAGCGAACGGCACCCGAGGCAGCGGCCGGGCAGGCGGCGGAGCTGTGGGTCGGCGACCTCTTCCAGCAGGCCATCGACGGCGGCATGCGCGTCGAGGCCGTCCCCTTCCCCGACGGCTGGCTGCTCGACGTCGGCACGGCGGAAGACCTGCAGCGGGCGGTGGAGCGCCTGCGCAACCAAGAACCCTAGCCCAGCCGATACTCGCGGCCTTCCTCCGGCAGCAGCACCTCGATCCCCGACAGCTCGCCCAGCCGGCGGGCGAGCTCGGCCAGGCCGTCGGCATCCCGCGGCGGGAAGTGATGCACCGGCATCAGCGCGCCGGCCTGCGCCTGGCGGGCGATGGCAGCCACTTCCTCCACCGTCGAATGGCCCTGCCGGTGCGCCCCGGCGGCGACCTCGGCGTCGCTGACCCAGACCTCGTGCAGCAGCAGCTCGACGCCGGCGGCGAAGCGGCTGGTCGCCGCCTCCGGCTCGCAGTCGGTGCAGTAGGCCAGCCGCTCGCCCAGCACCACGCCCACCGAGCCACCGCCGTGGCGCTGGCGCCGCAGCCGCGCCGGCAGCCCCGCGACCTCCAGGCTGTCGCCGCCGTACGGCACGATCTCGAGCGGTGCGGGGAACTCGCCGCAGCGCAGGGGGAAGAGCGGCGGCGAGAGCAGCCGCTCCAGGGCCTCCTCCGGGGCGGCGTCGACCAGCGGCGGCGCCGGCGCCCACAGCCGGATCCTCCCCTGGCGCCAGATCGCCGGCAGGTAGGAGAGGCCGACGACGTGATCCAGATGGTAGTGGGTGAGCAGGATCTCGAGGGACTCGGCGCCGGCCAGCCGCTGCCGCCCGGCGGGCTCGAGCAGCCGGGCGACGCCGCTGCCGGCGTCCAGCAGCAGCGCCCGGGCTCCGTGTCGCACCAGATGACTCATCGTCTGGCGGCCGAAGGTGGGGACGAAGCCGTTGGTCCCCAGCGGCGTCAGGCTCAGCGCGGCCATTCAGCGGCCATTCAGTAGCGCGGCAGCGAGGGGTCCACCTGGCGGCTCCAGGCGTCGATCCCGCCCGCCAGGTTGATGGCCTGGAACCCCTCGCGGCGCAACAGCTCCACGGCGCGCGCCGAGCGGATACCGTGATGGCAGTAGGCGACCAGCGGGCGCTGGCGGTCGAGCTCCGCCAGGCGCTGCGGCAGCTGCCGCAGGGGCACCCGTCGCGCCCCCTGCAGGCTGCAGATGGCCTGCTCGAAGGGCTCGCGCACGTCCAGCAGCTGGAGGTCGCGCCCCTCGCCGCGCCAGCGGGCAAGCTCCTCGGGGGCGATCTCCCAGGGGGCCTCGCCGTCGTCGCCGCCAGCCGGCGCGGGAGCGCTGCCGCACAGCTCCTCGTAGTCCACCAGCTCCGGGCGGGCGCCGGGGGCGCAGACCGGGCAGTCGGGGTCCTTGCGCAGGGCGAGCTCGCGAAAGGTGGTCCCCAGGGCGTCGAACAGCAGCAGCCGGCCGACCAGCGGCCGGCCGACGCCGAGCGCCAGCTTGATCACCTCGTTGGCCTGCAGCGCGCCGATGATCCCCGGCAACACCCCCAGCACCCCTGCCTCGGCACAGGAGGGGATCAGGCCGGGGGGCGGCGGCTCGGGGAACAGGCAGCGGTAGCAGGGCCCCTCGGCCGCCCAGAACACCGACAGCTGCCCCTCGAAGCGGTGCACGGCGCCGAAGACGTCGGGCTTGCCGAGGAGCGCGCAGGCGTCGTTGACCAGGTACCGGGCGGCGAAGTTGTCGCTGCCGTCGGCGACGACGTCGTACGGGGCCAGCAGCTCGAGCGCGTTGGCGGCGGTCAGGCGCACCGCGTGGGGGACCACCTCGACGTGCGGGTTGACTTCCGCCAGCCGGGCCGTCGCGGCGGCGAGCTTCGGCGTGCCGACGTCGGCGCTGCCGTACAGCACCTGCCGCTGCAGGTTGCTCTCGTCGACCTGGTCGAACTCCACCATCCCCAGGCGCCCGACGCCGGCGGCCGCCAGGTAGAGAGCGAGGGGAGAGCCCAGCCCGCCCGCCCCGACCAGCAGCACGCTGGCGCCCTTGAGCCGGCGCTGCCCGTCGGGCCCGACCTCCGGGATCACCAGGTGCCGGCCGTAGCGGCGCAGCTCGGCAACCGTCAGCTCGGGGAGCGGCGAGGGCGCCGGGGGGGCGGCCGTCGTCATGCCACCTCCACGGGCTGCTCGACCATCTCACCCGCGGCGCCGCGGCGCCAGCTGCGCACCTCGGATCGCTCCGCGCACTCCCCGACGATGCAGTAGGACATGCCGTCCCAGGCGGCGGCCCGGTCCGCCTCGCTCGGTCGGGCGGGGCTCTGCGGGTGGGAGTGGTAGAACCCGAGCACCCGCCGCCGCCGCTGCCGCGCCGCGCGCAGCGTCGCCGCCAGGTCCGCCGCCGCGATGGTGTAGCCGCCGCGGGGGTGCGGGTGCCGGTTGGTCACCGCCACCACCTCGTCGACCGCGGGCGGCGAGCCGGCACCGACCAGGATGCCACAGCATTCCCGGGGCCGCTCGGCCGCGGCGTGGGCCTGCAGCGTCGCCAGGGCGTGCGAGCTCAGCCGGAGCGGCCCCATGGCGGAACCCTAGCACGCGGGCGATCCCGGGCTCGTCCGGCGCTACCGGGCGAGCGCCCGCCGGCGCGCCCCTCAGCGGACGAGCGGCAGCCCGGTGAGCACCGAGATGCCGATCGCCGCCAGGCTGGCGAGCAGCAGCAGCAGGCCGACCAGCATGTGGTCGACGCGTTCGGGCTGCAGCGGATCCAGCCAGTACGCCAGCAGCCAGCCTCCCGCCAGCCCGCCGATGTGGGCCCAGTTGTCGATGCCCCGCAGCACCAGCCCGAGCAGCAGCATGCCGCCGACCCAGACCCATATCTGCTGCCCGAGGGCCGCCACGCCGCCGCGGCGGCTGTAGTGCAGCAGGGCGCCGAGCAGCCCGAAGAGGGCTGCCGAGGCGCCGACGGTGAAGGTGCCGGCGCCGAGCACCAGGCGCAGCAACCCGGGGAGGAAGGGCGACAGCGAGCTCATCGCGAAGCCGGTGGCGCCGGAGACCACGTAGAGGATGGTCGTGCGCCCGGGCCCGTAGAGGTGCACCACCGCCGGGGCGATGGCACGGATCGCCATCATGTTGAACAGGATGTGGATCAGCCCGCCGTGCAGCCAGGTGGCCGACAGCAGCGTCCACCAGCGGCCGAAGCGGAAGACCGGCTCGGCGCCGCTGGCGCCGAAGACGAAGAGCGAGGCGCGGCCGGGCGACAGCAGCCCGAACATCCCCCCGCCCATGCCGATGGCGCTGGGGTCGAAGGCCAGGGTGGCAAGGAAGACGACGACGCTCCCCCCCACCACCAGCGGCACGAACGCCCCCTCCAGGCTCAGCCCGCGCAGCAGTGGGGTCAGGCCCCACATCCCCGGCCGCGGGCGGCCGCAGTAGGGGCACTGCGGCTCCTTCGCTCCCACCAGCTTGCCGCACGCGGGACAGACGACCGAGCCCGGGCTGTCCTGGCGGCGGAACATGACCCCGGATCATATCGTCCCGCGCCCGCGCAGCCGCGCCTCGCACGGACCCCTGATGCGAACGACGCCGGGCGGCGGGGGCGCTCGGCCGCTCCCGGTCGCGCACCGTGACCCCGTTCACCGCCAGCCGCGCCGCGTCGTCCTATAATTCCGCCATCCGAGCCGCTGGGAACCCGAACCGAAGACGAATCGATACGGAGGAGCGTGCGTGACCGATCTCACCCTCCATCGCCCTGCCTGGGTCCGTTGGGGCCTGGGACCGGCACGCCAACGGAGCAGCGCCCTGGTGCTGCTGATCGTCGCCCTGGCCGTCACCTTCGGCTGCGCCCTGGCCGCCGAGTGGGCCGCCACCGGCTTCTTCCTGGCGGCCGCCCTGTGGACCTACCTGGCGATCCGCTGGATGGATCTCCAGGACGCCTGGGTCAGCTGAGTCGCCCCCGGCGGCGCCGGCACATCCCGCGCCGGCAGGCGATCACTCGAGCCACGGCTCCCGCTCAGGTCCGTAGCGGTATCCCTGCCGCGCCCGCACCTGGAACTGCGGGTTGACGGTGTCGACGACGACCGTCTGAAAGCCGCTGCGCCCCTCCGGGTGCGGGTTGCGGTAGCTCAGCAGGTAGTAGCCGTTGGTGTCCTGGGCCACCTGCTGCAAGGGGGTAAGGAAGCTGACGAAGTGGAAGTAGTACTCGCCGCCGGTGTCGCTCGACAGGTCGCTGAGGGAGTTGCTGAGCGCCTGGAAGAACGGCGGTTGGCCGGCGGGCATCGGCAGCACGTCGATGCCGTAGACGGCCACGTTGTTGGCGTTGAGCTCCTCCACCATCCCCGGGTAGTAGCGCTCGTCGCGCGAGTAGAAGCCGAAGTCGTTGACCTCGCCGAAGCCGGCGCTGAACAGGATCAGGTTCTTGCGCGCCGGAATGGCGCCGGCCGCCGTCGCCAGCACCTGCAGGCCTTCGTAGATGGTGCGGGTCATGCGGTCGACGGCCTGCTCCGAGGGCAGCTGCCGCAGCAGCGACGGCCCTTGCTCAGGCGGCTCCAGGAGCCGCGGGTTCTTCCCCTGTACCGCCAGGTCGACCGCCCGGGTGAGCTGTTCGGGGTCGTTGGTGAAGTCCTGGATGACGTCGAGCGTCGAGTCGTAGCGGACGACGGCGAAGTAGTCGTTCGCCAGCACGCCCTCCTGGACCCAGCGCTTCACCCACCGGCCGGCGTCGAGCTGCTGCGCTGCGAGCCGGGGGAAGAGCATCCGCTGATCGTGGAACAGCAGGATGAAGTAGCGGTCGAACACCACGTCGTCGGCATCGACGCCTACCTGTGCGGCCCTCTCCGTGCTCTCCAGGAAGCGCCGGTTGCTGTAGAAGGTGACGTCGTCGAGCGTGATCCGCTCGCCGTCTTCGCTGACGACGAAGTCGTCCTCGTCGAGCCCCAGCACCACGTTCCCCTTGCGGTCGGTGACCAGCACGTCGAGCAGCACCCGCTCGACGACGATCTCCTCGCCGAACTCCGGCTGCTGCCGGGGGACCTCCTGGGCGCCCGCCGCCAGGGCGAACGCGAGGGTCAGCGACCCGGCCGTCACCGCATTCCATGCCTGTCTCATACAACCTCCTCTCTGGTGGCGACCAGCGAGCCCGCGCGCCGCTCGTCGCCCCCGTTCTCTCGCTTCCCTGCCCATCCTACAGGGATCGCGTCCCAGGGGTTGTGCGCGGCAGAACCGCGCGGTCGCGCCCCCTCCTGACCCGCTAGCTGAGTCGTCTGCCCCTGGTCATGCTGGCGATGCTCCAGGTCCCGGCGCCGCGGGCGGCGATGTAGAGGAACAGGAAGCAGTACAGCGCCGCCAGCTCGCCGCCGTTCTCGACCGGCCAGGGCGACTGCGGCGCGTGCGCGGTCCAGTAGGCGACCGCCATCTCGCCGCTGGCGATGAACGCCGCCCAGCTGGCGAAGAGGCCGATCATGATCAGCAGCCCGCCGAACAGCTCGATGATGCCGGCGATCCCCATCTTCGAGGCCTACTCGCTCACTTGCCGCCCGCCGAAGGCCCCGAACAGCTTCTGCGCCCCGTGGAGGGCGAACAACCCACCGCTGACGATGCGCAGCAGCGCGTAGATCGGGCTGGCGAACTTGCCGAGGAATCTGTCCATGGCTCCTCCCTTGTCGAGGGTGACAGGAGCCTACAAATCCCGTGCCGCCGGCTATAGGGCGTCCACCAGCGACAGCGCGAACAGCACCACCTTCTGCATGCCGCGCTCCGCCAGCCCCCGCGGCTCCTCGAGCCCCATGCGCCGGAGGTAGGGGCGCGCCGCGGCCGGCGGGGCCAGCGCCTCCTTGAGGTGCTCGAAGTCTCCCGCTTTCACCTCCCGCGCCGCCACCTTGCGCCGCAGGGCCCGCAGCGCCCCCACCAGCACCACCTCCTCCTCGCTCAGGTCGGTGCCGAAGGGGAGCCGCGGCAGGTGCCCCTGC
>DATKEH010000292.1:0-7420 GCA_035546355.1 Thermoanaerobaculia bacterium
ACGCCTGCCGCGCCGCGCGCCTCCACCCGCAGGCGATGGACTCGCGGGCTGTCCCCCAGGTCGAGCTCGGCGCTGAACGGCGGCGCGCGCCGCGACAGGATCCGCCGCCCGTCCAGCAGGAACACCACCTCCTCGACGCCCTCCCCCTCGATCACCGCGACGAAGCGCTGCCGGCGGCTGGCGACAGGCGGCGGCGGCAGCAGCCGGATGGCGGCAGCCCGCGGCGTCGCCTCGGGCTCGACCGTCGCCGCGGGCGCCTGCGGGCGGCGCAGACGCGGCACCAGCACATGCTGCTCGCGGCGGATCACCAGGCCGCTCTGCAGGTCTTCGACCTCGAGCAGGAGCGTCAGGTCTCCGGGGCGCCAGGCGCGCTGAAACGACAGCGCCAGCGGCGCCTCGCCCCCCTGGCCGGCGGGGATGTCGTAGCGATAGCCGAATCGCTCGTAGGGGCGGCCGGCCACCAGCACCTCGCCCGACAGGCGGAGGTTGAAGTAGCCGTGCTCGTTGCGCTGCACCGCCGACACCGGCACCCCCACCACCCCCTCCACCAGGGTCCGGCTCTGGCGGCTGCCGACGAAGCGGATGTCCACCTCGGCGTCGATCGCCGCAGCCGGAGGGGAGAATCCCAGGGACAGCAGTAGCGCCGCCACCGCCGGCAGTGCCACCTCGGCCGGGCGGGGACGGAGGCCGGGAGGAGCCGACCGGTTCGCCGCGGGTTGGCGGAGGCGGCCACCATGTGTCATCGCCTGCGCGAAAACGCAAATCCCGCGCCAACCCGCGACGGCGCCGGGCGGTGCCCCCCTCACCCCTCCGCCGGAGCGGGACCGGGCGAGGGGGCTCGACCCCTACTCCGCTTCCGCAGGCTCGGGCCGGTACTGCGCGAACGTCTCCTCGCTCGCGAAGTAGAGCACCCGGCCGTCGGCCAGGGCGCCGATCACGGCCGTCGCCTTGTCCACCGGCTCACCGCTCACCGGGTCCACCGCCTGGCGCATGGAGCTGTCGCGCGCCAGCCGCTCCTTGCACATCTCGCAGCAGCCGTAGTAAGTCTTGCCCTCGACCTCGACCGGGATCTGGTCCTTGGCGAAGAGCTGGTCGTTGACCATGCAGACCTTGTGGGTCTCGACCTTCTGCAGGGCGGCGTCGGCTGCCGTCTCCTCGGCCTGGGCGCGCGGCGCCAGCAGGGCCAGGGCGGCCAGCATCAGCACCCCGAGGGCGACGAGCAGGGCGATCGGGGGTCGGCGGAGAGAGCGGTTCATCAGGGTGCTCCTGTGGGGTGGTGATCGATGGGGCGGAGGTCGCCTCCCACCGCAACGCGGTACGAGGTCGCGAGATTCCCGTGACCCTCATCGTACCGCTTCGGCCCTGGCGCCGCAGGCGAGCATCGAGCTGCCGTAGTAGGGATTCTTCACCGGCCCCGCGGCCTGCAGCCAGTGCGCCTTGGCCATCGGGCAGTAGTAGAGGCCCACCCCCGCCACTCCCACCACCTCGGCCCATGCCGCCATCTCGCGGCTCAGCTCCTCGAAACCGGCCCGCAGCTTCGTCAGGTCGCGGCCGTGCAGACCCTCGGCGGCGGCGGCGATCCGCTCCATCCGCGACCGATCGGCGGCCGCCGGCGCCGCCTTGCGCGCCGCGGCGGCGACCGCCTTCGCCGACTCCTCCACCCCCGCGGCCGAGTCGGCCGCGAGCCTGGCGTGGATCGCCAGGTACTGCCGCACGAGCGGGGTCTCCGCCGTCGCCGCGCTCCCCGCCCAGCCGGGCGTCGCCATCGTCATCGCCAGAGTCGTCGCCAGAGCCGTGGTCAGCCGCTTCATCGAGGTCTCCTTTCCGGGTTTCGAGGGTCTGCTTCGTCTCGTCGTTTCCGTCGTCATGCAGCCGCCTCCACCTCGTCCGCGTCGACCGCCCGGGCCAGGCTGCGCCCCTTCCACAGCGCGAAGATCGCCGGGTAGACGGTGAGCTCGAGGAGGAAGGAGGTGGCCAGGCCGCCGACCATGGGGGCGGCGATCCGCCGCATCACCTCGGCGCCGGTGCCGGTCGACCACATCACCGGCAGCAGGGCCAGGGTGGTGGTCATCACCGTCATCAGCTTGGGCCGGATGCGGTGCGCCGCGCCCTCGACGATCGCCTGCTCGAGGTCGCGGAAGCGGCGCAGCCTGCCCCCTTCGGCCCAGCGGCGGTGGGCGAGCTTGAGGTAGAGCAGCATCACCACCCCGGTCTCGGCGTCGAGCCCGGCGAGGGCGATCAGGCCCACCCACACCGCCACGCTCATGTTGTAGTCGAGCGCCCACAGCAGCCAGATGGCGCCGATCAGCGAGAACGGCACGGCGAGCACGATGATCGCCACCTCCGCCAGCGACCGGGTGTTGAGCCACAGCAGCAGGGCGATGAGGAACAGCGTCACCGGGACGACCAGCTTGAGCCGCGCCTTGGCCCGCTCGAAGTAGGTGAATTGACCGGCCCACTCGATGCGGGTGCCGGCCGGCAGCGCCACCGTCTCGGCCACCACCTGGCGGGCCTCCTCGACGTACTCGGCGATGGCGCGTTCGCCGGTGTCGACGAAGACGTAGCCGACCAGCTTGCCGTCCTCGCTGCGGATCATCGGCGGCCCGGTCACGGTCTCGATACGCGCCACCTGGGCGAGCGGCACCTGGGCGCCGGTGGGAGTGGGCACCAGCAGGCGCCCGAGGTCCGCCGGATCCTGGCGGAAGTCGCGCGCGTACTGGACGCTGATCGGATAGCGTTCCCGCCCCTCGACCGTCTCGGACACCGCCATGCCGCCGACCGCCATCCGCAGCAGGTCGTTGACGTCCGCCACCCGCAGGCCGTGGCGGGCCGCGGCGAGACGGTCGACGGTGACGTCGAGGTAGAAGCCGCCGGTCGAACGGTCGGCGTAGGCGCTGCGGGTGCCGGCGACCCCGGCCACCGCGCCTTCGATGTCGATCGCCGTGCGCTCGATGGTCTCGAGGTCGTCGCCGAAGATCTTGATGCCGAGGGGGGATCGGATGCCGGTCGACAGCATCTCGGTGCGGGTCTGGATCGGCATCCACCAGATGTTGGGCATCCCGGGGTACTGCAGCGCCTCGTCCATCTCGGCGATCAGCTCGTCCCACGACAGCCCTGGCCGCCACTCCGCGCGCGGCTTCAGCACCACCACGGTCTCGGCCATGCCGATGGGCGCGGGGTCGGTGGCGGTCTCGGCGCGCCCCATCTTGCCGAACACCCGCACCACCTCGGGGAACTGCCGCAGCCGGGCGTCCATGGACTGCAGCACCGCCATCGCCTCGGTCGACGACATCCCCGGCGGCGCCGTCGGCATGTACAGCACCACGCCCTCGTTCAGCGGCGGCATGAACTCGTTGTCGAGGGCGAGGAACGCCGGCACGGTGGCGGCGACGCCGAGCAGGGCGAGGACCACCACCACCTTGCGGTGACGCACCACGAACCGCACCACCGGCGCGTAGGCGGCGATCAGCCAGCGGTTCAACGGGTTCCTCTCCTCGCCGCGGATGCGGCCGCGGATGAAGAGCGCGACGAGCGCCGGCGTCAGGGTCACCGCCAGCAGCGCGGCGAAGCCCATCGAGTAGGTCTTGGTGAAGGCCAGGGGGCGGAACAGCCGCCCCTCGACCCCCTGCAGGGTGAAGACGGGCAGGAACGAGACGGTGATCACCAGCAGCGAGAAGAAGACCGCCGGCCCCACCTCCTGCATGGCGCGGATCTGCACCGCGAGCCGCTCGGACGGGCCGGCGCGGAGGCCGGCCCCTACGCCACCCTCGGCCCCGCTCTCGTCACGCCCTTGGCGCTCCCACTCCTCGAGGCGCTTGTGGACGTTCTCGATGAGGATGATCGAGGCGTCGACCATCGCGCCGATGGCCACCGCGATGCCGCCCAGCGACATGATGTTGATGGTCAGCCCCTGGAACATCATCGGGATGAACGACAGCAGCACCGCCACGGGGAGGGTGAGGATCGGCACCAGGGCGCTGCGCGCGTGCATCAGGAAGAGGAAGATGACCACCGAGACCACCACGATCTCCTCGATCAGCGTGTGGCGCAGGGTGGCGACGGAGGCTTCGATGAGCCCCGAGCGGTCGTAGGTGACGACCACCTCCACCCCCTCGGGCAGGCCGCGCTTCACCTCCTCCAGGCGCCGCTCGGCGCGCCGGATGACGTCGAGGGCGTTCTCGCCGTAGCGCATGATGACGATGCCGCCGACCACCTCGCCCTCCCCGTCGAGCTCGGCGAAACCGCGCCGCGAGGCCGGCCCGATCTTGACCTGGGCCACGTCGCCGACCATCACCGGCACCCCGCGCTCGTCGACCCTCAGCGGGATCGACCGCAGGTCCTCGACGCTTGCGACGTAGCCGCGGCCACGCACCACGAACTCGTGCTCGGCGAGCTCCACCACCTGGCCGCCGGCGTCCTGGTTGGACTCCCGCACCGCCTGGATCACCACGTGCAGCGGGATGCGGAGGGACTGCAGCCGATCGGGGTCGAGGAGGATCTGGTACTCCTTGACGAAACCGCCGATGGAGGCCACCTCCGCCACCCCCGGCACGCTCTCCAGGGCGTACTTGAGGGTGAAGTCCTGCAGGCTGCGCAGCTGCTGCAGGTCGTGGCGGCCGCTGGTGTCGACCAGCGCGTACTGGAACACCCAGCCGACGCCGGTGGCATCGGGGCCGAGGGTGGGGTTGACGCCCGCCGGCAGCCGGCCCTGCACCTCGTTGAGGTACTCGAGGACCCGCGACCGCGCCCAGTAGATGTCGGTGCCGTCGTCGAAGATGGCGTAGACGAAGGACATGCCGAACATCGACTGGCCGCGCACGTACTGCACCCGCGGCGCCGACAGCAGGGCGCTGGTGATCGGGTAGGTGATCTGGTCCTCGACCAGGTCGGGGCTCTGCCCCTCCCACTCGGTGAAGACGATCACCTGCACGTCCGAGAGGTCGGGGATGGCGTCCAGCGGCGAGCGGCCGATGGCCAGCCACCCCCATACCGCCAGCGCGGCGACCAGCAGCAGCGTCAGCCAGGGGTTGCGCGCCGAGCCGGCGATCAGCCGGGCGATCGGGCCCCTCTCGGGATCGCGTGGCTCCATCATGGCGACCTCCTCAGTGCCCCTGGTGACCGGCCGGCGCCGGCGGGCGCGGCGGGTCGCTGCCTTCGCGCGCGCCGCCCCACTGGTCCATGGCCAGCTTCAGGCGGCTCTCGGCGGCGATCAGGAAGTTGCCGGAGGTGACGATCCGGTCGCCCGGCGCCAGGCCGGCGAGCACCTCGACGAGCTCGCCGACCCGGGGCCCAACCTCCACCTGCTGCGGCCTGAGCCGTCCTTCGCCCAGATCGAGGAAGACGAAGCGCCGCTCGCCGGCGTAGAGGATGGCCTCCTCGGGCACCACCAGCCGCTCGCCGCGCTCCTGGTAGAGGGTGACGTTGGCGAACATGTCCGGCTTGATCGCCAGCTGCGGGTTGGCGACCTCGATCCGCACCCGGCCGGTGCGCGTCATGGGGTCGAGGTAGGGGTAGACGAAGGTCACCCGGCCGCTGAAGGCCTGGCCCGGCATGTACGGGAACCCCACCTCGGCGCGGTCGCCCAGCTGGATCATGCCGAGCTCGGACTCGTAGACCTCCGCCTCGATCCACACGCGGTCCAGGCCGGCGATGCGGAACAGCTTCATCCCCGGCGAGACGGCGCTGCCCTCGACCACCTCCTTCTCGACGACGAAGCCGGAGGCGGGAGAAAAGATGGGGATCTGCTCCAACGCCTCCCCGGTCTCGGCCAGGCGGTCGATCTGCGCCGGCGACAGGTCCCACAGCCGCAGGCGCTGTCGCGACGCCGCCACCAGGTAGTCGGCGCGGTCGGGTACCGAGGTCGCGCGCGCCGTCCGCTGGCTGGCCAGCGCGGTCAGGTACTCCTGCTGCGCGGCGTAGAGGTCCGGGCTGTAGAGGGTGAACAGCGGCTGCCCGCGGCGCACCGCTTGGCCGGTCTGGTTGACGAAGAGCTGGCGGATCCACCCCTGGTACTTGACGGTGACGTCCGCCAGGCGGGTCTCGTCGAACGTCACCTTGCCGACGGCGCGCACCGGCACCGTGACCGTCTGCAGGCTCACGGTCTCGACCCTGACGCCGATGCGCTGGCGGCGCGCGGCGTCGACGATCACCACGCCGCTGGCCAGCTCGCCGTGGGTCACGGGGGTGAGCTCCATGCTGCAGATCGGGCACTTGCCGGGGTCGGGGCTCTTCACCGACGGGTGCATCGCACAGGTGTAGTAGGCGATGGCGTCGGGGTCGCCGCCGTGGGCGTGCTCGACGTGGGACTCGAGCTGCGACAGCGATGCCGGCGCCGGCGCCGTCCAGTCGGTGCGGGTGGCGCAGGCGAGCATCTCCGGGCCCATGTAGGGGTTGGCCGGCTCGGTCGCGGCCTGCACCCACTTGGCGAACCCGCTCTCGGCCTCCATCGGGCACTCGAAGACGTGCCACTCGGCGGCCAGCTCGGAGTCGGCGCCCACCAGCGGGACGACGAAGCGGCTGACCTCGGCGAAGGCCGCACGGGCCGTCTCGAGGTCGCCGGCCGCGGCGAGCGACGAAGCGGCGCGGGCGGTCTCCGCCAGCACCTGCAGCACGGTCGGGTCGAGGTCCCCGCCGGCGTCCTGCGCCATGCCCAGCGCCGCGGCCAGACGCGAGGCGCGGGGGCGCACGGTCTCCAGGCGATCGGCCGCCAGCTCCGCCCGCGCCTCCTCGTAGGCGGCGAGCGCGGTGGTCAGGGCCTGGCGAACGCCGTCGGGATACCGCTGCTCGGGGAGGCGCAGCATGCCGTCACCCTGGCGCGCGGCGGCAGCGGACTCGTCGCCGGGCCGCGGAGAGTCCCCGGCGCAGGCGCCGAGGGCGGTGGTGGCTACCAGCAGGGCGACGGCGCTCCGGCGCCGCCAGCCCGGGAGGAAAAGGGTCGCGTGCTTCATGGCGTGTCTCCTGCCGCGGCCGCCCCTGGCAGCGAGGGGGGGGCGGCCGGCGTCTCTGCGGAGGGTGCGAATGGGAGGTCGCCGCCGAGGGCGGCCACCCCGTCGAGCAGATCCCGCTCCTCCACCACCCCCGGCGGCTGCCCGGTGAGGCGGGCGAGCTCGGCCAGGCGCTGTCGATACGAGGTGAGGGCCTGCTCCAGGCCGAGCTCGACGGTGCGCAGGTTGCGCTCGGCGTCGATCAGGGCGGGGAAGTCGACGCGCGAGGACTCGAAGGCGACGCGGGCGGCCTGCACCCGGTCGCGCGAGGCGGGGGCGAGGCGGCTGCGATAGAGCTCGATGATGTGGCCCGCCTCGGCGACCCGCAGGGCGGCCTGGCGGACCTCCGCCCGCACCCGGTCCTCGAGCGCCTGGCGACGGCTGTGCGCCGCGGCGAGGCGGGCCTCCGCCTCGGCCTCCATCGCCGCCAGCCGCTG
>DATKEH010000293.1:0-4696 GCA_035546355.1 Thermoanaerobaculia bacterium
AAGGTCGAGAGCGAGATCGGCTCGAAGATCGAGGATAAGCTGCAGCCGACGAGCGGCGGAACGATCGCCGGCAAGCTCGATTCGAAGCTCGCCGAGGTCGCCTTCAAGCTGCAAGGCATCGCGGCGAAGCTGGAGGGGGTCGCCGGGAAGATCGAGCCGCAGGCCGGCGCCGGCGCCGGCATCGACGTCGAAGGGATGGCGTTCAAGCTCGAAGACATCGCCGCCAGCCTGCGCGGCACTGCCGGCAAGCTCCACGACCCCGCGCACTTCATCGGGACGGAGAAGAACCTCGCCGGGCTGCCCCGGCTGTCTCCGGGAGCGGAGGCGCTGACCGTCGACGGGATCGCGGGCGAGGCGGAGCGGGGCGTGACGCCCCGCGGGGAGGGCGCTCCGGCCGCCAAGGTGGAGTCGAAGATCGAGCTCGGCGGGCCGCAGGGGCTGCTGCCCACCGGCGACGAGGGCGAGAGCGACGGCTGAGCCGCCGGCTGCCGCGGCCCCTGCGGGCGGCGGCGATGGGGAGGCCGCCGCCGGCGGCCGCGTCGCCGCCCGCTACGAGCTCGTCGCCTACCCCAACTTCCCGTTCGCCGCCGCCCATCCCGACCGGATCGCCGTGACCGCCCGCCTGTTCGGGCTCGAGCCGGCGCCGCCCGAGCGCTGCCGGGTGCTGGAGGTGGGCTGCGGCGCCGGGGCGCACCTGGTGGCGCTGGCGTTCCAGCTACCGGCGAGCCGCTTCCTCGGGATCGATCCCTCGCGCCGTCAGCTCGCGGCCGCCCGGCGCCTCGCCTCCGGGCTGGCGCTCGACAACCTCGAGCTGCGCCAGGCGGGGGTGGAGGAGGTAGGGGACGAGGTGGGGGAGGTCGACTACCTGATCGCCCACGGCGTCTACAGCTGGGTGGAGCCGGCGGCGCGGGACGCGCTCCTCGCCCTGTGCCGCCGATGCCTGGCGCCCCACGGCGTCGCCTACCTCAGCTACAACACGTACCCCGGTTGGGCCCTGCGCGGTACCGTGCGGGAGATGCTGCGCCTGCTGGCGCCGACTGCCGGTGGCCCCGAGAGCGAGGAGGCCGCCGCCACCGCGCTGCTGCGCTTCCTGGCCGAGAACAGCCGCGCCGACGAGCCCCTGGGCAGCTTCCTGCGCAACGAGTACGAGACGGTGAGGCGCATGCCGGCGGGCTACCTGTTCCACGACCACCTGGCGCCGCTCAATCAGCCGGTCTGGTTCCACGAGCTGGTGGCGCATGCCGCCCGTCACCACCTGCAGTACCTCGGGGAGTCGCGGCTGGGCGACATGGCGGCGGAGCGATTTCCCGCCGCCACCCGCGACGCGCTGGAGGCGATCGCCGACGATCTCGTCACCAGCCAGCAGCTGATGGATTGCCTGCAGCCGCGGTACCTGCGGCGCAGCCTGTTGTGCCACCGCGACCGCCGGCTGCAGCGGCACGTCGGCTGGCGAGCGGTCACCTCGTTGCGCGTCGCCTTCGCCGACGCCGGCCTCGCCGCCCCGCCGCAAGGGCTGGGGATCGCCGAGGAGGCGCCCGAAGCACCGGCGGCGCGGGCGGCCGCGGAGGTGCTGGCAGCGCGGGCGCCGCAATCGACGGCTTTCGCCACCCTGCTGCGGGAGGTGCGGCGGCGACTGGGGGGTGAAGCGGACCGCCGCCTGCGCGAGCGCCTCGCGCGCATCGTGCTCAGCGCCCACGCCGGCGGCTGGCTGCAGCTGCTGCCGCGGCGCTGGGATCTGGCGGTGGCGCCGGCGCGGCGGCCGCGGGCCAGCGCCCTGGCGCGCCGGCAGGCGGCCTCGGCGGCGGGCAGCGTGACCAGCCAGCGGCACGAGGTGGTGCCGATGGGTGCGCTCGACCGCCTTCTGCTGCCGCTGCTCGACGGACGGCGCACGCGGCCCGCCCTGCGCCGGGACCTCGCCGCGGCCGGCCGCGCGGTGTCGCGGGAGGAGCTCGAGGCGCGGCTCCAGGCCTACGCGCGCTGGGGGTTGCTGGTTCCCGGCTCCCCCGCGCCGAGCGGCGGGTCTAAGATGGGCGCCCCGGAGAGCGAGGCATGACGGCGAGCGCCCTACGGCGGTATCCACGGATCCGAGCGCAGCACCCGGTACGGGTGCGTGAGCTGGGCGACTCGGCGGCGGAGGAGTTCGGCGCGACGCAGGCGATCGGACTCGGTGGATGCAGCTTCCTGAGCGCGCGGCGGTTCACGCCGGGCACTCTCGTCGAGCTGCAGATCCCCCTCGCCGGTGGCATGGTCTGCGCGGATGGCCGCGTCGCCTACGCGCTCCGCCTCGAGGGGCTCGAGCAGGAGATCGGCATCGAGTTCCTGCGCGTCGAGCCGCGGCATCTGGACCGCATCCGCTCCCTCTTCCGCCGCGCACACTCCTAGGGAGGGAAGCCGTAGCGATCGAACGACCCGTCGAGGGAGTCGTCGCCGGGGCTGGCGGCGGGCAGCTCGTAGTAGCGCAGGATGCCGCTGGCGACCTGGCGGATCCACACCTCGACGCGCGAGGTCGTCAGCCGCACCAGGATCGGCCACAGCCTGCCGTTGGGGCGCGGGCCCACCACCCGCACCTGCACCTCGGTGCGGCCCGGCAGGGCGCCGCTGACGCACAGCGTCTCGGGGATGCAGGAGGGCTCCAGGCGGACCTCCGGCTGGTGCTCGCCGGCGCTGAGGCGCACCTTGATCTGGAAGCCGGGCAGCTCGGGCGACTCGAACCAGGCACCCGCTGGCGGCAGGGGCGCTCCCCCCGGTGCGGCGAGGCGGTAGATGGCACCGCCGAAGTCCACCACCAGCAGCTCGCCGACCTCGTCCTCGCCGAAGCTCGAGACGCTGAGCGCGGTGTCGAGCCACAGCTCGGCTACCCACGTGTCACCGATCGGATGGGCGTGCCAGATGCGGCCGCTGCAGAAGTCGCCGAAGAAGTAATCACCCCACAGTGCCCCGCTGCCGCCGCGGTAGCGGAAGCCGCCGGTGACGGCGCACCCCTCGCCGTGGCCGTACTCCAGGATCGGCGCCACCAGACCCGCCGGGCAGTGGCCGCCGGGGGCGAAGGGCTGGCTGCCCTCGAAACAGCTCCAGCCGAAGTTGAGCCCGCCCTGACCGGCCGGCTGCAGGTCGACCTCCTCCACCGCGTTCTGGCCGACGTCACCGAGGAACAGGTCGCCGGTGGCGCGATCGAAGCTGAAGCGCCAGGGGTTGCGCAGGCCCAGCGACCAGATCTCGTCGCGCCCCGGCGCACCGACGAAGGGGTTGTCGGCGGGGATTGCGTAGGGAGCGCCGGCATCGACGTCGAGCCGCAGCAGCTTGCCCAGCAGGCTGCCTGGATCCTGGGCGGTCCCCAGCGGATCGCCGGCGCCGCCGCCGTCCCCGAGGGCGACGTAGAGGTAGCCGTCCGGGCCGAAGCGCAAGTCGCCACCGTTGTGGTTGGCGAAGGGCTGGTCGACGGACAGGACCTCCAGGCCCGACGCCGGGTCGGCGCGGTCGGGGTCGGCGGAGACGCGGTAGCGCGCTACCACCGTCTGGTCGGGTGTCCCGGGGCGAGTGTAATGGACGAAGAAGAGGCCGTTCTCCGCGAAGCGGGGGTGGAAAGCGAGGCCGAGCAGGCCCTGCTCGGCGCCCGCGGCGTCCACCAGGTGCCGGATGTCGAGAAAGGGCGCCGGTAGCAGCGCCCCATGCTGCCAGACCAGGATGCGCCCGCGCCGCTCGATGATGAAGAGCCGGCCCGAGCCGTCCCCGGCATGCGCAACCCCCACCGGCTGGTCGAGGCCGGTGACGAGCAGCTCGAGCGCGAGGGGGGGATCCTGCGCCCGGGCTCCGCCGGTCGTCAGCAGGGCGGTGACGGCGAGCGGAGCGAATACGGCCGAGGGGTGGAAACGGGTCACGGCGGCTCCGGCCACGGCGCCGACCGCTCACGCCCCGGCCCGCGGCTGCCTCGTTTGTACCACGGGCCCGGCGGCGCGGCCAGAGGGGCGGGGGAGGGCGTTCTCTCACCGCCGGTTTGACTGTCGTCGCACCGCGCGCGTACAGTCTCTCGGCGAAGGCGCGCCAATCCCGATCTCTGCCGATGCCGAGCGGAACCCGAACGAGCCACGGCGCAGAGCGAGGCTGAGATGCGGTGGCTCCTCCCGGTCGCTCTGCTCCTGTGGTTGGCGCTGGTCATCGTCCTGGCCGGCGTCGTGTTCCGGCCCGGAGACGCAGCCTGGCGCTCGGCGGCCGCGGCGCGGCCGGACGGGCGGCCGCCGAGCGAGCAGCGGGCCACCCCCCGCGGCCGGACGCCGCCGCGCGCGGCCGCCGACCTGCCGCCCCTCATCGTGCCGGTGGCCGGGGTCGACCGCGAGGCCCTGCGCGACACCTTCGACGCGCCGCGCGGCGGCCGCCGCCACGAGGCGATCGACATACTGGCGGCCCGCGGCACGCCGGTGCTCGCCGCCACCGACGGGCGCATCGCCAGGCTCTACCGCAGCAAGCCCGGCGGGCTGACCATCTACCAGTTCGACGACGGCGAGCGCTGGGCCCTCTACTACGCGCACCTCGAACGCTACGCCGGGGGCTTGACGGAAGGCGAGCGAGTGCACCGCGGCGAGGTGATCGGCTACGTCGGCACCTCCGGCAACGCGCCGCGCGACACGCCGCACCTGCACTTCGCGGTGCTGCGCCTGGGGCCGGAGAAGAACTGGTGGCAGGGCGAGGCGGTGAACCC
>DATKEH010000294.1:0-2896 GCA_035546355.1 Thermoanaerobaculia bacterium
GGCGGCAGGCACGCGGCGAGCGCCGCGGCGATGAGCGCCAGCACGGCCAGGCCGTTGGCGGCGAGGTCCTCCGGCGACACCGCGAACAGCACGCGCTCGAGGACGCTCGAGGCCAGGCGCACCAGGGCCAGCCCCAGCGCGAGGCCGACGCAGACCAGCGCCACGGCGCGGCCCAGCACCAGCCAGCCGATCGCCGCCGGCCGCGCGCCGAGCGCCAGCCGGATGGCCAGCTCACGGGTGCGCAGGGCGACCGACCAGGCGATCATGCCGTAGACGCCGATCGCCGCCAGCAGGCCGGCGAGGCCGGCGAAGACGGCCAGGGTGGTGCGCAGCAGGCGCGGCTCGGCGGTAACGTCGGCGAAGCGCTCGCCCCAGGTGCGCACCTCGCCGGGCGGCACCGTCGGCACCACGTCGTGCACGGCGGTGCGCAGCGCGGCCACCGCTGTCGCCGGGGCGCTGGCGCGCACGGCGAGGACCAGCTGGCTGAACGGGAACTGGCGGGCGGAGAAGAATATCGCCGGCTCCACCTCCTGCCCCAACGGCACGTTGCGGACGTCGCCGACGACGCCGACGACGGTGGCGAGCACCCCCTCGTGGCGGTCGGTTCCCTGTCGCTTCAGGTTGGCGCCGAGCGGCCCGACCATCGTCGTCCAGGTGCGGATTCGGCGTCCCACGGTCGCTCCACCGCCTGCGGCGAGGAAGCGGCGCGCAAACGTCTCGTTGACCAGCACCACCGGCGGCGCGTCGGGCCCGTCGGCGGCGGTGAAGGGCCGCCCGGCCGCCAGGCGCGCTCCCATCGCCTCGAGGTAGCCCTCGCTGATGCTGTGCATCTGGGCCTGCGGCCCTTCGTCGGGGTTGTCCGGGATCGGCTGCCCCTCGAGGCCGAAGGGGTTGCGCCAGCCCTCCTCCAGCGGCAGGAAATTGGCGCTGCCGGCGGCGATCACGCCCGGCTGCTCGCGCAGCCGCTCGAGCACCTGCGCGTGGGTCTGCCCGACACGCCGCCACGCCTCCCACAGCCGCGGCTCGCCCTCCGCCGGCCCGCGGGTCAGCTGCAGTGGCGCCGTCACGACCGCGTCGGCGTCCACGCCGGTGGGCGTGGTCGTCATGCGCTCGACGGTGCGCACCAGCAGCGCGCAACTGATCAGCAGCGCGCAGGCGAGTGCCAGCTCGACGGCGATGAGCGAGCCGTAGACCCGCCGCGCTCCCCGCGAGCTGCCGCGCTCGCCGCTCTTGAGCTCGCTCGCCACTCGCCGCCGCAGCAGGAGAAGGGCCGGCACCAGGCCGAACACCAGCGTGGTGACGGCGGTGACCGCGAGGGCCACGCCGAGGGCGCGCCAGTCGAGGGAGGCCTCGGCCAGGCGCGGCAGGTCCACCGGCGCGAAGCGCACCACCAGCGGCAGCGCCACCCCGGCGAGCGCCACTCCGAGCCCCGCTCCGAGCAGCGACAGCACCAGGCTCTCGGCCATCAGCTGCGCCAGCAGGTGCCGGCGTGCCGCGCCGATGGCGACGCGGATGGCCATCTCCCGCTCGCGCGCCAGGGCCCGGGTGACCAGCAGCGAGGCGACATTCAGCACCCCGATGAGCAGCAGCAGCCCCACCGCCCCGAACAGCACCACCAGCGCCGGTCGGTAGTAGCCCAGCTGGTCGTCGAGCAGCGGCGCCAGGCGCACGCCCCAGCCGCGGTTGCTGTCGGGATGCTCGCGACCCAGGCGTCCCGCCAGCGCATCGCTGGCGGCCTGCGCCTCGGCGAGCGTGACGCCGGGCGCGAGGCGGGCGATCCCCTCCATGAAGTGCGCGTGGCGGCTGTGCCCCGCCATGTCCCAGTCGAGGCGCTGCCAGACGTCGATGTCGTCGGGGAAGTGGAAGCCCGGCGGCATGACGCCGACCAACTCGAACGTCTCGCCGTCGAGCTCGAGGGTGCGGCCGACGAGCCCCGGGTCGGCGCCGTAGCGCGTGCGCCACAGCCGGTCGCTGATCACCGCGATCTCCTGGTCGCGCGCATGCAGCGGCCCGTCGGCCGGGAAGCCGGGGCCGAGCTGGGGAGAGACCCCGAGGACGGCGAACAGGTTGCCGCTCGTCTCGATGGTGGCGACGCGCACCGGCTCGAGGCCGGGGTCGCGCAGGTTCACCGCCGGCCGCCACCAGGCGGCGGCGTCCTCGTAGACCGGCACCGCGCGCGGGTCCATGAAGTTGACCGGCGAGATCGGCTCCCGGGGAAGCCCCTGCTCCACATGGGTGTCCCACAGCGCCACCAGCCGGTCGGGCGCGGGGTAGGGCAGCGGCCGCAGCACCACCGAGTCGACGATGGTGAACACCGTGGTGGCGGCGGCGGTGCCGAGCCCCAGGACGAGGGCGGTGACGAGGACGAAGCGCGGCTGGCGGCGCAGCTGGCGCACGGCGGTGGTCAGGGCGGTGCTCACGGTCGACCTCCTCTGGCGGTGGATGCGGGCGTGGAGCTCGGCCTGCCGGGCGCGCCGGCGGTCGGGGTGCCGCGCCGCGCGGCGGGAGAGGCTCGCGAGGCTGGCGGCGGCCAACGCGGCGGCGGCCTGCTCCTCCGCCTCGGCGGCGCTCGCGCCGGCGGCGCGGGCGGCGGCGTGCAGGTCCTCGAGGTGGCTCGCCAGCTCTTCGACGATGCTCTCCGGCAGGTCGAGCCCGGCCTCCTCGGCGTGGCGGCGCACGCGGCGGCGCCAGGCGGTTCGATCGGCGGGATCTGGCGGGCTGGGTGGAGCGACCGGCATCGGCGGCCCCTTCAGGCAGGCTCCAGGCCCGCCACCTCGACCAGGGCGGCGATGAAGCGGGCCCAGTCGGCGCGCTGGGCGACCAGCACCTTCCGCCCCGCCGCGGTGATGCGGTACTGGCGGCGCCGGCGCTGCCCGGCGCGCTCGACCCAGCGGCC
>DATKEH010000295.1:0-3091 GCA_035546355.1 Thermoanaerobaculia bacterium
GCCATGAGCTTCCTGCCGCTCGTCGTCGCCGGGATGATGGGCACGGTGGTGGGCTTTCTGCTGCTCGATCAGCGCGACGATCAGACGATGACGGCGCTGCTGGTGACGCCGCTGAGCCTCGGCGACTACCTGCGCTACCGCATGGTCGTGCTGATGCTGCTGGCCGCCCTGTTGTCCTGTGGGGCCCTGCTGCTGGCCGGGCTCACGGAGACCACGCCGCTGCAACTCGTCGTCGCCGCGGTCGTCGCCGCGCCGCTGGCGCCGATCTACGCGCTGTTTTTCGGCACCGTCGCCGCCAACAAGGTACAGGGGTTCGCGCTGGCCAAGATCGTCGGCATCGTGTTCGTACCCTGCATCGCGGCCTACTTCGTGACCGGGCCCTGGCAGACGCTCTTCGGCGTCGTGCCGCACTACTGGCCGCTCAAGGTGTACTGGCTCTTCGATGCCGGGGCGGTCGGCCCGGCGCTGGCGCACGCGCTGCTCGGGCTCGCCTGGCAGGCCGCGCTGCTGGCGCTGCTCGCCAGGCGCTTCGCGCACGTCGTCAGGCGGTAGCGGGAGGCTCGCCGGCTTTGCGCGGCCGCAGCAGAAAGGTGGTGAGAAGAAGGTCGGGCTAGACTCGGACGGAGGAGGTGACCATGAGGCTCGCAAGCACGCTGTTCTGTCTCGTCTTCGCCGCGCCGGCCGTGGCCCTGGGTGGCGCCATGGAACGTCTCGAGGGCTCGCCCCGCCATCACGAGTGGGTGGAGGTGCCGGCCGGGAAGGGGCGCGCCGTGCGCAGCTACGTGGTCTATCCGCAGGCGGCGGGAAAGCGCCCGGCGGTGGTCGTGATCCACGAGAACCGCGGCCTCACCGATTGGGTGCGCAGCTTCGCCGACCGGCTGGCGGAGGCCGGCTACGTGGCCGTCGCCCCCGACCTGCTCTCCGGCTTCGACGCCGAGCGGGCGCACACCGGCGACTTCGCCAGCTCCGACGCGGCGCGCGAGGCGATCTCTCGCCTCGACGCGGGGCAGGTGACGAGCGACCTGCGGGCGGTGCAGCGGTATGCGGCCGCCCTGCCGGCGTCCAACGGCGCCACCGCGGCCGCCGGCTTCTGCTGGGGCGGCGCCCAGAGCTTCCGCCTCGCCGCCCACGCCCCCGACCTCGACGCGGCGTTCGTCTTCTACGGCACCGGGCCGCAGGACGAGGAGGTGATCCGCGCCATCGCCGCCCCGGTGTACGGCTTCTACGCGTCGGACGACGCGCGGGTCAACGCCACCATCGCCGAGACGCGCCGGCTGATGGATCTCCACGGCAAGACCTACGAGGTGGAGATCTACGAGGGGACCGGCCACGGCTTCATGCGCCAGGCCGACGAGCCGGACGCCGCGGCCGGGCTGCGGGCGGCGAGCGAGGCGGCCTGGGAGCGCCTGACCCGACTGCTGGCGACGCTCGAGTAGCCCGGGGGCCGTCTCCCTTCCCCTCGCCCTCACCCCTCCGGCGCGTCGCTCTTCGGCGCCGGAGCGGCGTGCCACTCGTCGAAGTGCCGCCGCTGCGGTTCGGCCAGCGCCTCCGGACGGTAGAAGCGGTCGTAGAAGCCGACGTCGAGGTGGTTGGCCTGGAAGCCGAGCACGGTGCGCAGGGGCGGCGCGTAGGCGGGGAAGCGGCCGTAGCGGCGGTAGACGTACTCGCAGTAGGCGATGGTGGCGTCGATCGCCGCGGCGTCGATCTCCGGCGTGGCCGCGGCGACCCGCTCGGGCTCGCGCCACGCGCTGCGCCCGATGGCGCCGCGGAAGATCCCCTGCGGCCCGAGCTTCCTGGCGTGCACCTCGCGCACCGCCGCCTCCATGGATGGGTAGTGCGGCGGGCAGAAGGGAGCCAGCAGCGGCTCGCCGTCGCGCTCGACGGCCAGCACGTAGGGCACGTCGCCGTCGCGACCGAGCGCTCGCGCGGCGAGCGACAGCAGGCGACCCATGCCGAGGTAGCGGCTGGCCGGCATTCGGGCCATGCGGCAGCCGAGGGCCTGGAACCAGCCGAAGGGGTGGGCAGCCCAGTGGGGGAAGCCGCCGAGGCCGAGGGCGTGGGTCATCAGCGCGACGTTCTGCAGCATCATGCCCTGCTCGGCGGTGACGAACTCGGTGACCAGCCCCTCGAGCTGCTGGACGGTGACCACCCGCCCCCCCCGCGGGTCGTCGTCGAGATGGCCGCCGCGGCTGCGCGCGAAGCGCGCCAGGCCCGCCGGCCGGAAGCCCGCCCGCTCGTCGACCACGAAGGCGGCGGTGGTCTCGTTGAGGATCTCGAGCAGCCCGTTGACGTACACCTGGGTGAGCTCGTTGACCGGCAGCAGGTAGGTCGCGGCGGGGTCGTAGAGCGACCAGAGGTTGCAGTTGATGTTGAAGATCGGGTCGCGGGGGGCGGTGGCGCGGCCGTCGCGGATCTTCACCCGGCCGCGCCGGTAGAGCTCGACGTACTCCTCGCGCTCGGCGAGGCGCACGAGCTCGGGAATCTCGTCGGGCGGGAAGTCCTGCGGCCGGCGCAGGTAGTAGGTGGCTTCGGAGTTGCTCACCACCAGCGCCACCATCTGGATGGCGTCGCCGCTCGGCACCGTGCGGCCGACCAGGCCGGACATGATGGTGCCGCCCTGGCCTCGGGCGTACGACAGGTCGGCCAGGGCGTAGCCGGTGATGCCGCAGGCGGCGAAGACGAGCAGCGCCTCCTCCTCCTCGGACAGGGGCACGCCGGGCTGGCCGCTCGCGTAGGCGAGCGGCCCCTCGGCCATCCTCATGCCGAGCCCGAAGCGCCGCGAGCGGCGTTCGCGCAGCGTCCGCAGCAGGGCGCGGACCTCGTCTCGGCGGCGGCGCTCTTCCGTGGCGATCTGCATCGGCACCTCCTCCGCACCACGGGGCGCGGCGGCCCGCGGAGCGTCCTGGCGGTGGTTGTGCGCGCATTCTCGGCCGCGGCGGCGCCGCTGTCCAGCACGTGACGGTGCTGTCGGAGGTCGGCCTGGTGCGCACCCGCCGCCAGGGGCGGGAGCGCATCTGCGAGCTCGAGCCGGCGCGGCTCGCCGCCGCCCACGCCTACCTCGACGGCATCTCGCGGCAGTGGGACGCGGCGC
>DATKEH010000296.1:0-17722 GCA_035546355.1 Thermoanaerobaculia bacterium
AAGGAGCTGATGATCGACGTCGACCAGGGCCGCGTCGCCTACGCCGTGCTGTCCTTCGGCGGCTTCCTCGGGATGGGGGACAAGCTGTTCGCCATCCCCTTCGAGAGCCTGCGGCTGGACGCCACCAAGGAGCACTTCCTCCTCGACCTCCCCAAGGAGCGCCTCGAGAAGGCGCCGGGCTTCGACAAGGACAACTGGCCTTCCACGGCCGACCGCACCTGGGGCGAGGAGATCCACCGCTTCTACGGCGTCGAGCCGTACTGGACCACCCGCCGCTGAGCCGCGGACAGGGAGAGTAATTTTGGGGGCGCCTGCCGCGCGGCAGGCGCCCTTTTCTACATTTTACAACGCCGGGCTCGGCTACACTCGCCATCCCATGAGCACCCTGCGAGCCCCTCGTCGTCGACGCCCCTCGCTGATCTCGGCGGCGCTCGCCGTCGTCGTCTGCGCCGCTCCCCTGCCCGTCGCGACGGCTGCCGAGGCGCCGCCCGACCCGCAGCTGACGTCGCGCCTCCACGACCTCGTGCAGAGGGAGTGGGAGCATCGCCTACGCGAGGATCCCCTGCTGGCCACCTCCGTCGGCCGTCACGACTACGACGAGCGGCTGCCGCAGGTCGGCGCCGAGGACTGGGCGCGCCGCGCCGCGGCCGATCGCGCCTTTCTCGCGCAGCTACGGGAGATCCCGAGCGACCACCTGGCGCCGGCCGACGGCACCACCCACGCCATGCTCGTCCGCGAGCTCGAGGATCGCCTCGCCGACCACCGCTTCGGCGCCTGGCAGATGCCGATCAACGCCGACTCGGGGTTTCACATGGGGCTGGCGCGGCTCCCCGAGGAGGTACCACTCCAGGTCGTTCCGGACTACGAGGCGTATCTCGCCCGGCTGCGGGCGCTGCCGCGGTACTTCGAGCAGCAGACGGCGGCGCTGACCGCCGGCCTCGAGCGCGGCTTCACCGTGCCGCAGGTGACCCTCGAGGGGTACGACGCGACGGTGGCGGCCCACGTCGTCGACGACCCGACGCGGAGCGTCTTCTGGGCTCCCTTCGCCGACTTCCCGGTCGGCGTCCCCGAGGCCGCGCGCGAGCGGCTGCGCCAGCAGGGTCGCGCCGCCATCGCCGAGGCCGCGGCGCCAGCCTATCGCGGTTTTCTCGAGTTCCTGCGCGACGTCTACATCCCCGGCGCGCGCCGCAGCATCGCGGCGGTGGAGCTGCCCGAGGGGCGCGACTACTACGCCCACCTGGTGCGCCACTTCACCACCCTGGAGCTGACTTTCGAGGAGGTCCACGCCCTCGGCCAGCGGGAGGTGGCGCGGATCGAGGGGGAGATGCGGCAGGTGATGGCGCAGGTGGATTTCGCCGGCACGCTGCCCGAGCTCTTCGAGCGGATGCGCAGCGACCCGCGCTTCTACGTCGACGACCCCGAAGAGCTGCTGCGCCACGCCGCCCGCATCGCCAAGCGCATGGACGGCGAGCTGCCGCGCTTCTTCGGCCGCCTGCCGCGGCTGCCCTACGGCGTCGAGCCGGTGCCGCCGCACATCGCCCCCAAATACACCGCCGGCCGCTACGTGCCGGCGCCGGTGGGCAGCACCCGGGCCGGCACCTACTGGGTCAACACCGCGAACCTGCCCTCCCGCCCGCTCTACGCGCTGGAAGCCCTCACCCTGCACGAGGCGGTGCCCGGCCACCACCTGCAGATCGCCCTCGCCCAGGAGCTCGAGGGGCTGCCCGAGTTCCGCCGCCACGGCTACCTCTCGGCCTTCGGCGAAGGCTGGGGCCTCTACTCCGAGTGGCTGGGCAAGGAGGCCGGCTTCTACACCGACCCGTGGAGCGAGCTGGGGCGGCTCTCCTACGAGATGTGGCGCGCCGCCCGCCTGGTCGTCGACACCGGCATGCACGCCCTGGGCTGGAGCCGCCAGCAGGCCCTCGACTTCATGGCCGCCAAGACCGCCCTGTCGCGTCACGAGATCGGCACCGAGGTCGACCGCTACATCTCCTGGCCGGGGCAGGCGCTGGCCTACAAGATCGGCGAGCTGGAGATCCGGCGCCTGCGCCGCCAGGCCGAGGAGGCCCTCGGCGCCGCCTTCGACGTCAGGGAGCTCCACGACGTGGTCCTGAGCCAGGGATCGGTGCCGCTGCCGGTGCTGGCGGCGAACGTCGCGGCGTGGATCGCCGCCGAGCGCGCCGCCGAGGAGTAGCCAGGCCACCCGCGGCGGCGGGTCAGTCGCCTGGCGAAGCGACGAGCAGGCTGCAGCAGGTGACGCCGCCCTCGGCCTTGGCCAGCTCGTCGACGGCGAGGGGGTGGACCTCTAGCCCGCGGCGCTCCAGCCGCTCGCGGGTGCGCGCAAAGGCGGCGGGCAGCACCACCGCCTCGCCGACGCGCAGGGCGTTGGCGGCGAAGGGCTCCGAGGGATCCACCGGCAACAGCTCGCAGCCGGCGAACGGCGAGGTGTCGACCCACGGAGGGTGGACCAACAGGGTCTCGTCGCCGACCGCGGTCACCGCGCTCTTCAGGTGCAGGCAGCCGCGCAGGTCGACGCCCGTCACCTGGTAGCCGTGCGGCTCGAGCAGGGCGCGCAGCTGCGCCCGCCCCTGGCGGTCGGTGCGCGCCGAGCGGCCGACGAAGACGCGGCGCCCGAGGCGCAGGACGTCGCCGCCGTCGAGCGTGCCCGGGGCGGTGATGCGCGCCAGCGGCCGCAGCCCCGTCAGCGCCGCCGCCACCGCCTCGGTCTCGCCGCGGCGCGACGGCGCCCCCGGCCGGGCGATCACCGCCAGCTCGTCGACCACCACGGCGGTGTCCTCGACGAAGACGCAGTCGGGGAAGCGTGCCTCGCCCGGGAGCTCGGCGACGGTGCATCCCAGCTGCGCCAGCAACTCGCCGTAGGCCGCGTGCTGCTGCCGTGCCCGCTCGAGGTCGATCGGCTGCCGCTCGAGGTGGCTGAGCTGGCAGCGAGCGAACGCCGGGCTCGGCTGGCGCGTGAGGGCGTGCATCCGACGAGGCTCCCTGCCCCTCCGTCTACTCGACGGTCACGCTCTTGGCCAGGTTGCGAGGCTGGTCGACGTCGGCGCCGCGGCGCACCCCGATGTGGTAGGCGAGCAGCTGCAGCGGCACGACGTTGACGATCGGCTGCAGCAGCTCGTCCACCGCCGGCACCCGCATCACCGCGTCCGCGAGGTCGGCGAGCGCGGCCAGCTCCTCCCCCTCGCGGTCGGTCACCACCAGCACTTGTCCGTCGCGGGCCTTGACCTCCTGCAGGTTGCTCACCATCTTGTCGAAGAGCCGCTCGCCGGTGGCTACCGCCACCACCGGCAGGTCGGGGTCGATCAGCGCGATCGGCCCGTGCTTCATCTCCCCGGCGGGGTAGCCCTCGGCGTGGATGTAGGAGATCTCCTTGAGCTTGAGCGCCCCCTCGAGGGCGATCGGGTAGTTGATGCCGCGGCCGAGGTAGAGGAAGTCGCTGGCGCGGTGATGGCGCCAGGCCAGCCGCTCGATCTCCCGCTCGTGCCCGAGCGCCTCGGAGAGCGCCTGCGGCAGGTGCGCCAGGACCCGCAGCAGCCCCGGTTCGAGGCCGCCGTTGCGCACCTGGCGCAGGTGTAGCGCGAGGAGGTAGAGGGCGACCAGCTGGGTGGTGAACGCCTTGGTCGACGCCACCCCGATCTCGGGCCCGGCGTGGGTCAGCAGCGTCCCCTCGCTGATGCGGGTGGCCTGGCTGCCCGGGACGTTGCAGATGCAGGCCAGCAGCGCCCCCTTGTCCCGCGCCGCCTCCATCGCCGACAGGGTGTCGGCCGTCTCCCCCGACTGCGATACCCCGAGCGCCAGCAGCCTCCGATCGGCGAGGGGGTCGCGGTAGCGGTACTCCGAGCCGTAGTCGACCTCGACCGGGATGCGGGTGAGCTCCTCGATGACGAACTTGCCCACCAGCCCGGCGTGCCAGGAGGTGCCGCAGGCGAGGACGTGGATGCGGTCGATCTCGCGCAGCCGCTCGTCGCGGATGCCCAGCTCCTCGAGCTCCACCCGGTCGCGCTCGAAGCTCACGCGGCCGGCGAAGGTCTCCTGGACGGCCCGCGGCTGCTCGTGGATCTCCTTGAGCATGAAGTGCTTGTAGCCGCCCTTTTCGGCCTGGATCGGATCCCACGCCAGGCGCCGCGCCGAGCGCTCCACCGGCTCGCCGGCGGCATCGAACACCGCCACCGCGTCGCGGGTGATGCGCGCCACGTCGCCGTTCTCGAGGAACATCACCCGCTTGGCATGACGGAGCAACGCCGTCGGGTCCGAGGCCAGGAACTGCTCCCCGTCGCCGAGCCCCAGCACCAGCGGCGGCCCGGAGCGGGCGGCGACGATCTGCTGCCCCTCGCCCCCCGTCACGGCGGCGAAGGCGTAGTGGCCCTCGAGCGCGCTGCGGGCTTCCTGCACCGCCGCCAGCAGGTCCCGCCCCTCCTGCAGGTGCTTCGAGATCAGGTTGGCCAGCACCTCGGTGTCGGTCTCGGAGACGAACTCCCACCCCTCCGCGAGCAGCTGCTGCTTGAGGGTGGCGAAGTTCTCGATGATGCCGTTGTGGATCACCGCCACCCGCCCCTTGGAGTCGGTGTGAGGGTGGGCGTTGCGCTCCGACGGCCTGCCGTGGGTGGCCCAGCGGGTGTGGCCGATCCCGAAGCTGCCGGCGAGCGGCTGCTCGTCGAGCTTCTTGACCAGCTCGTCGAGCTTGCCCTCGGCCCTGACGGTCTGGATCCGGCCGTCGTCGACCACCGCCACGCCGGCGGAGTCGTAGCCGCGGTACTCCAGGCGTTTCAGTCCCTCGAGCAGCAGGGGCACGACCTCGCGCTCCCCGACGTAACCGACGATGCCGCACATGGTGTCAGTCCTCGCTGTCGTCGCTCCGGCGCGACCGCTCGCGGCGCTCGCGGCGCTCGCGGCTCCAGCCGGCGATGTTGCGCTGGCGGGCGCGTCCCACGGCCAGGTCGCCGGCCGGCACGTCCCGGGTGATGACCGAGCCGGCGCCGGTGGTCGCCCCCTCCCCCACCCGCACCGGGGCCACCAGCATGGTGTCGCTGCCGACGAAGGCGCCGGCGCCGATCTCGGTGCGATGCTTGCGCTCCCCGTCGTAGTTGCAGGTCACCGCTCCGGCACCGATGTTGGCGCCGTCGCCGACCTCGGCGTCGCCGACGTAGGCCAGGTGGTTGGCCTTGCTGCCGGCGCCGAGGCGGCTGTTCTTGACCTCGACGAAGTTTCCCACCCGCGCGCCGGTGGCGAGCTCGGCGCCGGGGCGCAGCCGGGCGAAGGGGCCCACCCGGCACCCGTCGCCGACGCGCGCCCCCTGCAGCACCGAATACGGCTCGACCACCACCCCGGCGCCGAGCCGGCAGTCCTCGAGCCAGGCGCCCTGGTGCAGGACGCACCCCTCGCCCAGGGTGGTAGCGCCGCGCAACGTCACGTCGCCGTGCAGCACGCTGTCGCTCCCCACCTCCACCTGCGGGTCGACGACGGTGCGGCGCGGGTCGAGCAGCGTCACCCCGGCCGCCATCAGCGCTTCCAGCGTGCGGCCGAGCAACAGCCGATGCGCGACCGCCAGCTCCTGCCGGGTGTTGACCCCGAGGGCCTCGACCGCGTCGTCCAGGGGCACCAGGGCCACCGGCCGCTCGCCCGCCATCGCCGTCACCGCATCGGTGAGGTAGAGCTCCCCCTGGGCGTTGTCCGGCGCCAGCCGGCGCAGCTGCTCGAAGACCTCGGGAGCCGGCAGGGCATAGAGGCCGGCGTTGACCCGTCGCACCGCCAGCTCCTCGCGGCTGGCATCGGCGGCCTCGACGATGCGCTCCAGGGACCCCTCGGGGGTGGCCAGCACCCGGCCCAGGCTGCCCGGCTCGTCGAGCTCGGCGACCGCCATCGCCGCCCCGCCGGCGCCGGCTGCGGCGCGCAGGGCGTGGAGGGTCGCCGGGGTGACCAGCGGCACGTCCCCCGACAGCACCAGCAGCAGCGCCTCGGCCGGCAGCGCCGACTCGGCCTGGGCCAGGGCATGCCCGGTGCCCAGCTGCTCGGCCTGCAGCACGAAGCCGACGTCCGGGGCGGCGCAGCGCGCCTCCACCTCGTCGGCGCCGTGCCCGACGACGACCACCGTGCGGGTGCAGCCGGCGCTGCGCGCCGCCTCCAGCACCCAGGACAGCAGCGGTCTGCCACCCGCCTCGTGCAGCACCTTGGGGCGCTGCGAGCGCATCCGCGTCCCCTTGCCGGCGGCCAGGACCACCGCCACGATCGGCCGGTCGGCCACCGCCGTCACCGCCTCGCCTCGCCCAGCAGGCTGGCGGCGCGCCAGGCCTCGAGCATGGCGTCCGCGAGCTTTTCGGCGTCGTGGCGGATCAGCTCCCCCTCCGCCAGCAGGTCCGCCTCCATCACCTCGACGCCGCGGGCGGCGAGGCGCTCGGCGGCGACCGCCACCGGCACCGCCCCCTCTCGCACGTAGGGCGCCAGCCGCTCCGGCGCCGGCGGCCGGGAGCTCACCAGCACCAGGTCGACGCCGTCGGCGCCGAGGTGCTCCTGCACCACGGCGAGGTGGTCGAGGGCGTCCAGCGCCTCGGTCTCACCGGGCTGGGTCATCAGGTTGAGGGGCAGGATGACCAGCGCCTCGGTCTCGCGCAGCGCCTGGCGGATGCCGGGGATCAACAGGTTGGGCACGATCGAGGTGAACAGCGAGCCCGGGCCGAGCACCACCACGTCGGCGGCGCGCAGCGCCTCGACGGCCTGCGGGAAGGCGGCGGCATCGGCAGGCGCCAGCTCGACGCGGCGCAGGCGTTCGCCCGCCCGGCCGATGGCCGACTCCCCCTGGTAGAGCGCGCCCGAGGCGCCCCGCGCCAGCAGCTGCACGCTCTCCAGCGTCGAAGGCAGGATCCGCCCCCGCACCGACAGGATGTGCTCGGTTTCGAGGATCGCCTGATAGAAGCTGCCCGTCACCGCGGCGAGGGCGGCGAGGAACAGGTTGCCGAAGGAGTGCCCGGCCAGCCCTTCGCCGCCGGGGAAGCGGTACTGGAACAGCCGGCTCAACAGGTGCTCGTCGTCGGCCAGCGCCGCGATGCAGCTGCGCACGTCCCCGGGGGGCAGCATGCCGAAGTCCCGCCGCAACCGCCCCGAGGAGCCGCCGTCGTCGGCCACCGTCACCACCGCGGCGAGCTGGCCGACGACGCCGGTCTTGACGTGGCGCTTGAGCCCGCGTAGCAGCACCGACAGACCGGTGCCGCCGCCGACGGCGACGACGGAGAGCGATGCGGGCTCTCCGGCGTCAGCCGCGGAAGATCCCGCCGTGCTCCGGGCTGGCGCGCAGGGGGCCGAGGTCGGGGTCGTGGAGGCCATGGACACGATTGCGGGGATCGAGCTCGATGGCGCGCGACAGCGCTTCGGCGGCTCGGTCGAGATCGCCCTCGAGGGTATGCAAGGCGGCGGCCAGATAGGCGAAACGGCCGTCTTTCTCCGCCCGCCTCTTCGCCTGGCACAGCGCCAGCGCCTCGTCGTAGCGCCCCCGATTCTTCTCCACCACCGCTCGCACGTAGGGATCCCCTTCGGCTCCGGTCTCGCGGCGGCGGCGGGCGGTCTCGGCGAACAGCCGCGCCCGCGCCGCCATGTCGCCGTCGGCCTCGGACGCCACCCGCTGCAGCAACTCCTCGGCCTCGTCCCACTGCTGGCCGTAGAGCCGCTCGAGCCCCTGCCGGTAGCGCTCGACGACCTCGTCCTCGGCCGCGGCCGCCCCGGCGTCCAGGCGCAGCTCGCGCAGCTTCGCCGTCACCGTCGCGACGTCGGTGCGGAAACGCTCCGCCAGCTCCTCGACGCTCTTGTCGCCGGCGTGCTTCTTGAGATAGTTGATCTCGACCTTCTGCCACCGCTTCGCCATGGGCTCTCCTAGTCCGCTTCCTGCCTAGCGCTTGCGCAGCTCGATCAGGATCAGCTTGGCCACCGCCTTGAGGGTGTCGAACACCCCGATACCCTGCGGCGCGACCGCCTCGAAAGTCGGCTCCCGCTTGAAGTTGAGGGTGCGATACATCTCGTCGATCGGCACCGCCTGGGGCAGGTCGCGTTTGTTGAACTGCAGCGCATAGGGGATGGCTCGCAGGTCGAGGCCGTGCTCGCGCAGGTTCTGCTCCAGGTTGCGGATCGACTCGATGTTGGCCTCCATCCGTTCGTCCTGGCTGTCGGCGACGAACACCACCCCGTCGACCCCCTTGAGGATGAGCTTGCGGCTGGCGTCGTAGAACACCTGCCCCGGCACGGTGTAGAGATGGAAGCGGGTGGTGAAGCCGCGGATGGTACCCAGGTCGAGGGGGAGAAAGTCGAAGAACAGGGTGCGGTCGGCCTCGGTGGCCAGGGAGATCATCTTGCCCTTCGCCTCGGGCGCCGTCTTGTTGTAGATGTACTGCAGGTTCGTGGTCTTGCCGCCGAGGCCGGGCCCGTAGTAGACGATCTTGCAGTTGATCTCCTTACTGGCGTAGTTGATGAAGGTCATGCCAACCGCCTCGAGCTACCGGTCACGCCAGCTTCGCCCGGGCACCCGCCGCGGTGCCCACCCCCCGGCCACCCCGCCCCGACCTCGCGATCTCACTCGCTGAACAGGGCGTCGATGTCTTCTTCCGTGATCTCCGCGAAAGGGCTCGCCTCGGCGCCCGCTTCCGCCTCCTCGCCCTTCCTGGCCATGGCGTCGAAGATGTGCTCCATCTCGCCGCTGACCCGCTTCACCCGCAGCCGCACCAACCCGAGCGACGAGCGGTCGTCGAAGATGACGAGGAGGATCGCCCGGCGCCCGACGATGGAGATGTGGATGTGGTCCTGCTCCCCTTCGTGGAAGAGCACCGAGAACTCGCGCTCGCCGATCAGCTTCGCCAGGCCGTCGGTGGCCGCGACGTTGCCGGCGGTCAGTGACGCCAGGGAGGTGGTGTCGAACTGCTCGAGCTCTCCGGTCGAGGCGATCTGCTGCCCGTTCTTGTCGATCAGGAAGACCGCCCTGGCGTTGGCGTCGTGGCGCAGGCGGCGGAGCGCCTCTTCGAGCTGCTCGAATTCCTCGCCGTAGATGACCAGGTGCGGGGACGGCATGGGCGATCTCCAGGGCAGCGCCTAGGTATATCACACCGATGCCGCCCGGGCCCTCTCCGGCCGGCGGGCCGCGGTCACGCCGGATCGAGCGCCCGGCCGACGAACTCGCGCCACCGCCGCCGCACCCGCCGGCGTCGCTCCTCCGCCCAACGCGGCTCGCGACGCCAGGCGACGGTGGGCGCGGCGACGGGGGCCTCCGCCCCGTGGAGGCGCCGCACCGCCAGCCGCCCGACGCCCGCGAGGCCGGCCTCCTCCTCCGCCAGGATCTCCACCGTCGCCCCCGAGGCGTCGGCGATCAGCGCCGGCAGCCCGGCGAGGCGCGTCAGCCGCCCGCTCACGCGTACCGTCGCCGCACCGCAGCCGGCCGCGGTGAGCGCCTCCAGGCAATCGACGACGCGCATCGCCACCCCGGCCAGTACCGACTCGACGAGGGCCTCCGGAGGCGCGCTCACCGGCGGGCCCCACAGGACCGCCGTCGCCGCCGGCCGCCACCAGGGGGCCGCGACGCCATGGAAGGCGGGGAGGAAGAGCGCCAGGCGCTCCGGCTCGAGGGCGTCGACCCGCAGCGCGGCGAGGTCGCGCCCGGCCAACTCCGCGGCCCACTGGACGGCGCTGCCGGCGCTGTTCACCGACCCCTCGAGCTGAAAGCGCCGCGCTCCCGGCTCCGACCACACCACCGCCGCCAGCAGCCCCGGGTGCCGGCGGGGCCGCATCCCGACTCCTGCCAGCACGAAGGCGCCGGTGCCGAAGTGCACCGCCACCACCCCCGGCTCGCCGCCGCCGTGCCCGACGAGAGCCGCCTGCTGGTCCCCCGCCACCGCCACCAGCGGCAGGCCCTGCGCGTCGCCCCAGTCGCCCAGCGACGGCCGCAGCGCCGGCAGCGCCGCGAGCGGCACCCCGAACAGCCGGCAGAGACCGTCGTCCCAGACGTCCCCATCGAGGTCGTAGAGAAGCGTGCGGCCGGCGTGGCCCGGCTCGGTGGCGGCGGCGCCGGTGAGCCGGTGCACCAGGAAGGCGTCGAGCGTCCCGGCGAGCAGCTCCCCCGCCGCCGCGCGCGCCACCCCGCGAGGCAGGTCACGGAGCAGCAGGCCGAGCTTGCTGCCCGCGTAGTGGGGCGACAGGCGCAAACCGGTGCGCGCCTCCACCGCGCCGCCGTGGTCTGCCAGCGCCGCCACCGCCGCCGCGGTGCGGCGGTCCTGCCAGGAGACCGCGGCGGTCAGCGGCCGGCCGCTGGCCCGCTCCCACACCAGACAGGTGGAGCGCTGGCAGGCGAGGGCGAGCGCCGCCGGCTCGTGCCAGCGCCGCAGCTCGCCGAGCACCTGCCGCACCGAAGCCAGCAGCTCCTCGGGGTCGTGCTCCACCTCCTCGCCGCGCCGGCGGGTCTGCACGCCGACCTCGGCGCGGGCCACCGGCCGGCCGGTGACGTCGAGCACCGCCCCCTTGGTGGCGGTCGATCCCTGATCGATGGCGGCGACGAGGGTCATGCCGACGGGCCCTGCTACCATTCCACCATGGCGCGGCGCTTCCGTCCCCTGCACGGCCTGCTGCTGGTGCCGCTGTTCATGGCCGCGGTGCTGGTGGCCGACTACACCCTGAGCGGCGGCCTGGGGCGCGACTTCGAGCGGGTGACTCCCGAGGCCGGCCAGGAGGAGATCCGCATCGACGTCTCCGCGTTGGGACCGGCCCAGGTGCGCTTCTTCCGCTACTTGAACCGCGGCAACCAGGAGGTCAAGTTCCTCATCGGCCGCGACCCCATGGGCCGCCTGCAGGTGGCCTTCGACGCCGCGGAGTCGGACTACAAGCGCAAGCGCGGGTTCCGCCACGAGGGCGAGTGGCTGGTCAACAACAAGTGCGACACCGCGGTCCGTCTGGCGGAGGTCCACGAGGGGGCGGGCGGCTGCCGCCCGGTACCCCTGCGCTACCGTACCGAAGGCGGCGTCGTGGTGCTCCACGACCGCGACATCCTGACCGGCTGGCGCTACTTCCGCTGAGCTCGCTCCTCGGATTGCCGCCTCCGCCGTGGATCGTCGCCCACCGCGGCGACGCCGACGGCGGCCTCGAGAACACCCTCGCCGCCTGCCGCCACGCCGCCGCCGCCGGGGCGCACATGCTGGAGGTCGACGTGCAGCTCGCCGCCGGCGGCGAGCTGGTGGTGTTTCACGACTGGGACCTGCGCCGGCTCGCCGACCGCCCCGAGGTGGTGGAGGCGACGCCCTGGCGCGACCTCGAGCGGGTGCGGCTGCGGCCGCCTCGCCGCGCCCGGCCCGCGGAGGCGGCTGGCGCTGGGGGGGAGGACCCGCCGCGGCTCGCCACCCTCGCGGCCCTGCTGGCGGCGCTCCCCGCCGACCTGCCCCTGAACCTCGAGCTCAAGCGGCGGCGGGCGGCGCCGGAGGCGCTGCTCGCTCGCCTCGCGGCCGTGCTCGGTGGGCGCGGGCGGGTGCTGCTGTCGAGCTTCGATCGCGAGCTGTTGGCGGCGGCCGGCGAGCGGCTGTCCCGATTCCCCCGCGCCCCGATCGGCCGCCGCGACGGCGAGGAGCTGCTGGCGGCCGGCGAGGCCCTCGGTGCCTGCAGCCTGCACTGCCACCGGCGACTGGCCAGCGCGGAGCTGGCCCGTCGCGCCGCCGCGGCGGGGCGGCCGCTCCTCGCCTACACCGTGAATCGGCCGGCCAGCGCCCGCGAGCTCTTCGCCCGCGGCGTGGCCGGAATCTTCAGCGATCGACCCGGCCGCCTGCTGGCGGCGCTGGGGATCCCGCCGCGCCCGTAGAATCGCGCCGTGCCGCCGCCGCCGTTCCCCCTGCCGCCGCCGCCCCTGCCCGAGCCCGCCGACGATCTGCTGCTGGCCGACTTCGCCATCGGGCACGCCAGCGACCGGCAGGGGATGACCGGCGTGACGGTGGTGCTCTGCCCGCAGGGAGCGACGGCGGCGGCCGAGGTGCGGGGCAGCGCCACCGGCACCCGCCAGTTCGACGCCCTGGTGGCCGCGCACCACGTCTCCAGCCGCGCCCACGCGGTGGTGCTGGCCGGCGGCAGCGCCTTCGGCCTGTCGGCCGCAGACGCCGTCGTCGACCACCTGGCGGCGCGCGGCAGCGGCTTCCGCACCCCGGTCGGCGTGGTGCCGCTGGTACCCACCGCCATCCTCTTCGATCTCGCCTTCGGCGACCCCACGGCCCACCCCCATCGCTCCCTGGCGGAAGCCGCGGTCGCCGCCGCCGGGCGGGGGGCGGTGCCCATGGGCAGCGTCGGCGCCGGCACCGGGGCCACCGTCGGCAAGGCGCTCGGCCCGCCCTGCGGCATGAAGGGCGGATTCGGCTTCGCCCGGTTGACGGTGCCAGGAGGGGTGACGGTGGCTGCCGCGGCGGCGGTCAACGCCTTCGGCGACGTCTGCGATCCGCGCGACGGCCGGGTGGTCGCCGGGTGCCGGCTGGATCCGCAGTCGCACCGTCTCGCCGACGCGCGGCGGGTGCTGGCCGCCCTGCCCCCCGAGCCGGGCCATCCATGGGAAGGCAACACCACCCTGGCGGTGCTGATGACCGACGCCGACCTGGGCAAGGGCGCCCTGCTCAAGGTCTGCCAGATGGCCTTCGGCGCCTTCTACCGCACCCTCGCCCCGGCCCTGTCGCTGTACGACGGCGATCTGGTGGTGGCCCTCGCCAGCGCCCAGCGCCCGGCGCACCCCCACCAGGTCGGCGTGCTGGCCGAGGCCGCCCTGGCGACCGCGATCCTGCGCGCCGTCGAGCGCGCCGAC
Organism: Thermoanaerobaculia bacterium; assembly: GCA_035546355.1. GTDB lineage: Bacteria > Acidobacteriota > Thermoanaerobaculia > Multivoradales > JAIOJS01 > DATKEH01. Next base: position 12,809 of record DATKEH010000296.1, read on the forward strand.
GGCTTCGGGCGGCTACCAGCGATGCGCGACCTGCAGCCCGAATGAGGTCCGGCGCGCCTCAGCCCTGCGGCCCGCCGCGCAGCACCAGCGCCCAGCGGCACGGGAAGCGGCGGCCGAGGGAGACGACCCGGCTCCCGGCCACCACTTCGGCGACCTCGAGCGCGCGATAGCTGCGCGCCACCGAGACCAGTCCGTCGTGGTAGGCGGTGGGGCCGAGGCGCAGCAGCCGCAGCAGCACCCGGGCGGCGGTGCGACACATCCACGAGCGATCGAGGTCGACCACCACCGCCCAATCGCGGCTCACCCGCTCCATCTCGCCGAGGATCCGCCGGTTGCCGGCGGCGTCGAAGTGATGGAAGAACAGGTGCGAGAACGAACCGTGCAGCGAGCCGTCGCCAAAGGGAAGCGCCTCGGCGGCGGCCACCACTTGCAACCGCGACCCTGCTCGCCGCCGGCCCGCCAGCAGGTGGCCCAGCTTGCGGTCGAGCTCGACCACCTCCAGGGCGGTGCCGCGACGCCGCGCCACGCGCACCAGGTCCGCCCCCACGTGCCCGCCGCCGCTCCCCAGGTCGAGCCAGCGTGCGCGCCCTCCGCGCGGCAGCAGCGGCAGCACGGTACGGCGCACGACGCGGCGCCCGAGCAGCCAGCGGTAGACGGTGTCGAGGTCGGCCAGCGCCCGCTCGACCTCCGCCTGCGGCAGGTCGTCCGCGTCGAGCCACTCGGCCGTGGGCGGCGGACCCGGGCGCTCCTCGCGGTCCCCGCGCGGGGTCTCGAGGTTGCCTGCCACGGCGGCCGAGCGTAGCATGGGGGCCGCTTCCCCGAGGCCGCCCCTTGCCCGCCCTCTCCCGCGCTCTGCCCCACGCGCTACCGGCGAGCGCCGCGCTGTTGCTGCTGGTCTCGGCGTGGCAGCAGCCGGCACGCCACCCCTGGGTGCTCGCCGCCCTGCTCGCCTGCGCCGTCGCCGGTGCCCTCTATCGGCCCCAGGGGAGTCAGGGCCTCGGCCTCGGCGCGCTGGCGCTCCCCCTCGTCGCGGCGCTGGACGGGCCGGCGGCGACCGGGGCGCTGGCGGGCCTGGCGAGCTTCGTGGCGGGGCATTGGGGCTGGCGCGGGCGGCGAGGGGACCGGCGCATGCTGACCGCGGACCTGAGCCTGGCCGCGGTGCCCGCGGTCGCCGCCCTCGGCGCCGGCTGGGTGTGGCGTCTGAGCGGCGCCGGCGCCGCCGCGCTGGCCCCGACCGCCGCCGGCGCCGTCTACCTGGGCCTGCTGGCGGCCCTCGACGCCCTGCGCCGCCGCCTGGCGGGCGAGGCCCGCTGGCGGGGTCTGCGGGCCACCCTGGCGGCGCTGGCCGTCGAGGGCCTGGCCTGGGCGGCGGGCGCCCTGCTGCTGGTGGCCTGGCGGCAGGCCGGGCCGACGGTGGCCCTGCCGCTGCTCGCCATGCTCGCGCTGCTCGCCGCCGAGGCGGCCCGCCAGCGCCACCTGCGACAGCAGGCGGAGCGCGGCCGGCGGGCCCTCGAACAGCTGGGGCACGCCGGCAGCCGCATGGCCGGCAGCGCCGCGGAGGGAAGCGGCGAGCTGGCGGTCCACGTGCACCGCGAGTGCCGGGCGGTGGTGCCCTTCTCCTGGCTCGACTTCACCCTCCTCGGCGGCGAGGGCGCCAGCTGGAACGCCGGCCCCGACGGGGTGGTGCGGCCCGGGCCCGCCGATCCTCCGACCCACCCACCGCCGCTGCCCGGGATCCACCGCCGCGCCGGCTGGCAGCAGGTCGAGCGGACGCTGGCCGGCGGCGGCGCGCCGCTCGCCCAGCTGACGCTGTGGTGTGACCCGCGACGGCTGGGGGCGGAGTCGCTCCACCTCCTCGACCAGCTGATGCCGCAGCTGTCGGGGTCGGTGCACCGGGCGCTGCTCGATCGCCAGGCGCGCCAGGACCCGCTCACCGGGGCGGCGCTGCGGCGGGTGCTCGACGCCCAGCTGGCGGAGGCTCTCGCCCGCTGCCAGGAGCTCGGCGGAACCCTGGCCGTGGTGCTGGCCGATCTCGACTTCTTCAAGCGCATCAACGATCGCCACGGCCACGCCGCCGGCGATCGGGCGCTGGTGGCGGTGGCGGAGGTGCTGCGCGGCGGGCTGCGCGACGGCGACCTCTGCGCCCGCTACGGCGGAGAGGAGTTCACGCTGCTGCTGGAAGGCCTCGACGGCGCCGCGGCGCTCGCCGTCGCCGAGCGGCTGCGCGACCAGGTGGAGGCCCTGCGCGTCGAAGCCGACGGGGCAGCGATCCCGTTGACCCTGTCGGCCGGGGTGGCGGCCTTTCCCGAGATCCCCTGCCGCACCCCCGCCGAGCTGCTCGCCCTCGCCGATGCGGCGCTGTACGAGGCCAAGCGCCTGGGTCGCAACTGCTGCCTGCTCTACCGCGGCCGCGGCCGCTACCGCGACGGCAAGGGGCGCTCGATCGACACCGGGGAGAGCCCGGCGCCGGCCGCGCCGACCCTCTTCGCCTGATCCTCACCGGTTCGCCCGACCCTCACTTGCGCCAGAAGCCGAAGGTGACCACGGCGGCGATGGCGTAGACCTCGAGGCGGCCGAGCCACATCAGGAACACCATCAGCAGCTTCTGCAGCGCGTCGAAGTGCGCGTAGTTGCGGATCGGACCCACCGCCTCCAGCCCCGGCCCGATGTTGCCGAGGGTGGCGATCGAGGCGGTGGCGGCGGTCAACATCCCCTGGCCGCCGATGGCCAGCAGCAGGGCGCCGACTCCCCAGCTGGTCATGAACAGGATGAAGAACCCCGAGACGCTGCGCACCACCGACTCGGGGACCGGCTTGCCGCCGAGGAAGACGCCGCGCACCAGGTTGGGAGAGAACACCAGCCGCACCTCGCGCAGCGCGAACTTGAGCCCGATCAGCATGCGCGACACCTTCATCGAGCCGGCGGTCGAGCCGGCGCAGCCGCCGACGAACATCGCCGACACCAGCAGCATCCGCGACAGCAGCGGCCAGGTGTCGAAGTCGGCGGTGGCGAAGCCGGTGGTGGTGAGCAGCGAGGCGACCTGGAACAGCGCGTCGAGCACCGCCCGCCCCGGCTGCCGGTAGGTGCCGGAGGCCAGCAGGTCGCTGGCGATGACCGCCGCGACGACGCCGATCAGCAGCAGGTAGACGCGCAGCTCGGGGTCGCGCAGCAGCAGGCGGCCGGCCCCCCTGCGCAGCGCGTAAAAGAGCGAGAAGTTGATCCCCGCGAGCACCATGAAGACGATGACGATCGACTCCACCCACGGCGACGCGAACGCCGCCACCGAGGCGTTGTACGGCGAGAAGCCGCCCGTGGACAGGGTCGAGAAGGTGTGGGTCAGCGCGTCGTACAGGTCGAGGCCCGCCGCCATCAGCGCCACGGTCTCGGCGAGGGTGAACGACAGGTAGATCTGCCACAGCACGATGGCGGTGTCGCGCACCCGCGGGTGCAGCGCCTCGGCCGTGGGGCCGGGGACCTCGAGCTTGAACAGGAAGCGCGCGCCGGGGACGATCTCGGGCAGCAGCGCCACGAACAGCACGATGATGCCCATGCCGCCCAGCCACTGGGTGAAGCTGCGCCAGAACAGCACCGCCCGCCCCTGCCCCTCGATGTCGGTGAGCACCGAGGCGCCGGTGGTGGTGAAGCCGGAAGCGGACTCGAACAGCGCGTCGACCGGCGAGGCCAGGGTGTCGGTCCACAGGTAGGGCAGGGCGCCGAACAGCGAGGCCAGCGCCCAGCCGCCGACGACGATGAGGATCCCCTCGCGGCGGAACAGCTCGCCGCCGCCGCGGCCGAGCAGCGCGAACAGCCCGCCCACGGCCGCGGTCGTCAGGCTGGCGAGCAGGAAGGCGAGGGCATCCTCGCGCTCGCCGTAGACCATCCCGCACAGGGCGGGCAGCGCCTCGGCGAGGGCGAGGATCAGCAGCAGGCGCCCGAGGATCCGCAGCACCGGCCGGAGGTTCATGCCTCGCGACCCGGGAACAGCAGGCGCACGGTGTCGATCTCCTCCTCGCGCACGAACAGGATCACCGTGTCCCCCACCTCCAGCCGATCCTTGCCGCGGGGGACGAACACGCGCTCCCCCCGCACCACCGCCCCGACGATCAGCCCGCGCGGCGGGTTGATGTCGGCGAGAGTCACGCCGGCGGTGGGGCTCGCCGGGGCGATGCGGCGCTCCAGCACCACCGCCCCCTGACGCAGCGAGACGATGGCCGGGTTGTAGCCGCTCTCGATGTAGTCCTGGATCCGCTCGTAGGCGAGGGCGCGCGGCGACACCACCTGCATCAGCCCCAGCCGCCGCCACAGCCGCAGCGTCTCGGTGCGCTCGACCAGAGCGATGACCTGCGGCACACCGAGCTCCTGGGCCAGCAGGGTCGCCATCAGGTTGCGCTCGTCCTGGCCCGCCAGCGCCACGAAGGTGCGGGCGTGCCCGATGCGCTCGGCGCGCAGGAACGCCAGGTCGGTGGCGTCGCCGTGCAGCACCTGGTAGCGCGGGAACCGCGCCGCCAGCTCCTGGGCCCGCACCCGGTTGGCCTCGACGATCTTGACCTCGACGTCCCAGCTCTCGAGCGCCTGGGCCACCGTCGACCCGGTCTCGCCGCCGCCGGCGATGACCACGGTCCCCAAGGCCTGCGGGCGGGCGACCAGCACCCGCTCCATCGCCGGCATCACCTCGGCCTGGGCGAGCACCATGGCGTCGTCCCCGGCCCGGGCACGGTCGGTGCCTCCGGGGACGACGATCTCGTCGCCGCGGAAGAACGCCACCACCAGGCTCCCCGCCGGCAGGTCGATCTCGGCGAGCGGCTTCGTGGTCAGCACCGAGCCGGCGTCGACGTGCACCTTCTTGACCTGCACCTTGCCGCCGGCGAGGTACTCCACCGCCACGGTGTCGAGGCCGCGGACGTGGTTGAGGAT
>DATKEH010000297.1:0-4221 GCA_035546355.1 Thermoanaerobaculia bacterium
GGAGTGCCGCCTGCCGGGCAGCGAGCGCCCGCGGCCGGCCTACCTGATCGACGGGCTGACGCCGCAGCGCAAGATCTTCGACATCGCCGAAGGGCTGCTGCGGCGGGGATGGTCGGCCGACGACGTGCGCCTGGCGCTGGGGGGCAACTTCCAGCGGGCCCTGGGCGAGATCTGGCAGGGCTGAACGACGCCAGCCCGCGCTGCGTCCGATCCGAGCGCAGACTGGCTAGTAGACCCCCTCCTCCGCGATCACCGAACCGTCTGCGGCGACGCGGAAGGAGAGCTTGCCGTCGGCGAGGAGGCCCCAGACGGGGTGACTCTTCCATACCAGCAACTGGTAGCGCCCCCGCGCGCGCAGCGGCCGTGGCGCCACCCGCTGCGCCAGCCGCGAGTCGCCGTACCGCAGCAGTCTCGGGCCCTGCTCGCCCGCCGCCGCAGCCCACCACACCACCGGGCACCCGGAATCGCCGCACGGTCCGCTGACGTCCAGCACCTTCACCTGGTCGTAGAGCGGCGCCTGCGCCCGGCTGGCGTCGAGGACCCGGAACGCCGGCACGGGGAGCCGCTCCGCCTCCGTCGCCGGCTCGATCAGCAGCTCGATCGGCGTGCAGCCGAGCAGCAGACCCACCAGGGCCAGCCACCCGGCGGCCGTGCGCGCCGCACGGCCGCCGGGCAAGGGGCGATCACCCCGCACCCTGACCCTCCCGCACCTGCCGCAGGGCGTCCTCGAGGACGGCCGTGAAGTCGCCGTAGCCGGCGGCCAGCAGCGCCTCGTGGTCGGCGCTGCCGGCGGTCACCATCCGCACCTCGAACCCGTGGTCGCTGTCGGGGTCGGTGAGCTTGACCAGGAAGCGCTTGTTCGGGTCGCTCGAGGTCAGGTAGCCGGACTCGAAGGCCTTCTCCAGCAGCTCGGCCTGCTGCTCGGGGTTGAGGTCGCCCCAACGCTCTCCCGCCACCAGCCCCTTGGCGAAGTTGTAGCCGTCGCCGAACCACTGCGCTCCCAGCGCCTCGGTCATGTAGTCGGTGCCGCCGTGCTGGTTCTGCCACACGTGGGCCATCTCGTGCACCAGCAGCTGACGGCGCTCGGCGGGGTCGGGGTGGTCGTTCAACCAGCTCTGGGGGACGTAGATGGTGTTGCCGTGGGTGAAGGGGCGACCACTGGCCCCGAAGACGCCGGTCTTTCCCTCCTTGATGCGCACGCTGTCGTAGTCGATGCTGTCGCCGTAGACGTCGCGCAGCATGGCGATCTCGTCGCCGCTGAGCTTGCGCCCCGGCGCCTCCAGCCCGAACACCGTCTGCACGGCGCTGACCACCCGCCCGCCGAGCATCAACACGGCGTCGGCCGGGGTCTGCAGGAAGGTCTCGAGCAGCCCCTTGCCCAGGTCGGCGAGGCCATCCAAAACGTCGCCGCGGAAGATCTTGCCGATCCCCCGACCGAAGGTCTCGATCCCCTCCCACACGTTCATCGCCGCACCGCGCACCGTCTGCCACACTCCGTCGACCAGGTTGCGGCCGGCGTCCCACAGCCGCGGGCCGAGCCACCTGGCGCCGTCGGCGATCTTGCCGCCGACCCACTCGACACCCTTCCACACTGTCTCGCCCACGCTCTCGAGGCCCCCCCATACGGTCTCGCCGGCGCTCCTGACGCCGTTCCAGATCGTACGCCCGGCGCTCTTCACCCCGTCCCAGGCGGCGCCGGCGGCCTCGCCGACGGCCCTGGCGGCGCCCTTCACCGCCTTGCCCACGGCGCGCGCCGCCTTGCTCACCCCCTTGCCCACCGCCTCGACGGCCTTCTTGATGGCCTTGGCCGGGTTCCAGAGCTCGACCTCCACCCGGCGCCCGTCGACCTCGATGAAGCCCTTGTCGTCCTCGGCTCGGATGGCGGCCCGCTGCGCGGCGCCGAGCCGCTCCCCCGACAGCAGGCGCCGGAACATCTCGCCCTCGTCGCCGGGGGTGTCGGTCGCCTTGAGCCGTTTGTCGAGGAAGTGCCCGACCTCCTCGGCGTAGACCCGCGCCGCCGCCGCCGGGTCGGCGAGGAAGCGCTCGTTGAGGTAGACCACGTCGCGCCCCGCGTCGTAGGCGCCGTAGCCGCCCTGCAGGCTGGTCTCGCTCTTCCACTCGATGCGCGGCAGCCAGCCGGTGTCGCCGCGGAGGGTGCGCTGGCGCAGCGCCTCGGCGGAGCCGACGTCGTAACCCGGACCGTAGACCTGGCGCATCAGCTGGTGGAACGCGTGCTTGTCTGCGGCGGCCTCGGCGAAGCGGGCGGCGAAGCGCTGCTGTACCTCCTGCGAGGCGCCGATCTCGGCTGCCGACCGGGCGGCGAACGGCAGGATCTGGGCGGCGCGCTCGAATGCGTCGGCGGCCGACGGACGAGTCGGCGGCTCGGGCTGGGGTCCGGCGCCGGTGGGGAGGAATCGCGAAGCTGGAGAGGATATGCGGTGGAGCATGGGGGGTGGCCTCCTGAGGTGACGTTGTCTCTGTCGCGCCCGGCGAGGATCGCCTGGCGCCATCTATGGCGGGAAGCCAGCCGCTGTTGGCTCACGCCCCCGGCCCGGACGCGGCTCGTCCCGGACCCGCAGGGGGCGTCCGCGGGCCGCGCACCGTGCGACGTCTTGCGCCGGTCGTCGATCCGGCGTAGCTACCCTCGCGCGCCGGATTCCGCCACGGGTCCTGCCGGCTAGCCGCCGAGACCGGATGCCAGAGCCGTCAGCAGGCTGGACAACCGGCTCCGCCAGCGCTGCCAGCGGCTGGGTGGGTCCACCGCGTGCATCGCGACGGCGGGCACCTTGGCCCGCAGCTGTCCGTTCTCCCACACCAGCACCGTCGCCACCAGCTGCCCAGCCCGCACCGGTGCCTGGACACCGTGACTGACCAACTGGGTCTCGAGACGCACCGACCCGTTGCGCGGCGCCACCCACCGCACGTCGTCGGCAGCCATCACCGGCACCCAACGCACCGCGCCGGAGCGGACTTGCGCCAGCTGGCGCAGCCGCTCGCCCTCGGCCAACGGCGCCAGCAGGCGGTAGCGCTCGAACGCCTCCTCCAACAGCGCCCTGGCGCCGTCGAAGCTGTCGAACTTGCGCTCGGCGCCCATGACCACGGCGACGAGGTCCATGCCGTCCTTGTGGGCCGAGGCGGTGAGGCAGAACGCCGACCCGGTGTGGTACCCGGTCTTGATGCCGGTGGCGTGGTCGTAGCGCCGCAGCAGGTGGTTGGAGTTGTAGAGATGGAACTCGCGGCCGCGCATCGGCGGCGCCAGCGCAGTGCCGGCGCGCCGCATCAGCTCGGGATGTCGCAGGACCTCCGCGCCCACCCGCGCCAGGTCGTACGGGCACATGCGGTCCTCCGGCTTGCCGGTCTCCTTCCGCGGCAGCCCGTGCGGCGTGTGCAGCTCGCTGTGCTCGAGACCGAGCGACCGGGCCTTGGTACGCATCCTCTCCACGAAGGCGTCCTGGGAACCCGCCGCCGCTTCCGCCAGGGCGGCAGCGGCGTCGTTCGCCGACTTGATCACCATGGCGTCGAGCAGCTCGCGGACGGTGAAGACCTCCCCTTGCTGTAGATAGACGCTCGAGCCCCTCACCCGCTCCACCTCGGGCGAGACCCACACCCGCGTGTCCCATCGCAGGTCGCCGTCCTCGACGGCGTCCAGCACCACCAGCGCAGTCATCATCTTGACCATCGATGCCGTAGGCAACATGCGGTGGGCGTTCTTCTCGTGCAGCACCGTCATGGTGTGCGGTTCCACCACGATCGCGGCGCGGTAGGGCTCCGCAGCGGCGGGAGCTGCCACGCCAAGGGCGAGTGCGCCGGCGACCAGCAGATGTCGTGCCCCTCTCATACCCATGCCGGTGTTCAGGATCCGTGCCAGCCGCGGCAGAGCGTTACACGGCACCCGGCTTGCACGCCCAGGCAGCGGCATGAACGACCAGGAGGACCCCTCATGAAGAGCCAAGTAGTGACAGGAATTGGCGTCGGCGCCGGGCTGATGTACCTGTTCGACCCCGCCCAGGGCGCGCGGCGCCGCGCCCTGGTGAGCGACAAAGCCGTGCACGTCGGCCACCTGTCCGAGAGGATGACCGGCAAGGCCGGCCGGGACCTGCGCAATCGGCTTCGCGGCATGCAGCACGCCGTCGTCTCGACGTTGCGCCGCAGCGAAGCCCCCGACGCCGTGGTGCAGGAGCGGGTGCGCGCCCGCATGGGACGCTTCGTGTCGCATCCCTC
>DATKEH010000298.1:0-10173 GCA_035546355.1 Thermoanaerobaculia bacterium
GCCTTACCCGCCGCTTCGGCGACTTCACCGCCGTCGCCGGCATCGACCTGCGGGTGCCGGAGGGCAGCTTCTTCGGCTTCCTCGGCCCCAACGGCGCCGGCAAGTCGACCACCATCAAGTGCCTCACCGGCCTGCTGCGGCCGAGCGCCGGCCGCATGGCGATCCTCGGCCGCGACCCGCTGGCCGAGCCCATCGAAGTCAAGCGCCGCGTCGGGGTGGTCCCCGAGGACCTGGCGCTGTTCCCGCGGCTCACCGGCTGGGAGAACCTCTCCTTCGTCGGCCGCGTCCACGGCATGGCGCCGCAGGTGCTGGAGGAGCGCGCCGAAGAGCTGCTGGAGCTGATGCAGCTCGCCGACGCCGCCAGCGTGCTGGTGGCCGACTACTCGCACGGCATGAAGAAGAAGCTGGCGCTGGCGCTGGCCTTCCTGCCCTCGCCGCGGCTGCTCTTCCTCGACGAGCCGTTCGAGGGGATCGACGCCGTTTCCTCGCGCCAGATCAAGTCGCTGCTGCAGGCCTACGCCGGGCGCGGCGGCACCATCTTCTTGACCTCGCACGTCATGGAGATCGTCGAGCGCCTCGCCGACCACGTCGGGATCATCCACCGCGGCGAGCTGGTGGCGCAGGGCCCGATCGCCGACCTCCATGGTGAGCGCGGCGAGACGCGAAACCTGGAGGACCTGTTCCTCGAGGTGGTGGGGGCGGAGGGGGCGGCAGGGCCGCGGCTGGAATGGCTCGGCGGGTGAGGGCCGCGCGTCCGTCTACCGGTCGGCCTCGGCGGCCGCGCCGCCGCGGCCGCGGCTCGGCAGCAGCCGCCGGAAGCGAGGGTGGTCGCGCAGGGGATCGAGGTCGGTGTCCTTCTCCAGCCAGGACCAGAAGGTCCAGCCGGTGGTGACCATCCGCTCCAGGCATTCGAGGGCCGGCTCCACGTCGCCGGCCAGCGAGTAGAAGCAGGCGAGGTTGTACAGCACCAGGGGCTCGTTCCATCCCAGCCTGCGGGCTCGCGCGGCCAGCGGGAAGGCGCCCTCCCGGTCGCCCGTCTGCAGGCGCATCGAGGCCCCCAGGTAGAGGGCCCGCAGGTCCGCGGGATCGATCTCCAGACGCCGCTCGATCCGCTGCAGGCTCCTCGCCGCCGCTCCACGGGCGGCCTCCAGCTCGCCGAGGCTGCGGTAGGCACCGTCGGCCAGGGCGAGCGCCTGGTAGTCGTCGGGCTGCACCCCGGCGGCCTTCTCGAAGAGCCGTGCGGCCTCCCCGTACCGCCCCTGCAGGAAGCAGCTCCGGCCGTGAAAGTAGTAGGCCTCGTACAGCTTGGGGTCGAGGCGGGTCGCCGCCGCGAAGGCGCAGTCGGCTCCCTGGTGGTCTTCGGCGTGGGTCAGCACCAGCCCCAGCGAGGCGTGGGCCTCGGCGAGCTCCGGGGCCAGCTCGAGGGCCTTCTTCGCCGCCGCCATCGCCTCCTCGAGGTGCCGCGGATCCCGCTCGTGGTCGGTGAACAGATAGGCGTGGCAATCGGCGACGCCGGTGTAGGCGAGGGCGTAGCCGGGGTCGAGCTCGATGGCGCTGGCGAAGCTCCGCAGAGCCGCCTCCAGGCCGTCCCGCGTCTGGCGGTGAAAGAGCTTGCGCCCGCGCAGGTAGTGCTCGTAGGCCTCGACCTCTCGCGTGCCCTGGCGCCGCAGCGCCTGGCGCTCCCGCGGCGACAGGATCACCCGCAGGGCGTTGACCACGGTGCCGGCGATCTCGTCCTGGATGGCGAAGACGTCCTCGAGCTGGCGGTCGTAGCGCTCGGACCACAGGTGGTAGCCGTCGGCCACCTTGATCAGCTGCACCGTCACCCGCAGCCGATCTCCCGCCTTGCGCACGCTGCCCTCGAGCACCGTCTCCACCCGCAGCCGCTTGCCGACCTCCGGCACGTCCGCCGCGGCACGAAACTGGAAGGAGGAGGTGCGCGCCGCCACCCGCAGGCCCTCGATCCTGGTCAGCGCGTTGATGATCTCCTCGGCCATCCCCTCGCAGAAGTAGTCCTGGTCCTTCTGCGGGCTCATGTCGGCGAACGGCAGCACCGCGATCGAGGCCATCGCCTCGTCGGCGTCGGGTCCGCCGCCCCGCGCCACCGCCACCAGCTCGTTGCGCACCTCGAGGGCCGAGCCGTAGCGGTCTTGCGGGCGCTTCTGCAGGCAGCGGGCGATGACCGCGCCGAGGCCGCCCGGGAGCTCGGGCCGCAGCTCGGACAGAGGGGGCGGCGGGTCGCGCAGGAGGGCCGAGATCAGCGCCGCGGGGTTGTCGCCGCGGAAGGGCCGTTGCCCCGCCAGCATCTCGTGCAGGACGATGCCGAGCGAGAAGACGTCGGAGCGGGCGTCCGCCGGCCGCCCCTCCACCTGCTCCGGGGCCATGTACGGGACGGTGCCGATCAGCGAGCCTTCCTGCGTCAGCGCGGCCGTCACCGCCTCCGGGTCCTGCTCGGCGGCGGCCCCCTGTTTGGCCAGCCCGAAGTCGAGCACTTTCAGCCTTCCCGCGACGGTGACCATGACGTTGGCGGGTTTCAAGTCCCGATGCACCACCCCCTGCTCGTGGGCGGCGGCCAGCGCGTCGGCGAGCGGCACGGCCAGCTCCAGGAACCTCTCCAGCGGCAGGCCTTCGGCGGGGACGAGGGATCCCAGCGTCTGCCCCTCGACGTGCTCCATGACCAGGAAGTGCCGGCCGTCGACGTCCTCCAGGGCATGGAGGGTGACGATGTTGGGATGGTTCAGCCCGGCCAGCGCGCGCGCCTCCCAGTCGAGCCGCGCGCGCCGTTCGGGGTCGGCGGCCAGCTCCTCGGGCAGCAGCTTCACGGCCACCTGGCGCCCCAGCCTGCGGTCCTCGGCCAGGAACACCTCGCCCATGCCGCCTGCTCCCAGGCGGTCGACGATCCGATAGTGCCCCAACGTGCTGCCGATCATGACCACGACGCCTGCGGGGATTCTAGCCGCCGCTCGCCGGCGCCGGCGTCAGGAGAGAATGAAGAGGTGGAGTGCCGATGGATGGCGGAGCGGCGGGCGGTCGCGATGCGGCGGGAAGCGTGAGGGCGCTCGCCCTCGCCCGTGCCTTCCTCTGGCTGCGCCGGCGCGAGCTGCGCCACGACCTGGCCGGCGGCCGTCGCGACAGCCACCGCCGCGCCGCCGCCTGGGCGGGGGTGGCGGCACGGGTGTTCGTCGGCGTCGTCGGGGCGGGGCTGGCGGCGGTGCTGGCCCTGGGCGCCGCCGTGGCCGGCCCGGCGCTGCTCGGCGGCGGCGACTCCCGCCTGCCGGCCCTGCTGCTGCTGCGCTTCGCTCTCGGGTTCGCGGTGCTGCTGTGCGTCGCCTTCCCGCTCGTTCAGGGAGCGCGGCGGCAGGGCGAGGGGAGGGACCGCCTGCGGCTGCTGCCGATCTCCCTGCGCCAGCTGTTCGGCCTGGAGGTGGTGGCGGCCTTCGCCTACCCCTGGGTGCTGGTGTTCGTCCCGGCGCTGCTGGTCCTCGCCGCCAGCATCGCCGCCGGCAGCGCGCTGGCGGGCCTGCTGGTCGCCGTCGGCGCGCTGCTCTTCCTCGCCGCGCTCGTCGGGCTGGGGCTGCTCGCCTCGCTGGTCATCGAGCTGCTGCTGCGCGACCGCCGCCGGGCGGAGGGGGTGGCGCTGCTGGGGCTGCTGCTGTGGATCGGCGTGGCCCTCGCGCCGGCGGTGCTCGAACGCCGCGGCGCCAGCGAGGAGAGCGACGCGCGAGGGGCGTGGCTGGCGGAGGTGGGAGAGCGCTTCTCCTGGTGGCTGCAGCCCATCCCCTCGGAGGCGTTGACGCGGCTGGTGGCCCGCGGCACCGCCGGCCGGCCGGCGGCGGCGGCGGCCAGCGTCGGGGTATTGCTGGCCGTCGCCCTGCTGGTGCTGGGGCTGGCCGAGCGCGCCTGGCGGCGAGTGCTCGCCTCGCCCGCCACCGCCTCGCGCCGCGGTGGGCGGCGCAGGCCCGCTTCGCTCCCCGGGGCCCTGCAGAGGGCCGGCCGGACGGCGCGGCTCGCGCTCGGCCCCGCCGCCGCCGCGGTGGCGGCGGCACAGCTGCGCACCGCCCTGCGCACCCTGCAGGGAAAGCTCGCGCTGCTGGCGCCGCCGCTGGTCCTGCTGCTGCTGGCCGTGGTGATGGGGCGACCGGGCGAGGGGGTGCCGATGCTGGCGGTGCTGCACCCGGGGACCCAGCTGGCCATCGCCGGCCCCGCCCTGGCGCTGCTGGCGCTCCAGTCCCTGCTGCTGAACCAGCTGGCGGCGGACGGGCCGGGCTTGACGCTGCAGCTGCTCGCCCCGATCACCGACCGGGAGCTGGTGCTGGGCAAGGCCGCGGCGCTGCTGCTGCTCGCCGGCGCCAGCAGCGCCCTGTGCGTGCTGGTGGTCGCCACCCTGCAACCGGGGGCGCCGGTCTGGGTGTGGCCGGCGGCGCTCCTCGGCGGGGTGGGCGCGGCCGCGCTGCTGCTGCCGCCGGCGCTGTGGCTGTCGCTGCTGCTGCCCAAAGCGGTCGACCTGGGCAAGCTCGGCAAGGCGGGGCAGCCGCACCAGCTGGCGGGGCTGCTGGGGGTGCTGCTGGTCGCCGCCGTGCTGGCGCCGCCGGCCCTGCTCGCCGGCGTCGGCCTGGTCCTCTTCGCCAGCCCGCCGCTGACCCTGCTGCTCGAGGCGGTGTGGGCGGCGCTGGCGCTGCTGGTCGCGCGCTGGCTGCTGCGGTTCTCGGATCGCCTGGTGGCGGACCGCCGCGAGGCGCTGTTCCTGGTGCTGCGCGAGGGGTGAGGCGCCGCCTCAGAGGCCCTTCGTGGCGCCTTCGGTCTCGGTGTCCGGCGCCGGCCGCTCGCGCGCCGACTCGGCGCCGGGCACCTTGGCGCGGCGGAAGAAGGGCACGCACACGTCCACCAGCTCCTGGGGCTTCTCGAGCATCAGCCAGTGGCCGCAGTCGGGCAGCACCACGGTCTGCACCGGCTTGCCCTCCATCCGCCGGCCCACCACCTCGGGCGTCATCCGCGCCACCACCCGGCTGCGGGCGCCGAAGACCAGCAGCATCCGCATGTCCATCGCCGGCAGCAGCATGTCGAGCAGCCCGCCCCGCTCCCCCTCCATCTGCTGCGCCCACACCTGCTGGTAGAAGCCGCGGCCGGCGATCAGGGTCTCGGCGCGACGCTTCTTGTCCGCCGCGCTCATCGTCGGGGTCTTGGCGGTGAGGAAGGCGAACAGGGTGTCGTAGGCCGAGGTGGTGGCGACCAGGAAGGGGTTGCGACGCTTCGCCAGCATGCGGTCGAGCTCGCTGTCGGAAGGGGCGGTGATGCCCAGCGGCTCGATCAGGGTCAGGCTGGCGATCTCGATGGGGAAGGCATAGGCGTAGCTGGCGGCGATGGTGGCGCCGATGCCGTGGCCGACGAGGTGGAACATGCCGATCTCCGCCTTGCTGACGAAGCTGCGCAGGTGCTTGGCCAGGCTGGGGGCGTCGTACTGCGCTTCCGGGTCCCGGTAGTTGGCGCCGAAGCCCGGCAGGTCGGGGACGATGACGCGGTAGTCGTACTTCTCGAGCAGCCTGCCGACCTCCCGCCACTGCTCCTTGTCGCCGGCGAAGCCGTGCAGCAGCAACACGGTGGTCCCCTTCCTGCTGCCCTCGAGATAGGCCATCAGGCCGCCGCCCACCGACACCGTCCGCTGCTCGAACCCCTTGCCCTTGAAGGGGCCCCAGCCCTTCTTCTTGGCCAGGTAGCCGGCGAGGAGCAGGACGACGAGGCTTTCGAGGAGGAACATCATGCCGGCGGGTCTCCTGGCGGATGCCGGCCGATGGTAACCCGAGCGCGGCGGTTGCGCGAGCGCGGCGGTCGCGCCGGTGTAGAGTCGCCCCGGCCCACGACAACCCCGTTCTCGGAGATCGTCGCATGCCCCCAGGTCGCATCCTCGCCTCGCCCGTCCCGACGCTCGCCGCCGCCCTCGTCGCCTGCGCCGCCGCCGCGGCCGCCGCGCCGCCCGTGCTCGACGCCGACGCCGAGGCGCTGTGCGCCGCCGTCGATCCCAAGGTGGTGGACTGGCGGCGCGACTTCCACCAGCACCCGGAGCTCTCCAACCGCGAGGTCCGCACCGCCGCCAGGGTTGCCGAGCACCTGCAGGGGCTGGGGATCGAGGTGCAGACCGGCGTCGCTCACACCGGCGTCGTCGGCATCCTGCGCGGCGGCCGGCCGGGGCCGGTGATCGCCCTGCGCGCCGACATGGACGCCCTGCCGGTCAGCGAGCGCTCCGACCTCCCCTTCGCCTCGCGCGAGACCGCCACCTACGAGGGGCGCGAGGTGGGCGTGATGCACGCCTGCGGCCACGATGCCCACGTCGCCATCCTGATGGGCACCGCCGAGGTGCTGGCGGCGATGCGGGAGAGCCTGCCGGGGACGGTGAAGTTCCTGTTCCAGCCCGCCGAGGAGGGGGCGCCGAGGGGGGAGGAGGGGGGCGCCGAGATGATGGTGAAGGAGGGGGTGCTGCGCGATCCCGACGTCGAGGCCGCTTTCGCCCTGCACATCGACGCCCTCTCCGAAGTGGGCACCCTGGGCTACCGGCCCGGCGGGATCTGGGCCAGCGTCGACGACTTCCGCATCCTGGTCAAGGGGCGCCAGTCGCACGGCGCCTACCCGTGGATGGGCGTCGACCCGGTGGTCGCCGCGGCGCAGATCATCACCGCGCTGCAGACCATCGTCAGCCGCAACCTGCCGCTGATCGAAGGCGCCGCGGTGGTCACCGTCGGCAGCATCCACGGCGGCGTGCGCTCCAACATCGTGCCCGAGGAGGTGGAGCTGATCGGCACCCTGCGCGCGCTCGACGAAGGGATGCGGGCGACCATCCACGAGCGGCTGCGCAGCGTCGCCACCGGCGTCGCCGAGGGGATGGGGGCGACGGTCGAGATCGCCGTGCCCTACAGCTCCTCGTACCCGGTGACGGTCAACGACCCCGAGCTCACCGCCGCCATGGTGCCGGCGCTGGAGTCGGTGGCCGGCGCCGAGCGGGTGGTGCTGATCCCGGCGGAGACCGGCGCCGAGGACTTCGCCTACTTCGCCCAGCAGGTGCCGGGCTTCTACTTCACCCTCGGCGCCCGCCCGGCCGACGTGCCGCGGGAGCAGGCCGCCGACCACCACACCCCGGACTTCTTCATCGACGAGGGCGCCCTGCCGCTGGGGGTGCGGGCGATGACCGCCGTGGCCCTGCACTACTTGCAGACCCACGGCGGGCAGCCGGGAGCGATGTAGGGGCGGCGCTCGGTCGCCGCCCCGGGGGTCGTCGAACCCCCCGGGCCGGCGCGGAGGCCGGCCCCTACGACGGTTCGTGGCGGCCGGCGGTTCGTGGGGTCGACCTTGCTTGGTGGTTGTCGATTCCGGTCGTAGGGGCGGCCCTCCGTGGCCGCCCGTGGGGGCCGGGGCGGTGCCCGGCCCCCACCACTAATCGCGCCTACCGCCCGCCGCCCGCGGCCCCCTCCTCCTCCACCGGGAAGCCGCGCTTCTCCATCAGCGCCTCGATCTGCGCATCGCGCCCGCGGAAGGCCCGGTACCCCTCCGCCGGGTCGATGGTGTTGCCGACCGCGAAGACGTGCTCGACCAGGCGCCGCACCACCGCCTCGTCGTACGGCCCGCCGGCCTCGACGAACGCCTGGTAGGCGTCCGCCGTCAGCACGTCCGCCCACAGGTAGCTGTAGTAGCCCGCCGAGTAGGAGTCGCCGGAGAAGACGTGCAGGAACTGCGGCGTGCGGTGGCGCATCACCAGCTCGTCGGGCATCCCCAGCGCCGCCAGCGTCTCGCGCTCGAAGGCGTCGGGGTCGATCTCCTGGTCGCCGGCGAGGTGCAGCTTCATGTCGATCAGCGCGCTGGCCAGGTACTCGGTGGTGGCGAAGCCCTGGTTGAAGGTGGCGGCGCGCTCGATGCGCTCGACCAGCTCCTGGGGGATCGGCTCACCGGTCTCGTGGTGCACCGCGAAGCGCTGCAGCACCTCGGGCGTCGACAGCCAGTGCTCGAGCAGCTGCGAGGGGAACTCGACGTAGTCGCGCGCCACCGCGGTGCCCGACAGCGACGGATAGGTGACGTCCGAGGCCAGCCCGTGCAGCGCGTGGCCGAACTCGTGGAACAGCGTCTCGGCGTCGTCCCAGGAGATGAGCACCGGCTCGCCCGCCTTGCCCGTCACGAAGTTGGCGTTGTTCGAGACGATGGTCGGCACCTCGCCGTCGAGTCGGTGCTGGCGCCGGTAGGCGTTCATCCAGGCGCCGGAGCGCTTGCCGGTGCGGGCGTAGGGGTCGAAGTACCACAGCCCGACGTGCTCGCCGCTGGCGCCGTCGCTGACCCGCCACACCCGTACGTCGGGGTGGTAGACGGGCACGCCGTCGATCGGGGTGAACGCGAAGCCGAACAGCTCCGCGGCCACCCAGAACATCCCTTCGCGCAGCTTCTCGAGCTGCATGTAGGGCTTGATGGCGTTCTCGTCGAGGTCGTAGCGGGCCTTACGCACCCTCTCCTGCCAGTGCTTGTAGTCCCAGGGCTCGACGTCGAGCTCCTGCCCCTGCTCGCGGGCCAGGGACTCCATGTCGGCGACCTCCTCGCGCACCCGCGCCACCGCCGGCTTCCACACCGCCTCCAGCAGCTCCATGGCCGCCTCGGGGTTCTTGGCCATGGCGTTCTCGAGGCGCCAGTGGGCATGGGTGGGGTAGCCGAGCAGCTTCGCCCGCTCGGCCCGCAGCTTCAGGATGTCGGTGATGATCGGGTTGTTGTCGCGCTCGCCGGGATGGTCGCCGCGGTCGACGAACATCCGCCACGCCTTCTCGCGCAGGTCGCGGCGATCGGAGTAGGTGAGGAAGGGGTCGACCGACGAGCGGGTGTTGGTGATCACCCACCTGCCCTCGAGCCCCTTCTCGGCGGCGGCGGCGGCGGCGGCGTCGATCAGCGACTGCGGCAGCCCGGCGAGGTCGGCCTCGCTCTCCAGCACCAGGTACTGCTCGCTCTCGTCGGCCAGCACGTTCTGGCTGAAGTTGGTGAAGAGGGTGGCGAGCTCCTGGTTGATGGCCGCCAGCCGCTCCTTGGCGGCGGCGTCGAGCCTGGCGCCGGCGCGCACGAAATCGGTGTGGGTCTTCCACGCCAGGCGCTGCTGCTCGGGGGTCAGCTGCTGCCTCTCGTCCGCGGTGTAGACCGCCTCGATGCGGCGGAACAGCGCCTCGTTCTGGGTGATCTGGTCGCCGAAGGCGGCGAGCCTGGGGGCCATCTCGCGCTGCACCGCCTGGAAGTCGGGAGTGCTCATTGCCGAGCTCCACACGCCGTAGACGGTGGCGACGCGGTCGAGCGTCTTTCCGGCCTTCTCCAGCGCCTCGATGGTGTTGGCGAAGGTGGGCGGCGCCGGGTCGCGGGCGATGCGGTCGACCTCGGCCAGCGTCTCGGCCATGCCGGCCTCGAGCGCCGGCTGGAAGTGGGCCACCTCGACCCGATCGAAGGGGGGCACGCCGCCGTGCGGGCCCTGCCACTCGGCGAGCTGGGGGTTGCCGGCGGCGGCGGTGGCGGCCGAGGCCTCCGCCTCGGCGCCCTCCTCCGCGGTGGTGGCGACCACGGCGCTCTCCCCTTCGGGGGTGGCGGTCGGGCTGGGTGGGTTGGCGGTCGCGGTGTCGGTCATGGTGGCGCACCCGGTGAGCAGGGGAAACAGGATGGCGACGAGCAGCAGCCCGCCGGGGCGAAGGATGGTCTCGCGCATCGACAGCACCTCGGTCCTGGCAATTGACCCATTCCCGCGCCAGGACGGCGCGGGGCGAGGGAATCGTATCGCGGCTGGGCCGCGGACGGGGCGCGGCGGTGTGGCCGCACCCGCTGGAGTCAACAGAGCCGGGCCGGCGACGATTCCCCGCGGCGGGGTGAGGGGGCGGTACTGGACCGCACCTCAACCGGGGTCGTAGGTGGGGTCCCCCGTCCCGCCCAGGCCGGCGCAGAGCCCGGCCCCTACGACCCTCCGTCCCCTTCGAGGGCCTCCTGCAGCGTCGCCTGCAGCCACTGCAGGCGGACGAGGCTCTCCTCGATCTGCTCGAGGGTGGCCCGCAGGCGGGCGTCGCCGACCCGGCGCAGGTCCTCGGGCGGCGTCACCTCGGCGAGCGCCTCCTCGAGGGCGCGGGCGATGCGCGGCGCCGCCTTGACGCAGGCCGGCAGGCGCTTGCGGCCGCGCGGGCT
>DATKEH010000299.1:0-2083 GCA_035546355.1 Thermoanaerobaculia bacterium
CACCCGCAGCACCACCCCGGCGACGTCGGATTCGATCTCGTTCATCAGCTTCATCGCCTCGACGATGCACAGCACCTGACCCTTGCGTACCTGATCTCCGACCCGCACGAACGGCTCGGCATCGGGCGACGGCGCCTCGAAGAAGGTACCGACGATGGGAGAGCGCAGCAGGTGCCCCTCCTCCTCGGGCTTGGCGGGTGCCGCCGCCGGCGGCGCCGCCGCCGGCGGGGGGGCAGCCGGCGGCGACGCACCGCCGGTGGCGGCCGCGGCCGGCGCAGCGGCCGGGAGCTGCGGCCCGTCCTCGTGCCCCGAGATGCTGAGCTTGAAGCCGGAGCGCTCCACCTCCAGGCGGTTCAGGTGGTGACGAGCCACCAGCTCGATCAGCTCCTTTATCTGCTCGAAGGTCAACATTCCGCTCCTCCCGAGTGGCCGTCGCGCCGTCTCCGGCGCGGCTCCCGAGCGGGGCCGCACCGGCTCCGGGCACCGCCGCCGATGCTAGATCAGATCATCCTCGAACAGCAGTTGCGCCCGCCGCAGCTCGAACCGCGCCCGTCCATAGCTGGCGGGATCCCTGAGGACCAGCAGCAGGTAGTACCCCTCGCCGACCGCGCTCACCATCAGGGTCAGCTGGTCGGTGGACACGGCGAAGTGGCGAACCGGGCCGACCCGCAGCTCCTGATGGTCGTTCGATATGCCCCGCACCTGGGCGATCAGCTCGGCTGACAGCGCTTCGAGGTCGAGCTCCGGGTCGCTGCTGACCGACTCCACCGGAATGCCGTCGCCGGCGACCAGCGACAGGGCCACCGCGCCGTCGATCCGGCCGCTGATCTCACTCAGTCGTTCGAGGAACATCGGACCCTGCTCCTTGTCGCAACAGCTGGCGATAGCGCTCGAGCACGACGATCTTGCGGGCGGTGACGCCGCGCACCTCTGCGTCCTCTCGCCGCAGCAGCCCGGCCGCCGTCACGGGCTCTCGCGGCCGGCGCCGTACGGCCTCGAGCCCTTCCCTGGCGGCGCGGTTGCCGGGCTCGCGTTGCAGGACCTGGGCGAAGATGGCCTCCGCCTCGGCCAGGTACCCCTGACGCAAGTAGAGCTGCCCGAGGGTCGCGGTCGGCAGCTCCTCCGCCTCGCGGGCGGCCGCGGGCGACGGCTCCTCGGCCGCAGCCGCAGCCGGCGCCGCGACCGCCGCGGCGACCTCGGCATCCAGCGGCACCACGCCCGGCCCCTCCGGGAGCTCCTCGGCCGGCGGCGAGGCGACGAAGATCCCCTCGGCTGTCAGCGATTCCAGGTGACGTTGCCGCCGCCCGGGATCGTCGAGCGCGAGCCAGGGGTCGCTGCCGCCGCCGTGCAGCCGTCTGCCGTTGGCCTCCCCCTTGCGTCCCGGGAGCGCCACCGGCGGCAGCCGTACCGCCGGCAATCGGAACACCTGCCCCGGCCCGGCGGCCTCGGTGGCGGCCGCCTCCCCGACCAGCTCCTCCTGCCGCAGGGAAGCCGTCGGTTCGTCGAACAAGTCGTCCTCGTCGAACCCCTCGGCGTCGCTGCCGGCGCCCGCCGCGCCGCCGGCGGCCTCCCATCCGGACCGGTCGCCACGCCCGATCAGCCCCGACACCCGCGTCTCCAGCTCCTGCAGCTCCTCTTCCGGCACGCTCAGCAACCGACAGCGGTCGATCACTTCGATCGCGCCGAGGGAGTCTCCCAACCGCAGGTAGGCCTCGGCCAGCAGCTTGTTGGCCACGATCTGCGTCGGGTCCTCGGCGACCACCCGCTCGAGCACTTCGCGGGCCGCGTCCGGCTGCTCCATCTCCAGGCGGCAGCGCCCGAGCGCCACCCTGGCGGCGGCGTAGCGGGGCTGCAGCGCGAGCCCCTGTTGCAGCACCTCGGCGGCCTGCCGATGATCGCCGCGGCGACGGTACTCCTCCGCCAGCTGCAAGAAGACCCGCGAGGTGGGCTCGCGCGCCCACCGCTCCTGCAGGTGCTCGAGGCGGTAGTCCGAGGAGGGGGGCTCAGCCATGATCCCCGCCGGCGGCGCGATGAAACCCTGATTCCATGGGTATTTCCCGGCGCAGCAGTATATCAGGGGGCG
>DATKEH010000300.1:0-18813 GCA_035546355.1 Thermoanaerobaculia bacterium
GCTCTTCGACCTGCTCGCCGAGCTGGCGCCGGCGCGTGCCCTCGCCTGGGACTGCGCCACCGGCAGCGGGCAGGCGGCGGTGGCGCTGGCCGAGCGCTTCGCGCGGGTCGTCGCCACCGACGCCAGCCGCCAGCAGCTCGCCCACGCCACGGCGCACCCGCGGGTCGCGTACCGCCTGGCGCGGGCCGAGGCGAGCGGGCTCGAGAGCGACAGCGCCGACCTGCTCACCGTCGCCCAGGCGGTGCACTGGTTCGATCTCGACGCCTTCTGGCCGGAGGCGCGGCGGGTGGTGCGCCCCGGCGGCCTGGTGGCGGTGTGGGGCTACGATCGCCGCCTGACGCTGGGGGAGGCGGCGCTCGACGCGGCCATGCAGGAGCTCTACCGGCGGCTCGACGCCTACTGGCCGCCGGAGCGCTGGATCCTCGAAGGCGGCTATCGCTCTCTGCCCTTCCCCTTCGCCGAGCTGCCGGCGCCACGGCTCGACATGCAGGCCGAGCTCGACCTCGCCGCGCTGACCGGGTACTGCCGCACCTGGTCGGCGGTGCGGCGCTACCTGCAGGCCCGCGGCGAGGATCCGGTGGCCGCATGGGAGGAGGAAGTACGGCCGCTGTGGGGGGATCCTCCTCGCCGCCGCACCGCCCGCTGGGTCCTCGGCCTGCGCCTCGGCCGGGTCCGGTGACCGTGGCGGGGCCTCAATCCGGCAGCCGCCGCAGCAGCAGCAGCGTGCGGTCGTCGGCGAAGGGGACGCCGCGGGCGAAGCTCTCCAGCTCCTGCTCGACGCCCCGCGAGAAGGCGGCGATCTCGCTGCCGGCGTGGCGGCGGGCCACCGCCACCAGGCGGTCGATGCCGAATTCCTCGCCGTCCGGGTTGGTCGCCTCGGTGACGCCGTCGGTGTAGACCAGCAGCAGGTCGCCCGGGGCCAGCACCACGTCCCCCTGGCGGTAGGCGGCGTCGGGCAGCAGGCCGAGAGGCAGGCCGTTGGACTTGAGCAGCTCGACCTCCCCCTCCCGGCGCGCCAGCAGCACCGCGTTGTGCCCGGCATTGGTGTACTGCAGCGCCCCGCTCGCCACGTCGACGGTGGCCAGGAAGGCGGTGGCGTAGCGCTCCTGGGGGGTGCGGCGGCGCAGCAGCTCGCCCACCTTGGCGGCGATCTCCCCGGGCGGCAGCCCGTCCTCGATGGGGCCGGCGGAGAGGGCCTCCAGCGACGCGGTGAGCAGCGATGCCGCCACCCCCTTGCCCGAGACGTCGGCGAGCATCAGGAAGAACTCCTGCTGCTCGCGGCGCGTGACGGCGTAGTAGTAGTCCCCCGAGACGGTGCGGGAGGGGATGTTGTAACCGTGCAGCTCGTAACCCGGCAGTTGCGGCAGCTCCGCCGGCAGCAGGGCGATCTGCAGCTGCCGCGCCAGCGACAGCTCCTGCTCGAGCAGCCGCCGCTGGGCCGCCTCCTCGGCCAGGGCGACGTTGCGCAGCCGCATCGCCGCCACCGAGGCCAGCGACACCAGCAGCTCCAGGTCCTCCTCGGTGAACTGGCGCACCTGGCTGCGGGAGTTGACGACGATCATCCCCTGGCACCCGCCGGGGTCGAGGAGGGGCGCGGCCAGCAGGCTGCGCACCCCCGCCGCCAGCATCGACTGGGCCTGCGCGAACCGCTCGTCGCTCGCCGCGTCGACCACGAAGGCGGCGACGCGCTTCTCCGTCACCTCCCGAATCAGGCTCTGCGAGTAGAGGTACTTGCCTTCGAGCCCGGGGAGCGAGCGGCTGGCGGCGCGCTCCAGCCCGCCGTCGGGCCGCTGCAGGAAGATCACCGCCTCCTCGGGGCGGAGGTGGGCGAAGACGCGGTCGAGGATCAGGTCGAGCAGCTGGTCGAAGCGGGCGAAGCGCGACAGCGCCTGGTGCACCTCGTTGAGCAGGCGCATGCGGGCGAGCAGGCCGCGAAGCTGCGCCGGGTCGTGCGCCTTCTCGGCGCTGCTCCCCGACAGCAGCTCCTTGGCGTCGCGGTAGATCGTCGCGCTGCTCGACCGGCCGAGGATCGATCGCTCCGCGGTGGCGCTGTCGCCGCGGCGATGGAGGGTCAGGTTGGTGCCGCTGACCCGGATGGTGTCGCCGGGCGCGACCGAAGTGGGCCCGCCGATGACCTGGCCGTTGACCAGCGTGCCGTTGCGGGAGCCCAGGTCCTCGACGACCCAGGCGTCCTCTTCGCAGTAGAGCCTCGCGTGGTGGCGCGACAGGAAGCGGTCGGCGAGGGCCAGCCCCGAGTCGGAGGCGCGGCCGATGATGACGCTCTCCTCGTCGAGGGGATGCTCGTACGGGTCGCCCTGGGGCGGCACCACGCGAAGGGACCAGTCGGTCATGATGACGGCGCGACCTCCCTGCGTCGGCGAGCGTGCGCTCGGCAGGCGGGGGCTGGACAGCAGTCTATCGCGCCCCTCCGCCAGGGCGCCGGCCGGACGTCGTCGCTCAGCCGCCCGCCAGGTGGTCCCAGCCGCGCGGCTCGAGAGGCTCGCCCCGGCGGCCACGGAGCCGCGCGCCGGGCTCGGCGGTGATCCTGCCGATGGCAGTGCCTGCCGGCGGCGCCGGCGCGCCGGCGGGCAGGGCGAAGAGCAGCACGTAGTCCTCCCCGCCGTGCAGCGCCAGCTCGCCGGGATCGCAGCCCAGCTCGCGGCAGAGCGGCTCGGCGCGTGGGGCCAGGGGCAGGGAAGCGGCGTCGATCTCGGCGCCGACGCCGCTCGCCAGCAACAGACGGTGGAGGTCGCGGGAGAGCCCGTCGGAAAGGTCGATGGCGGCGGCGCGGCGGCGCCGGCCGAGCCAGCGCCCGAGCGCGATCTGCGGCTGCGGCAGGAGATGGCGCGCCACCGCGCGGCGGGCGGCGGCGGCGAGGGTGGGCGGCAGGTTCGGCCCCGACTGCGGCAGGACGACTCCCCCTCCCTTCCAGCGCGCCCCGAGGGCGACCAGCCGGCAGCCGAGGGCCGCTTCGCCGAGGGTGCCCCCCACCCACAGGACGTCGCCGTAGCGGGCTGCGTCGCGGCGCACCCAGCGTCCGTGCGGCGGGCGGCGGCCGAGCAGGGCGAGGGTCGCGGTCAGCGTCGGGCTGCGTGCCAGGTCGCCGCCGGCCAGGCTGACGCCGTGAGCGCGGCAGGCGGCGGCGAAGGCGCGGAAGAAGGCGCGGTGGTCCCAGCCGGCCGGCGCCGCCAGCGCCAGCAGGGCGAACGCGGGCTCGGCGCCGACCGCGGCGAGATCGGAGAGATTGACTGCCAGCAGCCGCCTGGCGAGCAGGGCCGGCGCCAGCGGCGGGCGGAAGTGGACGCCGGCGATCTGGCTGTCGACGGTGGCGGCCCAGTCGCCGGTCAGGGGGAGGAAGGCGGCATCGTCGCCGATCAGCCCGGCTGCGGGCTCGCCGAGGTGCCGGCGCAGCCAGTGGACGAGGGCGTCCTCGCCGCCCTCAGCCACGGTCGTAGGGGCGGGGCTCCGTCGCCGCCCGGGGCGGGCCGGCGCGGAGGCCGGCCCGTGGGAGGGGCCGTGGGGTCGGCGGGTCGGCGGCGCCGCGGCTCATGGCGCCGTCGCTGCCGGCCGAGCCACGGCTCTCTTCGGGAAGTGCCCCTCCCCGGCCTCGGCGGGACGCAGCGCCAGGTCGAGGACCTCCTCCATGTGCTCGACGAAGCGGAAGGCGATCCCCTTCTTGACCTCGGCGGGGACCTCGTCGAGGTCGCGCTGGTTGAGCCGCGGTACGACGACGCGAGCGATCCCCGCCATCTTGGCCGCCAGCACCTTCTCCTTGAGCCCGCCGATGGGCAGCACCGAACCGCGCAGGGTGATCTCGCCGGTCATCGCCAGCCGCCGGTCCACCGGCCGTCCGGTCAGCGCGGAGAGGATGGCGGCGGCGATGGTGATTCCGGCCGACGGCCCATCCTTGGGGATCGAGCCGGCAGGCACGTGGACGTGCAGGTCGTTCTCGGAGAAGAAGCGCCCGTCCAGCCCCTGGCGCGCCGCCCACGCCCGGGCGAAGGAGACCGCCGCCTGCGCCGACTCCTTCATCACCTCGCCGAGCTGCCCGGTGAGCAGCAGGCTTCCCTTCCCCGGCACCGCTACCACCTCGATGAACATCAGGTCCCCCCCGGCGGCGGTCCAGGCGAGGCCGGTCGCCACCCCTACGCGGTCGCGGTCGAGCAGCTCCTCGAGGCGGTGCCTGGGCGCCCCGAGCAGGCGGGCGACCACCTTCGGCGTCACCGTCGTGCGGCTCTTCCTGCCCTCTGCCACCCTGACCGCCACCTTGCGGCAGATGGCGGCGAGCTCCCGCTCCAGGTTGCGCAGGCCCGCTTCGCGCGTGTACTCGCCGATCACCAGCCGCAGACCGGCGTCGGGGAAGGCGATGTGCTCCGGCCGCAGCCCGTGCTGCTCGAGCAGCTTGGGCACCAGGTGCCGCCTGGCGATGTGCAGCTTCTCCTCCTCGGTGTAGCCCGACAGGCGCACCACCTCCATGCGGTCGAGGAAGGCGGGCTGGATCGGCTCGAGGAGGTTGGCGGTGGCGATGAACAGCACCTTGGAGAGGTCGTACTCGATGCCCAGGTAGTGATCGCGGAAGCTGTTGTTCTGCTCGGGATCGAGCACCTCGAGCAGCGCCGAGGAAGGGTCGCCGCGGTAGTCGGCGCCGAGCTTGTCGATCTCGTCGAGCATGAACACCGGGTTGGAGGTGCCGGCCTGGTTGAGGCCCTGCAGGATCCTGCCGGGCAGCGCTCCCACGTAGGTGCGGCGGTGGCCGCGGATCTCCGCCTCGTCGCGCACGCCGCCCAGGGAGATGCGCACGAACTCCCGCCCCAGGGCCCTGGCGATGGAGCGCCCCAGCGACGTCTTGCCGACGCCCGGAGGGCCGACGAAGCAGAGGATCGGACCCTTGGCCTCGGCCTTGAGCCTGCGCACCGCCAGGAACTCGAGGATGCGCTCCTTGATCTTTTCGAGGTCGTAGTGGTCCTCGTCGAGCACCCGGCGGGCGTGGCCGAGATCGAGGTCGTCCTGGCTGTAGGTACCCCAGGGCAGCCCGGTGAGCCAGTCGAGATAGGTGCGGGTGATGGCCGCCTCGGCGCTGTCGGGATGGCTGCGCTCGAGCCGTTTGACCTGCTTCTCCAGCTCCTCCCGCGCCGCCTCGGGCATCGCCTTGGTCTCGCCCATCTCGCGCCAGGCGGCGACCTCCTCGGCCAGCTCGTCCCCTTCGCCGAGCTCCTGCTGGATGGCCTTCAACTGCTGGCGCAGGAAGTACTCGCGCTGCGTGCGGTCCATCTCGTCGCGCGCCTGGGTGGCGATCTCGTGCTGCATGGTCAGCAGCTCGAGCTCGCGGGCCAGCACGTCGTTGACCCGCCGCAGCCGCCGCACCGGGTCCACCTCCTCCAGCACCGCCTGCGCCTCGCCCGCCTTGAGCTCGAGGTTGCTGGCCACCAGGTCGGCCAGCCTCCCGGGCTCCTCGAGGTTGGCGAGGATGACCATCACCTCCGGCGAGATCCCCTTGCCCAGCTGCACCGCCCGTTCGAGCTGCTGCCGCACGCTGCGCACCAGCGCCTCGACCTCCAGGTCGCTGGCTTTGACCGGCGGCTCGGTCACCGGCTCGACCTTGCCCTGGAGGTAGGGCTGGCGCTGCGACAGGTGCAGCAGCCGAGCCCGCGTCAGCCCCTGGACGAGGATGCGGATCCTGCCGTCGGGCAGCTTGAGCATGCGGGTGATCGAGGCGGCCGTGCCGATGCGGTGCAGCCCCTCCTCGCCCGGATCCTCCTCGGCGGCGTCCTTCTGCGACACCAGCATCAGCAGGCGGTTGTCGGCGAGGGCGCGGTCGACCGCCAGCACGCTGCTCTCGCGCGACACCGACAGGGGCAGGATGATGAACGGGAACAGCACCACGTCCCGCAGCGGCAGCACGGGCAGCACGTCCGGCAGCTGCGGCGTCTCGTCCCGAGTCGGCTCCTCGGGCAGCGTCATCCCGAGTCCTCCTCGTCGCGCTCGCTGACCTCCAGCACTCGCGTCCGTCGCCGCCGATCCTCGATCTTGGGCAGCTCGAGCACCAGCAGGCCGTGGCACAGCGTGGCGCGGGCGGCGCCGAAGTCCACCGGTTGCAACACCTCGAGCTGGCGGACGAACTGCCCTTCCTGGCGCTCCAGGCAGTGGAAGCGCACCTCGCGGCCGTCGGCAAACGACAGCCGGCGCCGGCCGCGGACCCGCAGCGTGCGCCCCTCCACCTCCACCCGCAGGTCGGCCGCGCCGAGCCCGGGCACCTCGAGGACCACCAGCAGCGAGCCCTGGCTCTCCAGGACGTCGATCGGCGGCGTCCAGGCGCCGGGCTCCGGCAGGTCGTGGCTGGCGGCGAGGATCTCCTGGACCAGGCGCTCCAGCTCGCCGCGCAGGTCGCTGCCGACCAGCAGCCTGGACACCTTGCGGCTCACCCCAGGGACGCCTTCTCGCCGTGCTGCAGCAGGTTCTTGAGCACGTCCATGAAGGCGTCGATGTCGTCGAAGCGCCGGTACACCGAGGCGAAGCGGACGTAGGCCACCTGGTCGATCTCCCGCAGCCGTTCCATCACCAGATTGCCGATGTCGGCGGTCGAGATCTCCCGCTCCTCGCGCTGGTGCAGCCGCGCCTCCACCTCGTCGACGATCGCCTCCAGGCTCTTGAGCGGGATCGCCCGCTTCTGCGACGCCGTCATCAACCCGGCGAGCAGCTTCTTGCGGTTGAACTCCTCGCGGCGGCCGTCGTGCTTGACCACCACGTAGGCGATGTCCTCGATCTGCTCGTAGGAAGTGAACCGTCGACCGCACTCGAGGCATTCGCGCCGCCGGCGGATGGTGGCTCCGTCGCGGCTCTCCCGTGAGTCGACGACGCGGTCCCGATTGGCGTCGCAGAAGGGGCAGCGCACGGGCGCGAGCTCAGGATCGCGGGCGCAAGGCGATGGCCAGGCGCAGCACGAGCTTCTGGTCGCGCGGGGCGTCGCCGAGGTCCACCTGGAAGTCGCGGACGGCCTCCACCACCTGTCGCTCGCCGTCCTCGAGCTGCAGGTTGACCAGGAAGCGGCGCGCCCGACCGAAGTCCGCGGCGTCGAGGGTGAGCTGGATCTCGCGGTTGATCTCGTGCCGGCCGTTGAGGGGGGTGCGCGAGGCACCACCAGGCGCCGCCCGCGGCGCCAGCGTCTGGCGGCGGATGCGCTCGAGCTCGGCCAGCACGTCCCCCTGCGATTTACCCTTGCCGCGGAAGGGATCGGCCCTGGGCGGGGCGGGCGCGGGCGCAGGCTCCGCTCGCCGTGCCTCGGGCGGCGGCGGGACCGCCACGGGCGCCGCGGATGGAGCGGCGGTCGCGGGTGGGGCCTGGCGCGCCGCCGTGGCGACCCTCGCCGGTCGGGCGGCGACGGCCGCCGCGGCGACGGGTCGCGGCGCTGCGCCGGCGTGCTGCTCCTCCTTGTTCAAGCGCCGCTTGAGACTGAGCAGCGTGAGCTTCGAGATCCCCTTGAGGGTCTCGAAGACGCCGCTCCCGGTGAGAGCCGAGGCCTCGAAGTGGGGCCAGTCGCCGCGATTGACGGCCTGCTGCAGCTCCTCCACCGCGCTGATGTCGTGGAGGTCGCGCTTGTTGTACTGCAGCACCAGCGGCATCGATTCGACCGACAGCCCCATCTCGGCGAGGTTCTCCTCGAGGTTGCGGAACGAGTCGATGTTGGCTTGCAACATCGGGCGCTGCGAGTCGGCGACGAACACCACTCCGTCGACGCCCTTGAGCACCAGCTTGCGGGTGGTGTTGTAGAACACCTGACCGGGCACCGTGTACAGCTGGATGCGCGTCGAGAAGCCGCCGATCGAGCCGACGTCGAGGGGCAGCAGGTCGAAGAACAGGGTGCGGTCGGTCTCGGTCTCGAGCGACACCATCTCGCCGCGCGAGTTGTTCGCGGTGTGCGAGTAGATGTACTGCAGGTTGGTGGTCTTGCCACAGAGACCGGGCCCGTAATAGACGACCTTGGCGGCCATCTGCATCGTGCTGTAGTTGAAGAAGACCATCGGGGCGCAGGCCTCGGGAGTGGACTTGAGAGCTTAGCACTCGCCGCCAGGGCCGGCAACCGCGGCACCTACCCGAACAGCGGGTGCAGGAACTGCGGGTCGCGGCACAGGTCGAGGAGGGCCCGCCGCAGGTGTTCCTGGGCGGCGCTGAGGGGGGCGCCCCGCTGCAGTCGGTGGAGCGATTCCAGGGCGAGCAGCACCACCAGGGGGTGGAGCCGCGGCTGGTGGCGGCGCAGGGCGGCGAGCTGGTCGAGGTAGCGGCTGTCGCCCCTGGCGGCGGGCCCGGTGATGGCGGCCGCCGGCTCCCCCGGGTCGGCCAACGCCAGGGCGCCGCGTGCGAGCTCCAGATAGCCGCCGGCCACCTCGCGCGGGAGCCCGACGGCGCCGGCCACTCCGGCGGCGGCCGCTGCCAGGGTGGTGACGCCGCCCGCGGCGAGGGTGGCGGCGAGATGGTACAGGGGGCGGTGGTCGGCCGCGACCTCGGCTGCGGTCGCGCCCCAGGCGGCAGCGAGGGCGTGGCCGAGGCGGAGGGCTGCGCGGTCCCCCTGCAGCGCGAAGAAGGTGGCGGCCGCGAGGGCGGGGTCGGGGAGCGCGCCAGGGAAGGCGCGCAGCGGGTGGAGCCCGCCGACGGCGCTGCCGGCCCGCCGCAGCGGCGCCAGGGCCTCGGCGTCCAGCGCCCCCGCGGTGTGCAGCGCCACTCGCGCCTGCCCTCGGTTGGCCAGTTGCGCCGCCACCGTGCCGACCGCGGCGTCGGGGACGGCCAGCAGCAGGAGGTCCTGCCCGGCCGAGGCGAGCTCGGCGAGGGGCGTGACGGCGCCCACCCTGGCGGCGAGAAGGGGGTGCAGAAGCTGGTCGGGGCGCCGGCGCGCCACCGCGGCGAGGCTGGCGCCGGCGGCCACCGCCCACAGCGCCAGGCTGGTGCCCACCCGCCCCGGGCCCACCAGCGTCAGGGACAGCTCGGCCAGGGCGCCACCGCGGCTCATCTGGCGATGCTACCGGAGACTCCGAAAGCCGGGAACAAAGTCAGCGCCCTCAGTGGTTTGGATTGACAGTGGGGGAGCGCCGCGCTACCATGTCGCGACGCCGCGCGACGCATCACCCGCCGAGAAACAGCCGCCATGCCGGATCGCCAGAGCCACCGCACCCTATCGCCGCGGGACCACGACATCCTGCGGGACGTCATCTACACCTACATCCTGCGTGGCGAGCCGGTCAGCTCCCGCTCGGTCGCCAAGGGGGATCGCCACGGCCTCTCCTCGGCGAGCATCCGCAACGTCATGGCCGATCTCGAGGAGGCGGGGCTCCTCCGCCAGCCCCATACCTCGGCGGGCCGGGTGCCGACCGCCGCCGGCTACCACCTCTATATCGAGACGCTGATGCAGCAGCGAGCGCTGCCCTCGAAGGAGCGCCGCTACATCGCCGATCAGCTGGAGGCCAGCGACCACGCCGCGGGCCGTCTGGAGGCGGCGACGCAGCTGCTGTCGGAGCTGTCGCACCAGGTGGGGGTGGTGCTCATCCCGGCACTCGGCGATACCGTGCTGAAGGCGGTCGACTTCGTGCCGGTTTCCGGCCGCAAGGTGCTGTGCGTGGTGGTGTCGACCAGCGGCTTCGTCGACAGCAAGCTGGTGGAGCTCGACGAGCCGGTCGGGCGCGACGAGCTGGTGCGGGCCGGCAACTACCTCACCGAGTCGTTCGGCGGGATGACGATGCGGGACATCCGCGAGCGCCTGCTGAAGCTGATGGAGCACGAGCGGGCGCAGGTGGACCAGCTGCTGCGCCTGGTGGTCAACCTGGCGCGGCAGGGCCTCGGCGACGGCGACGCGCCGGAGCTCCGCCTCGAAGGCGCCACCGAGCTGCTGCAGCAGCCGGAGCTCGCCGACGTGGCGCGAGTGCGGCGGCTGTTCGACGCCTTCAGTGAGAAGGTGCGGCTGGTGACGCTGCTCAACCAGTGCGTGGAAGGGGCCGGCGTGCGCGCCTGGATCGGCGACGACAGCGAGCTGACCTCCGAGCTCGACTTCAGCCTCATCGCCTCGCCCTATCGGATCGGCGACAAGGTGATCGGCAGCTTGGGTATCATGGGCCCCTCGCGCATGGCGTACGAGCGGGTGATCCCGCTGGTGGAATTCCTGGCGACCACCCTCAGCGACGCCCTGGCGAAGACTTTCGAGGGTTGAACGGAGACCGCATGGCAGGTGACGACGAGCGCGACGACCGCGACGGCGGGGAGCAGGAGCCCGAGCCCGGCTTCTACCTCGACCTCGACGCCGAGGAGGACGACGTCGATCGGGTGACGCGCGAGGCCCTGGAGGCCCTCGAGCGCGAGCGGCCGGTCGAGCAGGGGGAGTCCCCGGCGCCGCACGGCGAACTGCTCGCCACGGCCCGGCCGCGCGGCGCTGGCGACGAGGACGACGCCGAGGGAGAGGCGATGACCATCGCCCGGCTCGAGGAGGAGCTCGCCGAGCTGCGCGACCGTTCCATCCGCACGCTCGCCGATTTCGACAACTTCCGCAAGCGGGCCGAGCGCGAGCGCGACGAGCTGCGCCGGCTGACCCGGAGCGACATGCTGCGCGACTTCCTGCCCGTGCTGGACAACCTCGAGCGGGCGCTGAGCGCCGGCGGCAGCGTCGAGGACCTGAAGCTCGGTGTCGAGATGACGCTCAAGCAGTTCCGGGACCTGCTGCGCCAGCACGGGGTGGTGGCGGTCGAGTCGGTGGGGGCGCCCTTCGATCCCAACGTCCACGAAGCGGTGGTGCGGGACGAGGACCGGGACGCCGAGGTGCCGATGGTCACCGAGGAGCTGCAGCGCGGTTACACCGTCCAGGGGCGGCTGCTGCGGCCCGCCATGGTGCGGGTAGCGGTGCCGCTCGAGGAGGGCGAGGAGTGACGGAGGTGGCGGCGTGAGCAGGGTCCTGGGCATCGACCTGGGCACCACCAACAGCTGCGCCTGCGTGATGGAGGGGGGCGGGCCGCGCGTGCTGCCCAACCGCGAAGGCAGCCGCACGACCTCGTCCATCGTCGCCTTCGCCGAGGACGGCGACCGGTTGGTCGGCCAGATCGCCAAGCGCCAGGCGATCACCAATCCGCAGAACACCATCTTCGCCGTCAAGCGACTCATCGGCCGTAAGTTCGAATCCGACCCGGTGCACAAGGCGCACGACGTGCTGCCCTATACGCTGGTCGAGGCGCCCAACGGCGACGTCAAGATCCAGGTGCGCGATCGCCAGTTCAGCCCGGAGGAGATCTCCGCCTTCATCCTCCAGGAGATCAAGAACTTCGCCGAGGAGGCGCTGGGCGAGGAGGTCTCCGAGGCGGTCGTCACGGTGCCCGCCTACTTCGACGACTCGCAGCGCCAGGCGACCCGCGACGCGGGCAAGATCGCCGGCCTGGAAGTGCTGCGCATCATCAACGAGCCCACCGCGGCGGCCCTCGCCTACGGCATGGAGAAGCGGGGCGGCGTGCGGCACGTGGCCGTCTACGACCTCGGTGGCGGGACGTTCGACGTCTCCATCCTCGAGCTCGACGAGGGGGTCTTCCAGGTCAAGGCCACCGCCGGCGACACCTTCCTCGGGGGGGAGGACTTCGACCAGCGCATCATGGACTGGCTGATCGAGGAGTTCAACGCCGAGACCGGGATCGACCTGCGGAGCGATCGCATGGCCCTGCAGCGCCTCAAGGAGGCCGCCGAGCGGGCCAAGTGCGAGCTGTCCACCAACGCCGAGGCGCCGATCAACCTGCCCTTCATCTCGGCCGACGAAACCGGGCCGCGGCACCTGTCGCGGATGCTGACCCGCGACAAGCTCGAGGAGCTGGTGCGCGGGCTGGTCGAGCGCACCGTGGGCCCGTGCCGCGACGCCCTTTCTGCCGCCGGGCTGCGGCCCTCCGAGATCGACGAGGTGCTGCTGGTGGGTGGGCAGACCCGCAGCCCGATCGTCGCCCGCACCGTCGCCACGCTGTTCGAGCGCGAGCCGAGCCGCGACATCAACCCCGACGAGGTGGTGGCGGTGGGGGCGGGCATCCAGGGGGCCATCCTCAAGGGCGAGATCAAGGACATGGTGCTGCTCGACGTCACGCCGCTGTCGTTGGGAATCGAGACCCACGGAGGGCTGTTCACCCGCTTGATCGAGCGCAACTCCTTCGTCCCCACCAAGGTCGCCCAGACCTTCACCACCGTGAGCGACAACCAGGAGACCGTCGAGGTCCACGTCCTGCAGGGCGAGCGCGAGATCGCCGCCGAGAACCGGTCCCTCGGCCGCTTCGACCTGACGGGCATCCCGTCGGCCCCGCGCGGCATGCCCCAGATCGACGTCACCTTCGCCATCGACTCCAACGGCATCGTCAACGTCTCCGCCCGCGACATGGCCACCGATCAGGTGCAATGCATCCAGATCAACCCGGCCGGGGGTCTCACCAAAGACGAGGTGGAGCGGCTGGTCGACGAGGCTCGCGAGTTCGCCGCCACCGACGCCGACCGCCGCGAAGTGCGGCGCCTCAAGAACCGCCTCGAAGGGCTGATCTACACCACCGACCGGGTCTTCGAGCAGCTGCGTGAGGGGATGGAGGCCGGCGAGCAGAAGCAGATCGCGCAGATGCTGCTGCGGGCCCGGATGTCCCTCGCCCAGGACGAGAAGGCGGAGGTCGAATCGTCCCTCTTCGACCTCAACAACGTCTCCCGCCGGCTCTCCGAGCTGATGCTGGAGCAGACCGGAGGCGAAGCGGTCAAGGGGTGAGGACCGGCTTCCGGCCCCGGCCGCGACGGTGCCCGCCGCGGCGTCAGCCATCTCCAGTGTGATGACGAGCAAGCGCGACTACTACGACGTGCTCTCCGTCCCCCGCGACGCCGCGGCGGCGGAGATCAAGAAGGCGTACCGCAAGCTGGCGGTGCAGGACCACCCGGACCGCAACGCGGGCGATCCCGCGGCCGAGGAGCGGTTCAAGGAGGCGGCCGAGGCCTACGCCGTGCTCTCCGATCCGGAGAAGCGATCGCGCTACGACCGGCTCGGCCACGCCGGCGTCGGCGGGCCGGGCGGGTTCTCGGGCTTCGACCCCACCACCTTCGGCGACTTCGCCGACATCCTCGGCGACCTGTTCGGGTTCGGCGACCTGCTCGGCGGCGGGCGGCGCCGCGGGCGGCGCGGCGGCGGCGTCCCCGGCGCCGACCTGCGATACGACCTCGCGGTGAGCTTCGAGGAGGCCGCGTTCGGGACCCAGCGCACCCTGCGCATCCCCCGACTCGAGGGCTGCCCCGATTGCGACGGCACCGGCAGTGCGGGGAAACGACCGCCCCAGACCTGCAACGCCTGCGGCGGCCTGGGCCAGGTGCGCTTCAACCAGGGCTTCCTGACCGTCGCCCGCACCTGCCCGCAGTGCCGCGGCGCCGGCGCCGTCATCGTCGATCCCTGCCCCCGCTGCCGCGGCAGCCAGCGGGTGGAGCAGGAGCGGACGCTCGAGGTGACCATCCCCGCCGGCGTCGAGACCGGCAACCGCCTGCGCCTCACCGGCGAGGGCGAGGCGGGGGCGGGCGCCGCGCCGCGTGGCGACCTCTACGTGATCGTCCACGTCGAGCCCCACCCGCAGTTCCACCGCGAGGGGCCGCACGTGCTGAGCGAGGTGGAGATCGGCTATCCGCAGGCGGTGCTGGGGGGCGCCATCGAGGTGCCGACCCTGCACGGCGAGGTGCCGTTGGAGATCCCTCCGGGAACGCAGCCGGGGGAGAGTTTCCGCCTCGCCGGGCAGGGGGTGGCACGGCTGGACGGGCGCGGCAAGGGCGACCACATCGTCCAGGTGCGGCTCCACCTGCCGCCCCACACCTCGCTCGCCGAGGAGGAGCGGGAGCTGCTCAAACGCCTGGCGGAACTGCAAGGGCGGCCGGTGCGCGAGCGCCGCTCGGTGAAGGAGAGGGTGAAGGACCTCTTCGGATAGAGGTTGGATGACCCCACATGTCCTCTTCGGGTCGGTACGCCGTCGTCCAACTCCCACCCCGTGCCCCCTGTCACCCCTCTCACCCCTCTCACCCCTGCCCCTGTCTCCCCTCGCCTGGGGAGAGAGGGGTCCAGACCACGGTGCCTCGGGTGATGCCCGACCGGCGGGTCGGTGACCGCTACGGATACCTGCGGCGGACCTACCGCACGACGGAGGCGGAGGAGGAGCGGCTGGTCGCCGAGCTGTGGCAGCGGGGGTCGCTGGGGACCCAGACACTGGCCACCGACCCCGGTCACTGCCTGCTGGTGGCCTGGTTCCCGCAGGGGGCCGAGCCCCCCGACCCCCCTGGGTTCGAGCGCCTCGAGGAGGCGGTCGTCGCCGACCAGGACTGGCTGGCGCCGTACCGCGCCTGGGCCCAGCCGTTTGCGGTCGGCCGCCGCCTGCTGATCGACCCCCGCGAGCCGGATGCGGCGCCTCCCGAGGCGGAGGGCAGGCAGCTGCTGCGCCTGCCCGCCCGCACCGCCTTCGGCACCGGCAGCCACGAGACGACGCGGCTGGTCCTCGAGTGGCTCGAGGACCTGGACCTGGCGGCGACGGACCTGCTCGACGTCGGCACCGGCAGCGGCATCCTGGCCCTGGCTGCGCTCCTCGGCGGGGCGCGACGGGTGGTGGCGATCGACGTCGACCCCGCGGCGGCGCTGATCGCCGGCCAGTACGCCCGCGCCAACCGGCTGCCCGCGCCGGAGGGCCGGTTGCTGGTGTTGGCGGGCGGCGTCGCGGCCCTGGCGCCTGCGCCGCGCTTCCACTGGGCGCTGGTCAACGTCCTGCCGCACCGCATCCTGCCGCACGCCCGGGAAGTCGTGGCCCGCGTGCGGCCGCAGGGACGGCTGGTGGTCTCCGGCATGCTGGTCGCCGAGGCGCCGGAGGTGCTCGCCGCCTGGCGCCGGGCCGGTGCCGAGCCGCTCGCCAGCCGCACCGCCGGCGAGTGGCAGGCGTGGCAGCTGCGGCGCGCCGGCGAGGAAGGGCGTTGAGGCACGTCCTGGAGGCCAGTCGCGCCCCGGGCCGGCCCCTGCGCACCGCTGCGCTTACCCTCCTCGCCCTCGTCGCCTTCGCCGGCAACTCGCTGCTCTGCCGTCTGGCACTCGGCGAGGGGACGATCGACGCCGCCAGCTTCGCCTCGCTACGGCTCTGCTCCGGGGCCCTGGTGCTGGTTGCCCTGGTGGCCGGACAGCAAGGCGGTGCCCGCTGGCGGGGGGCGGGTAGCTGGGGTTCGGCGCTGGCGCTGTTCCTCTACGCCGTTCCCTTCTCCTTCGCCTATCTGAGCCTGACCACCGGCGTCGGCGCGTTGGTGCTGTTCGCCGCCGTGCAGGCCACCATGATCCTGGCGGGAATCCGCAGCGGCGAGCGCCCGCGCGCCCTCGAGTGGCTCGGCCTCGTGTTGGCCCTCGGTGGGCTGGGGGTGTTGGCGCGCCCCGGCGAGATGGCGTCTCCGGCTCCTGGCCTGGCGTCGATGGCGCTGGCTGGCGTGGCCTGGGGGGTCTACTCGCTGCGGGGCCGCGGCGGCGAGGCGCCGGTGGTGGCCACCAGCGGCAACTTCCTGCGCGCCGCGCCCCTGGCGCTGCTGGTCAGCCTGGCGCTGTCGCCGCACGCTCACCTCACCGTCGAGGGAGCGCTGCTGGCCGTGGTCTCGGGCGCGCTCGCTTCCGGCCTCGGCTACGTCGTGTGGTACGCGGCGCTGCGCGGCTTGACGGCGACGCGTGCCGCGGTGGTCCAGCTCGCCGTGCCCGTTCTCGCCGCCGCAGGGGGCGTCTGGCTGCTGAACGAGGCCGTCACCCTGCGGCTGCTGGTCGCCTCTCTGCTGATCCTCGGTGGCGTCGGCGTGGCCCTGGCTGCCCGGTGGCGTCTCGCCCCTACGGCGCCAGCGGCGGTGGTGGCGCAGCCGTGACGACAGTGGTGGTGGGGGTGGAGGAGATCGACGCCGGCCTGGCGCGGGTGCGCGGCGACGCCTACCGGCACCTCTTCCGCGCCCGCCGCCTGGCGCGCGGCGACCGCCTGCGGGTCACCGACGGCTGCGGCCGGGCGCGGTGGGCCGAGGTGGAGCAGGTCGTCGGTCACCAGGCGACGCTGGTGCTCGCAGCCGCCGCACCGGCGAACGAGCCGGCGGTGCGGCTGGAGTTGCTGGTGGCGCCGCCGCGCCCGGAGCGCGCCGCCTGGCTGGTGGAGAAGGCGACCGAGCTCGGCGCCGCCGCCGTGCGCTTCCTGGTGTGCGAGCGCTCCGCGCGGCTGCCGGGCGAGGGGGCGCTGCAGCGCCTGCGGCGGGTGGCGCGGGCAGCCGTCGAACAGTGCGACCGCGCCTGTCTGCCGGAGATCTCCGGCCCGCACCCGCTCGAGGAGCTGCCCACGCTGCTCGCCGGCGCCGAGCGGGTCTGGTGCCTCGATCCCGGCGGGGCGCGGCGGCTGGCCCCCGCCGGCAGCGGCCCGTGGAGGGTACTGGTGGGGCCGGAGGGCGGCTGGAGCGAGGGAGAGCGCCGGGACCTCGCTGCCGCCGGTTGTCTGCAGGCCTCGCTCGGGCCCCGCGTGCTGCGCATCGAGACCGCCGCGGTAGCGGCGGCGGCCCGGCTGCTGAGATGACGGTGCCACGCCCGGCGCACGTGCTACCATGAAACCGTCCCTTTTCGCGACCATCGACCTGCATCGGCCGGGAGCAGCGCATGAACATCAACGACCTGCTGAAGATCGCCGTCGAGCGCAAGGCCTCCGACCTGCACCTCAAGGTGGGGAGCCACCCGGTGATCCGCATCGACGGCGACCTGCAGCCGTTGCCCGAGCTCAAGCGGCTGATGCAGGAGGACACCATCGCGATGGCCTTCTCGATCATGAACGCGCGCCAGAAGCAGCGCTTCAAGGAGGAGTTCGAGATCGACATCGCCTACTCGGTGCCGGGGCTGGGTCGCTTCCGCTGCAACATCTTCCAGCAGCGCGGCACGGTCGGCCTGGTGCTGCGCGTCATCCCGGCGCGGATCATGACGGTGCGCGAGCTGATGCTGCCGTCGGTGCTCGAGCGGATCTGCGAGGACAGCCGCGGGTTGGTGCTGTGCACCGGCACCACCGGCTCGGGGAAGTCGACGACGCTGGCGGCGATGATCGACCACATCAACGCCGCCCGCACCGAGCACATCGTCACCATCGAGGACCCGATCGAGTTCCTGCACCGCGACAAGAAGGCGATCGTCAACCAGCGGGAGATCGACTCCGACACCCGCGACTTCGCCACCGCGCTGCGTTCGGCACTGCGCCAGGACCCCGACGTCATCCTGGTCGGTGAGATGCGCGACTACGAGACCATCGAGACGGCGCTGCTGGCGGCCGAGACCGGGCATCTGGTGTTCTCGACGCTGCACACCCTCGACGCCACCGAGACCATCAACCGCATCATCGCCGTGTTCCCGCCGCACCATCAGAAACAGATCCGCATCCAGCTCGGGCAGGTGCTGAAGGCGGTGATCTCTCTGCGGCTGATGCCGCGCGCCGACGGCATGGGCCGTGTCCCCGCCTGCGAGGTGATGCGGGTGACGCCCTACATCCGCGAGTGCATCGAGAACAAGGACAAGACCAAGTTCATCCGCGAGCAGATCTCCCTGGGCACCAGCCAGTACCAGATGCAGACCTTCGACCAGAGCCTCTTCTCGCTGTACAAGGCCGGCCTCATCACCCTCGAGGAGGCCCTGCGGCGGGCCACCAATCCCGACGAGTTCAAGCTCAAGATCCAGGGCGTGCAGTTCACCGCCGACATCGCCCGCGAGGAGATGGAGAGCTCGCTGCAGATACCCGGACAGGAGGAGATGGTTCTCGGCGAGGAGAGTTTCGAGATCGAGAGATGACGGTGGGCGGCAGAGCCATCCGCTGGTGCGGGGTCAGCTCCCCCCGCGCCTCTCGCTGACGGCCTCTTGGGGGGAGCTGGCGCCGCAGTGGGTCGCAGGACGCTCCGCCCACCCGCCGTTTCAGCGCCTACCCGAGTGAAGACGGCCTACGAGAAGGCGCTGGAGCTGCTGGCGCGGCGGGCGCACTTGCGGGCCCAGTTGGCGGAGAAGCTGAGGCAGCGGGGGTACGAGGGCGAGGAGATCGCCGCCGTGCTCGGGCGGCTGGAGAGGGAAGGGTACCTCGACGACGTGCGGGCGGCGCGTGACTTCGCCGCCGGCAAGCGGGACCGCCAGGGGTGGGGACGCCGGAGGGTGGCGTTGGAGCTGCGGCGGCGAGGGGCGCCGTCGGAAGCGGTCGCGGCGGCCCTCGAGGAGCTGCCGGTCGAGGAGGAGCTGGCGCGGGCGCGGCGGGCCGCGTCCCGGTACCGGGGCGGCGGCGCTGCGTTGGCCCGCCACCTCTCCCGCAAGGGCTTCGCCCCGCATGTTATTTTCGTGGTGCTGCAGGAGGTGGAAGAGGCGCCGCCTGCGGGATCACCATGAACAGCCGCGAGATCCGCCAGAGCTTCGTCGACTTCTTCGCCGCGCGCGGCCACCGGCCGGTGGCGAGCTCGCCGCTGGTGCCGCACGGCGACCCGACGCTGCTGTTCACCAACGCCGGGATGGTCCAGTTCAAGGACTCCTTCCTCGGCCGCGAGACCCCGCCGGCGCCGCGGGCGGTGAGCGTGCAGAAGTGCCTGCGGGTGTCGGGCAAGCACAACGACCTGGAGAACGTCGGGCCGTCGCCGCGCCACCACACCTTCTTCGAGATGCTCGGCAACTTCTCCTTCGGCGACTACTTCAAGGCCGAGGCGATCCAGTACGGGTGGGAGCTCGTCACCGAGGTGTGGGGGCTGTCGCCGGACGTCCTGTCGGCGACGGTGTTCGAGGAGGACGACGAGGCGGCCGGGCTGTGGGCC
>DATKEH010000301.1:0-2435 GCA_035546355.1 Thermoanaerobaculia bacterium
CCCGCTGTAGGATCGGCGGCGTGACGCCGCGCGAGACCCACTGGAGCTGGCTCGGGCCGGTCGCCTACGGCGAGGCCGACGCCGTGCAGCGACGCGTCCGCGAGGCGCTGCGCCGCGGCGCGGGACCCGAGCGGCTGCTGCTGCTCGAGCACCCGCCGGTGTTCACGCTCGGCCGCAACGCCGGCCGGCGGGAGATGCTGGCCGACGGCGAGTGGCTGCGGCGGCGGGGCGTCGCGGTGCACGAGACGGACCGCGGCGGCCAGGCCACCTTCCACGGCCCCGGCCAGCTGGTCGGCTACCCCGTCCTCGACCTGTCGCCCGACCGTCGCGACGTGCGCCGCTACGTGCGCGACCTCTCGCAGGTGCTGGTGCGCACCCTCGCCGACCTCGGCGTCGCCGCGCACTGCCGCCCCGCGCCGCAGATCGGCGTGTGGGTGGGCGAGGCGAAGATCGCCGCGCTCGGCATCCACCTCAGCCGCTGGATCACCATCCACGGCTTCGCCCTGAACGTCTCCACCGATCTCTCCTACTTCGCCGGTATCGTCCCCTGCGGCATGCCGGAGGTGCGGATGACCTCCATCGAACAGCTCACCGGGCGCCGGCACGAGCTGGCGGCGATGGCGGCCCGTCTGGTGGCGCACTTCGCTGCCGTGTTCGGTCGCCGCATGGTCGCGACCCCGGCCGGCGTCCTGGGGCTCGAGACGGCCGCCGAAGCAGTCGGCGCGGCGGCTACCACCGGAGCCTGATAGTGCCCTTCCGGGTGCTCGACCACACCGCCGACGTGGGGGTCGAGGTGGCGGCGGCGTCGCTGGCCGGGCTCTACGAGGAAGCGGCGCGCGGCCTGGTCGACGCCATCACCGAGCTCGAGTCGGTGGCGCCGCGCCAGCAGCGATGGCTGACGGCCGAGGCGGCGGATCGCGAGCTGCTGCTGGTGGCGTGGCTCGAGGAGGTCCTGTACAGCTTCGAGACCACCGGCTTCCTGGCGCGCGAGGTGCAGGTCGACCTCGCGGGCGGCGACGGCTCACCGCTGCGCCTGGCGGCCACCGTTCGCGGCGACACCTTCGAGCCGCGGCGTCATCCCCAGAAGGTGCAGGTCAAGGCGATCACGTACCATGGGTTGCGGGTGTGGGAGGAGGGGGGCGAGTGGCGCGGCCGCGTCATCTTCGACATCTGAGAGGAGAAGCCATGCGTATCGAGCAGATCGACGACGTCCGCTGGCGCATTCCCCGCCACGGCGGCATGCGGGTCGACGGGCTGGTCTTCGCCAGCGCCGCGATGATGCGGGACATCCGCGAGGACCAGAGCCTGCAGCAGGTCGCCAACGTCGCCCACCTGCCGGGGATCCTGTCGCACTCGATCGCGATGCCCGACATCCACTGGGGGTACGGCTTCCCGATCGGCGGCGTGGCGGCGATGGACGCCGAGGAGGGGGTGATCTCCCCCGGAGGGGTCGGCTACGACATCAACTGAGGGGTGCGGCTGCTGCGCTCAGGTCTGAGCCGCACCGACATCGACGGCGAGGGGCTGCGCGACCTGGTGGCGGCCATGTACCGCAACGTGCCCACGGGAGTCGGCGAGGGGCGCCGCGACCTGCGCCTGGGCGAGACAGAGCTGGCGCGGGTGCTGGAGAAAGGCGCCCGCTGGGCGGTGGAGCAGGGGATGGGCGAGGCGGACGACCTCGAGGCGCTCGAAGAGGGCGGTTGCCTGCCCGGCGCCGACGCCGACGAGGTCTCGGCGCGCGCCTTCGAGCGCGGCGCGACGCAGCTCGGGACCCTGGGGTCGGGGAACCACTTCGCCGAGGTGCAGGTGGTCGCCGAGATCTACGACCAGGCGGCCGCCGAGGCCTTCGGGTTGTGGCCGGAGCAGGTGGTGGTGATGATCCACAGCGGCTCGCGGGGTCTCGGCCACCAGGTGTGCAGCGACCATCTCAAGGTGATGCTGGCGGCCGCCGGGCGCTACGGCATCGAGCTGCCGGACCGCCAGCTGTGCTGCGCTCCCATCCGCTCGCCCGAGGGCAGGCGCTACCTGGCGGCGATGGCGGCGGCGGCCAACTACGCCTTCGCCAACCGGCAGGTGATGACCCACTGGGTGCGGGAGAGCTTCGCCCAGGCCCTCGGCCTACCACCGAAGCGGCTGGCCATCGAAGTCCTCTACGACGTCTGCCACAACGTCGCCAAGTTCGAGACCTTCCGCCTCGACGGCGAGGAGCGCCGGGTCTGCGTGCACCGCAAGGGCGCCACCCGCGCCTATCCGCCGGGGCATCCGCAGGTGCCGCAGCGGTACCGCGAGGTGGGCCAGCCGGTGCTCATCCCCGGCGACATGGGGCGCTACTCCTACGTCCTCGCCGGCACCGGCAAGGCCTTCGACGAGACCTTCGGCTCGAGCTGCCACGGCGCCGGCCGGCTGATGAGCCGGCGCCAGGCCAAGAAGGCGGC
>DATKEH010000302.1:0-32201 GCA_035546355.1 Thermoanaerobaculia bacterium
ATCGCCGAGGCCCTCATCGCCAGGGGGTGCGAGGTGGTGATCACCGGCCGCCGCCGCGACCTGCTGGAGGAGACGGCGCGGGCCATCGGCGCCGGCGCCATCGCCGGCGACGTCGGCGTCGAGGCCG
The DNA here is from genome assembly GCA_035546355.1 of Thermoanaerobaculia bacterium. Classification (GTDB taxonomy): domain Bacteria; phylum Acidobacteriota; class Thermoanaerobaculia; order Multivoradales; family JAIOJS01; genus DATKEH01. Next base: position 128 of record DATKEH010000302.1, read on the forward strand.
ACGCGGTGCGCACCGTGGCCGAGCTCGTCGCGCGCCACGGCCGCATCGACATCCTGGTCAACAACGCCGGCTTCGGAACCTTCGCGCCGCTGGTCGAGACGAGCCTCGAGGACCTCGAGGCGGTCTACCGCACCAACGTCTTCGGCGCTTTCCTGATGGCGCGGGAGGCGGCGAAGCACTTCATCCGCCAGGGTTCCGGCAACCTGGTCAACATCTCCTCCACCTCGGGGCTCGAGGGGGGGCGCGGCGGCACCGCCTACTCGTCGTCGAAGTTCGCGCTGCGCGGCATGACCGAGTGCTGGCGCGACGAGCTGCGCCGTCACGACGTGCGGGTGATCCTGGTCAATCCCAGCGAGGTGCAGACCGGGTTCTTCGGCAAGGTCGGGCACGCCCAGGAGCCGTCGCCCAAGAAGCTGCGGCCGCAGGAGATCGCCGCCGCCATCGTCGGCGTGCTGGAGATGGACGACCGCGGCTTCGTACCCGAGCTGTCGGTGTTCGCCACCAACCCGTTCTGAGGCGACTGGTGCGGCGCGCTCTCGGCTTCGCGCTGGCGGTCGGCCTGGTGCCGTTGGCCGCCTGGATGCTGTGGCGGTCCCTCGCGCCGCTGCGCGCGGCGACGGCGGAGCGGCCGGGTGAGCGGCCCTCGGGCGTCGCCGCTCCGCGCCCGCGCCCCCAAGGGCCGGCGCCGGTGGCGGTGGCGCTCGCCCCCGTGGCGCCGGGATTGCGCCAGCCGCTGTTCGTCACCCACGCCGGCGACCGCAGCGACCGGCTCTTCGTCGTCGAACAGGGGGGCCTGATTCGCGTCGTACGCGACGGCCGCCTCCTCCCCGAGCCCTTCCTCGACGCCTCCGCATGGCTCGATTCCAGCCGTGGCGAGCGCGGCCTGCTCGGCCTCGCCTTCGCCCCCGACTACCCCACCTCCGGCCGGTTCTTCATCGCGCACACGGCCCCCGGGCCGAGGGTGCGCATCGCCGCCCTGCGCAGGTCGCGCGACTCCGACCGGGCCGACGCCGCCTCCGCCGCCACCGTGCTCGCCATGGACGACCCGGCGTCGAACCACAACGGCGGCATGATTGCCTTCGGCCCCGACGGCTACCTGTGGGTGGGCACCGGCGACGGCGGCTCGGCCGGCGACCCCTGGGACAACGCCCGCGACACCGGCTCGCTGCTCGGCAAGATCCTGCGCCTGGACGTCTCGCGCCAGCCCTACGCCATCCCGCCCGACAACCCCTTCGCCCGCGGCGGCGGCCGCCCGGAGGTGTGGGCGTACGGCCTGCGCAACCCCTGGCGCTTCAGCTTCGACCGCCGCACCGGCGAGCTGTGGATCGGCGACGTCGGACAGAACGCCTGGGAGGAGATCGACGTCGAGGACCCGGCCGCCGGCGGCGGGCTGCACTACGGCTGGAAGACCATGGAAGGCCGGCACTGCTTCTCTCCGCGGCGCGGCTGCGACTCCGAGGGGCTGCATCTGCCGGTGTACGAGTACGGCCACGACGAGGGCTGCTCGGTCACCGGCGGCTACGTCTACCGCGGCAGCGCGATCCCGGCGCTGGTGGGCTCCTACCTGTTCGCCGACTACTGCAGCGGCACCGTCTGGTCGCTGGTGCGCGACAGCGCCGGCGAGGCGACCGTGCGCGTGCTGCTCGACAGCGGCCTGTCGGTCAGCTCCTTCGGCGAGGACGAGGCCGGGGAGCTCTACCTCTGCGATCATCGCGGCGGCACCGTCTACCGCCTGGTGCCGGGGTGAAACCCCGGCCCGCCGCGACTCGTTTAAGGTGGGAGGAGCGCCGGGGTATCCGCCCCGGGGCCGGGATCTCGTACGACCGGAGGAACCCATGCGCAAGACCGTAGCCCTCGCCACCGCCCTCTGTCTGGCCGTCACCGCCGCGGCGGCGGCCCACGCCGCCGACGACGTCGAAGCGCAGCGCCAGGAGCTGCTGCGCCAGGCCGAGGCCCTGCAGCGCAACGAGGCGGGGCGCAGCGCCGCCGAGCGGCTGCAGGAGTTCATCGACCTCTACTTCGACTACTTCATGCTCACCAGCCCCGAGTTCGCCACCTTCATCGGCCACCCGCGAGGACACGACCGCTGGAGCGACTTGTCGCTGGCGGCGGTGGCGCGCGGAGAGGAGGAGACCGGCAAGGCGCTGGAAGTGCTCGCCTCCATCGATCGCGGCGAGCTCGAGGGGGAGGACCGCCTGAACTACGACCTGCTCCACCGCACCCTCAGCGAGAGCGTCGAGGGGGCGCGCTTCCCCGGCGAGTACCTGGTCATCAGCCAGATGAGCGGCGTCCACCAGAGCTTCGCCCGGGTGCTGCAGCGCAACCCGGCGCGCAGCGTCGCCGACTACGAGGCGACCCTGGCGCGTCTGCGCGGCATCCCCACCCAGATCGGCCACACCATCGAGCGGCTGGAGAAGGGGCTGGAGCAGGGGGTGACGCCGCCGCAGGTGACCCTCCGGTCGGTGCCGCAGCAGGTCGCCAACCTGTTGGTCGACGACGCGATGGCCAGCCCGCTGCTGGCGCCCTTCACGCGCATGCCCGACGACGTCCCGACCGCCGAGCGGGAGCGGTTGCAGCGCGAGGCGGCCGAGGTCTTCACCGAGCAGGTCGCGCCGGCGCTGCAGCGGCTGCGCGACTTCCTCGCCGAGACCTACGTGCCGCAGGCGCGGCAGACCATCGCCATGCGCGACCTCCCCGAGGGCGAGGCCTGGTACGCCTACAACGTGCGGCAGATGACCACCACCGACATGACGCCGGAGCAGATCCACCAGCTCGGCCTGTCGGAGGTGGCGCGCATCCGCGGCCAGATGCAGGGGATCATGGAGAGCACCGGCTTCGCCGGGTCGCTCGCCGAGTTCTTCGACTTCCTGCGCAGCGACGAGCAGTTCTACTTCGACACCCCCGAGGAGCTGCTCGCCGCCTACCGCGACATCGCCAAGCGCGCCGACCCGGAGATGGTGAAGCTCTTCGGCACCCTGCCGCGGCTGCCCTACGGCGTCAAGGCGGTGCCGCCGGAAACCGAGCAGCAGCAGACCACCGCCTACTACGAGATGGGGTCGCTGGAGGCCGGCCAGCCGGGCTGGTTCTACGCCAATACCTACGACCTGAAGTCGCGGCCGAAGTGGGAGATGGAGGCGCTGACCCTGCACGAGGCGGTGCCCGGTCACCACCTGCAGATCGCCCTCGCCCAGGAGCAGGAGGGCCTGCCCTGGTTCCGCCGCTTCGGCGGCGAGACCGCTTTCGTCGAGGGGTGGGGGCTGTACGCCGAGAGCCTGGGCGAGGAGATGGGCTTCTACCAGGACCCCTACGCCAAGTTCGGCCAGCTCACCTACGAGATGTGGCGCGCCATCCGGCTGGTGGTCGACACCGGCATGCACCACCTCGGCTGGAGCCGGCAGCAGGCGATCGACTACTTCAAGGAGAACGCCGGCAAGGCCGAGCACGACATCACCGTCGAGGTCGACCGCTACATCGTCTGGCCGGGGCAGGCGCTGGCCTACAAGATCGGCGAGCTGAAGATCAAGGAGCTGCGCGCCTACGCCCGCCAGGAGCTGGGCCCGGCCTTCGACGTACGCCAGTTCCACGACGTGGTGCTGCTCGACGGCGCGCTGCCGCTGGACGTGCTGGAGACCAAGGTCAAGGAGTGGGTGGCGGCGGAGAAGGCGGCCGGCCAGCCGGCGGAGGTCGAGCGCAAGGGGTAGTGGTACCCCCCTTGCAGTGCCAGACAGGTGGAGAGCGCGATAGGTTCGAGCCGCACACCGACGCACACAGGAGACATCATGCAGGTACCGCTGGAGCTGAGCTTTCGCAACGTCGAGAACCCCGACGGCCTGGAGCCGCTGATCCGGCGCCGCGTGGACAAGCTCGAGAAGTTCTGCGACCACATCACCAGCTGCCGGGTGGCCGTCGAGCGCCCCAATCAGCACGCGCGCTCGGGCAACCCCTACCGCGTGCGCATCGACCTGACGGTGCCGCCGGGGCACGCGCTGGTGGTCACCAAGGAGCCGGGCGACAGCGACTTCCACGACGAGCTCCCGACGGTGGTGCGCGCCGCCTTCGACGCCGCCGAGCGGCAGCTCAAGGAGCTGGTGGACAGGCAGCAGCGCGACGTCAAGACCCACCCCGAGCCGCGCGCCCTGGTGGTGCGGATGTTCGGCGAGGAGGGGTACGGCTTTCTCAAGACGCCCGACGGGCGGGAGGTCTACTTCCACCACAACAGCGTCGTCAACGGCGACTGGGACCGCCTCCAGGTGGGCACCCAGGTGCGGTTCGAGGAGACGATGGGCGACATGGGCCCGCAGGCGACGACGGTGCAGCTCGTCGACAAACCGGGCGCGACACTGCCCGGAGACCGCCCCTCGGACGTGCGCCCGCCGATGGGTTGGGAGCGGTAGCCGACGGTCGTAGGGGCGGCCCTCTGTGGCCGCCCGTCCCCCCGGGCCGGCGCCGAGGCCGGCCCCTACGACGGTCGCCTGGACCACGGTCGGTCGTAGGGGCGGCCCTCTGTGGCCGCCCGTCCCCCCGGGCCGGCACGGCGGCCGGCCCCTACGACGGTCGGCCGGCGCGGAGGCCGGCCCCTACGACGGTCGGCCGGCACGGCGGCCGGCCCCTACGACGGTCACCTGGACCACGGGCCGGCGCGGCGCCCGGCCCCTCACGGCGACGGCAGGCGCCAGGGCTCGCCGCGCCGATAGCGGGCCAACGCCGCCTCCAGGCGCTCGGCCTCGGCTCGGCGGCCCGCGGCGCGCGCCTGCGCCACGAGCTGCTGCTGCAGCGCCGCGGCCTGGTCGAAGTCGCCGCTCTCGGCGAGCGCCATCGCCAGCAGCTCGGCGTGCTCGGCAGAGCGCCGCGCCGCCAGCAGCCGCTGGGCCAGGGTGACCGCGCGGCCTCCGTCGCGAACCGCGGGATCCGGCGCCGCCGCCAGCACCCGGACCAGTAGCGCCGCCAGCTCGGCGTCGCCGCCTGCACCGGCCAGCCCGGTCTCGGCCCGCCGTCGCGCCTCGGCCCACCTGCCGAGGGCGATCAGGGACCGCGCCTCGCCGTGCAGCGCCTCGCGCCGCCGCGGGTCGGCGGCGAGAGCCGCGGCGTACCGTTCCAGCGCCGCCTCCGGACGCCCCTGGCGCTCCTCCATCCGCCCCAGCTCGAGGTGCAACGGCGCCGCGGCGCCCTCCTCACCTGCCGACTGCAGCCCGGCCTCGAGCTCGCGACGCGCCGCGTCGAGCTCGCCGCGCGCGGCGAGCACCGCCGCCAGGCCCTGGCGCGCCGGCACGAACGCCGGCGCCTCCGCCAGTAGCTCCCGCAGCCGCCGCTCCGCCTCGGGGGAGCGGCCGAGCTGCAGGTGCGCCATCGCCAACTGGTAGCGCGCCCGCAGGTGGTGCGGGTCGTCGCGCACCGCCCGCTCGAGGTGCGTCGAGGCCTCCTCCCAGCGGCCTGCGGCCGCCAGCTGGTTGGCGAGGTTGAAGCGCGCCGGCACGAACGCCGGGGCTCGCGCCAGCGCTCGCTGCCAGCTCGCCGCCGCCTCCCCCGGTCGGCCGGCGGCCTGCAGCGCGTTGCCGAGGTCGAACAGCACCCACAGGTTCTCGGGGTCGCGGCGGCGGGCCTCGCCCAGCTCGGCCAGCGCTCCCTGGGCGTCTCCCCGGCGCAGCAACGCCAGCGCCAGGTTGCGGCGCGCCTCGACGTGCTCGGGATCGGCGGCGACCGCTTGTCGGTAGGCCTCCACCGCCTCCTCCACCTGCCCGTTGACCAGCGCCCTGCCACCGCGCCGCAGGTGGGCGGCGGCCGATACCGCGAGGCGGTCCACCTCGTCGATCCAGGGATCGGCGAACCGCACCTCGCCGCTGCCCTGCCGCTGCATCTGCCGGCGCGCCGCCTCGAGCTCCCCCTGCTCGCGCAAGGCCAGGCCCAACGCGTAGTGCACCGAGGAAGCCTCGGGCTGCGCGGCCAGGGTGGCGCGGAATCGGTCGGCCGCCTCGCCGGCGTCGCCGCGCGCCATGGCCACCCGCGCCAGCCCCCACTCCGCGGCGGCGCGGTACGCCGGCGCCGCGCCGGCGGCGGCGAAATGCTCGCCGGCCACCTCGAGGCGGTCGAGGGAGAGGGCGACCTCGCCGAGCCGCAGCAGGCTCGGCGGGTCCCCCGGCGCCAGGTCGAGCGCCCGGGAGAGAGCCTCGAGCGCCGGCTCGAGCTCGCCCTGCTGCTGGTAGACCGCGCCCAGCAGGTACGGCCAGCGGCGCTCTTCGGCCTCGAGGCGGGCGGCGTTGCGATAGCACGCCGCCGCCTGCGGCAGGAGCCCGTAGGCGTGGAAGAGGCGTCCCATCCGCCCCCAGCTCCAGGCCAGCTCGGCGGCGTCGGCGCGCTGCTCGAGCTGCGCGGCCAGGCGCTCCCGCTCGCCGGCCAGCTGCTCGCGGACCCCCGGCTCGACGCCCGCTGTAGGCGCCGCCGGCAGCGGCTCGAGCTCCGCCGGCCGCCCGCCGTCGCCGCAGGCGACCAGCAGCAGCAAGCAGGCCGCGGCCGGGGCGAAGGAGCTCACTCCGCCGGCTGCCATGCCTCGCCGCTGCCCTGGCGCAGGGTGGTGTAGGCGCCGAGCGGCGGCGGCGGGAAGGCCTCCCAGGCGCCGTCGGGCCACTGCACCACCACCCGCGCCGGGGCGGTGTCGCCCGCACCGAGCCCGAACAGCAGCCGCGGGTCGCGGGCCGAGCCGTAGCTGCCCGCCGTGCGCACCCGCCGCCACAGCGTGGGGCGGCCCGGCCGCTCGAGCCCCGCCCGGGCCCCCAGCATGTCGCGGCCGGCGGCGCCACCCACCAGGCGCAGCCCCAGCCAGGGGCGCTCCTGCCCCAGCTCGTTGCGCAGCACCCGTACCGGCCCGCCGTTGTTGGTGATCACCACGTCGAGGTCGCCGTCGTTGTCGAGGTCGCCGACGGCGAGCCCCCGCGACACCTCCGACAGCGCCAGGGCGGGGCCGGCGCGGGCGCTCCAGTCCTCGTAGGTGCCGTCGCCGCGGTTGCGGAACAGCTGGTTGGGCTGGTGCAGCGGGAACGGGTCGCCGGCGAGTACCAGGTGCTCGAGCACCCGCACCGCCCCGTTGACGGTCAGCAGGTCGAGCCAGCCGTCGTTGTCGAAGTCCGCCCACGCGGTGCCGAAGCCGGTCATGTCGAAGCTCGGCGCCCCCAGGCCCGCCGCGTCCGAGCGGTCGAGGAAGTACCCCTTGCCGTCGTTGACGTAGAGGGTGCTGTGCTCGCGGGTCAAGTGGGCCAGGAAGAGGTCCTCGTCGCCGTCGCCGTCGAAGTCGTCGACCTCGGTGCCCATGCTCGCCTGCGGTTGCCCGGTGCCGGAGACGGCCGCCCCGGCCAGCAGCGCCTCTTCGCGGAAGGTGCCGTCGCCCTGGTTGAGCCACAGGTGGTTGGCGACCCCGTCGTTGGCGACGTAGAGGTCGAGCCAGCCGTCGCCGTCGAAGTCGCCGGCCACGGCGCCCAGGGCGCCTCCCGCGGAGGCCGCCGCCAGACCCGCCGCGCCGGTGACCTCGGCGAACCTGCCGCCGCCGAGGTTGCGGAACAGGCTGTCCCCCTGCGGCGGATACGACAGCGGGCCGCAGTAGTTGTCGCCGCCGAGGTCGGTGGTGCAGCGCTTGTGGGTGGCGACGCTGAACTCCACGTAGTTGCCGACGAACAGGTCGAGCCGCCCGTCGCGATCGTAGTCGAAGAAGACGGCGGGGACGCTCCACCGCGGGTCGTCGGCGCCGCTCTCGCGCGTCACGTCGCGAAAGGTGCCGTCGCCCTGGTTGCGCCACAGCTGGTTGGGCCCGTAGTTGGTGACGTAGAGGTCGATCCAGCCGTCGCCGTCGAAGTCGCCGGTGGCCACGCCCATGCCGTAGCCGGTGGCGCGGATGCCGCTCTCGGCGGTGACGTCGGTGAAGCGCAGCACCCGGCGGCCGTCGGCGCCGATCTCCAGGTCGTTGCGGTACAGGCGGTCCGACGGCGGCTCGGCCGGCGGCCGGCCGGCGGCGTCCATCGGGTGGCCCTGCACCAGGTAGAGGTCGAGGTCGCCGTCCCCGTCGTAGTCGAACAGCGCCACGCCGGCGCCCATCATCTCGTGGAACCAGTACTCGCCGCGCATGCCGTTGACGTGCCGGAAGTCGACCCCCACCTCGGCGGTGACGTCGGTGAAGAGCGGCGGCGAGGGAGGCTGGCGCGCCTGGCGAGGGGGGCCCGGCGCCGCCGGAGCCGCGGCGCGCGGCGTCTCCTCGGGAGCGCAGGCGCCCAGCCAGGCCGCGGCGACGGCGGCGGAGAGAGGGGGCCACAGCCGCCGCCGGCGCGGCGGTCCGCCAGGAGCCTGCGCGGCAGACCGGCGCAGGCTCCTATCCGCTCGCGTCATGCGGCTCCGAACGCCGCAGCAGCAGCAGCGTGCGATCGTCGGCGTAGGAGGTGCCGCGGGTGAAGGCCGACAGGTCGCTCTCCAGCGCCGCGATCACCGTCTCCAGGCCGGCGCCAGCGTGCTGCCGCAGCAGCGCTTCCAGGCGGTCGATGCCGTACTGCTCCCCCTCCGGGTTCTCGGCCTCGGTCACGCCGTCGCTGTAGGTCACCAGCACGTCGCCCGGCGCCAGCTCCACCTCGCCGCCGCCGTAGGTCGCGCCGGGGAGGAGCCCCAGGGGCGGGCCGGTGCGCGCCAGACGTTCGACCTCTCCCTGGCGGCGCAGCAGCAGCGGCGGCGGGTGCCCGGCGTTGGCGAAGCACAGCGTCCCCGAAGGGACGTCGAGGGAGCCGCAAAACGCCGTCGCGTAGCGCTCGGGAGGGGTGCGCTGGAGGAGCCGGCGGCCGACGCGATCGCACAGGGTGTCGGGAGGCAGGCCCTCGGTGATCGGGCCGGCGCACAGGGCCTCCAGCGAGGCGGTGAGCAGCGAGGCCCCCACCCCCTTCCCCGCCACGTCGGCGATCATCAGGAAGCACTCCCGTCCGTCGGCGCGCGAGACCCCGGTGTAGTAGTCGCCCGAGACGCCGCGGGAGGGGAGGTTCGACCCCTGCAGCTCGTAGCCGGCGAACTGCGGCAGCTCGAGCGGCAGCAGCGCCACCTGCAGGCGGCGGGCGAGGTCGAGCTCGTGCTCGATCAGCCGCCGCTGCGCCGCCTCCTCGGACAGCAGCACGTTGCGCAGCCCCATGGCGGCGACCGAGGCCAGCGACACCAGCAGCTCGAGGTCCTGCTCGCCGAACTGACGGGCGCGGACGCGTGAGTCGAGCACGATCATCCCCTGGCACCCCTCGGGGTGCAGCAGGGGCGCGGCGAGGATGCTGCGCACGCCGGCCGACAGCACGCTCACCGCCTCGGCGAAGCGGTCGTCGACGGTGGCGTCCAGCACCAGGGCCGCCACCCGGTTGCCCACTACCTCGCGGGCGAGGTTGCGCGAGTCGAGGGCCCGCCCGGCGAAGCCCGAGCGGGTGCGGCTGGCGGCCACCCGCAGCTCCCCTTCGGCGTCCGCGAGGAAGATCACCGCCTCCTCGGGCTGGAGGTGCTGGAAGACGCGGTCGAGCACCAGGTTCAACAGCTCGTCGAGCCCGGTGCAGTGGCCGATCCCCTGATGCACCTCGTGCAGCAGGCGCATGCGTTCGATGAGGTTGCGCAGCGCCTCGGGATCGGCGCTCTCGGCGCGTTTGCTGACCTCCAGCATCTCGCCGGCGTCGCGAAAGACGGTGAGGGCGCCGGCGCTGCCACTGGACGCGCCGCGCCCGGCCGGCGGCGGCGCCTCGCCCCGGCGATGCAGGGACAGCGTGGTGGCGCTGAGCGAGATCACGTCGCCCGGCATCATCGACATGCTCCCCTCGACCGCCCGGCCGTTGAGCAGCGTGCCGTTGCGCGACCCCAGGTCCTCGAGCGCCCAGGCGTCTCCCTGCCGCACCAGGCGCGCGTGGTGGCGGGAGAGGAAGCGGTCGGGGAGCACCACGGTGGCGTCGGACGCCCGGCCGACGGTGACCACCTCCCCTTCGAGGTCGTGGTCGTAGGGATCGCCGTGCGGCGGCGTCACCCGCAGGCACCACTCGCTCACGGCGCGAGATGTTCCTGAGTCATGCCCTGTCGTACTCCCGTTCTCACTCGCGGATCGGCCGTCGAGTATAGTGCTCGCCACGGAGTCTACCGATGCGGAGAGAGCGCTGCTTCGCGAAGGCGTTGGGCTCGTTGCGCGACGTGTTCGATTTCCTCGACGCTTTCGTTGGCGAGCACGGCCTCGACGGCAACGCCGCCTTCTACCTCCACCTGGTCACGGAGGAGGTCTTCACCAACATGGTGAAGTACAACACCATGTCGAGCCACGACATCCGCATCGCGATCGACAAGGTGGCCGACGGCGTGGCGCTCGAGCTCACCGACTTCGACGTCGAGCCGTTCGACCCGGGGGGCGCCGCCGAGGTCGACGTGAACGCGCCCCTGGAGCGGCGGCGGCCCGGCGGCCTCGGCCTGCACCTGGTCCGCTCGATGACCGACGAGCTCGCCTACGATTACCAAGACCGGCAGCTGAAAGTCACCGCTTACAAGAGGTTCGCATGATGCTGGAGATCGAACGCACCGCCCCCGACCACGTCGCCCTCAGTGGCAGGTTCGACGCCTCCCAGGAAGCCAAGGCGCGGGAGGCCTTCGACCAGATCGCAGACTCCTGCACGCTCGACCTCGCCGAGCTGGCCTACGTATCGAGCGCCGGCCTCGGCCTGCTGGTGGCGCTGCAGCTGCGGCTGGCCAAGAAGGGCGGCTCTGTGACGCTGGCCAACGCCAGCCCGCAGGTCCGCGAGCTGCTCTCGCTGGCCGGCCTCGACCAGGTCTTCACGGTGCTCTAGGGGGCCCTCCATGCGCGCTGCCGTCGTCACTCTGTCGCTGACGCTCGCCGCCTGCGGCCTGGCGCAGGCGAGGCCGCTGCCGCCGGACGCTCCCTTCGCCACCATCGACGAGGCCGTCGAGTTCCTCGCCACCGCGGAGGTGGTCGAGCGCGAGGAGCTGCCGATGGGCATCAACCGCCCCGATCGCATGCGGCTGCGCGCCGGCGAGGTGGAGGCGCGCGCCGTCTTCCGCACCGTCTACGACCACCGTGACGTGGGGACCTGGGGGTTCGTCGACTCCTACCTCTCCGAGCTGGCCGCCTTCGAGCTCGCCCGCCTGCTCGGCTACGACGCGATCCCGCCGACGGTGCTGCGACGAGCCGGCAAGCGCGGCTCGCTGCAGCTGTGGATCGAGGGGGCGATGACCGAGGCCGAGCGCCTGGAGAAGGGGATCGAGCCACCGCCCGAGCAGGCGGAGCACTTCCACCGCCAGCGGCAGATGGCGGACCTCTTCGACCAGCTGATCGCCAACACCGATCGGCACATGGGCAACTTCCTGGTGACCCCCGACTGGACCCTGTGGCTGGTCGACCACACCCGCAGCTTCGACGGGCGGCGGGAGCTGCGCGACCCCGACACGGTGCAACGCGTGGAGCGGCGGGTGTGGGAGCGGCTGCTCACCGTCTCGGACCAGGAGATCCGGCAGCGCGTCAAGCCCTACGTCAAGGGCACCCACGTGGCTTCGCTCCTGGAGCGCCGGCGCCGCGTGGTGGCCCTGGTGAAGGAGCGGATCGCCGCCGAGGGTGAAGACGCCGTGGTTTTCGCCGCGCCGTGAGCTCCCTCCCCACGCGGCCCTGGTGGCGGCCCGAGCTGCGCGCCGGCGAGGGGCCGCTGGTCACCCGTCTGGTCGCCATGCTGCTGCTGCTGGTGGTCTTCGAGACCGCCACCGGCAGCGTCCGCCAGGCCGCCTTCCTCGACGATCTCGGCGCCACCCGGCTGCCGCTGGCCTACCTGCTGCTGGCGATCGTCTCCTTTCCGGTCCTGCGCCTCATCGACCAGCTCTCGCACCGGGTGACGCCGGGCGTGCTGCTGGCCGGTTCGGGTGGCGTGGCGGCGGCCAGCCTGATCCCCTTCTGGGGAGCCTGGAACGCCGGCTGGACCTGGCTGCCGATGGCGTTCTACGTCTGGATCTCCTTGGTGCAGGCCCTGCTGCTGACGCTGTTCTGGTCGCTCGCCGCGCGCAGCTTCGACTCGCGCCAGGCGCGACGCCTGTTCGCCCTGGTGGCCGCCGGCGGGCTGCTCGGCGGTGTGCTGGGCGGGCAGCTGACCCGCTGGGCGGCGGGGGCGGTGGGCAGCCGCCACCTCCTCCTCGGCGCCGCCGTGCTGCCGCTGGTGGTGGCCGCGCTGGGGCTCGCCGGCCGGCGCCCCGCGCCACCCGCGGCGCCGCCTCCCGGGCGGGAAGAGGTCCTCGGCGGGATCACCATCGTCCGCGCCTCGCACCACCTGCGGCTGCTCACCGCGGTGACCCTGCTGGGCGTCGTCGTCGCCCAGGCCGTGGATCTGATGTTCAACTGGGCGGTGGACCAGGCGGTGGGCGGCACCGACCAGCTCACCGCCTTCTTCGGCTCCTTCGCCAGCTGGGTGGCGCTGGGCGCCCTGGTGTTCCAGGTCGTCGCCGTGGGGCCGCTGCTGCGCCGTCTGGGGGTGGGATTCGCGCTGTCCGCGGTGCCGTGGAGCCTGAGCGCCGGCACCGCCGCCTTTCTCGCCGCCGCCGCGCTGGCGCCCGGCCTGCTGGTGCCCGCCGCCCTGATCCTCAAGGGCGTCGAGTCGGGCCTGCGCTTCTCGCTGCGCCAGACGGTGCACGAGCTGCTGTTCTTCCCGGTGCCGGAGGCCTGGCGGACGCGGGTCAAGGCGGTGATCGACCTGCTGGTGCAGCGCAGCGCCAAGGGGCTGGCGGCCATCCTCCTGCTGCCGGTCGCCTGGGGGTGGATGGCGCCGCTGCACGTCGCCTGGCTGGCCGCCGCCGCCCTGGTGGTGTGGGTGGCGGTGGCCAGGTCCCTGCACCGCGCCTATGCCGGCTCCTTCCGCGACCTGCTGAGCCGCGAGCCCTCGCTCGACGTCCCGGAGCTGAGCCTCGCCGACGCCACCGCGCTCGAGGTGCTGCTGCAGGCGCTCTCCAGCAACGAGCCGCAGCGGGTGCTGCACAGCCTGCGCCTGCTCGAGCTCGCCGGCCGCGGCAACCTGGTGCACCCCCTGCTGCTCTACCACGACGACCCGCGGGTGCGCCAGGCGACGCTGGGAGTGCTCGCCCGCGCCGACCGCACCGACGCGCTGCCCCTCATCGAGCGGCGGCTCGGCGACGAGGACCCGGACGTCCGCGCCGAGGCGGCGCGCGCCCTCGCCGAGCTGGAGCAGCAGGAGCTGCCGAGCCTGATGCTGCCCCGCCTGCGCGACGTCGACCCGGCGGTGCGGGCGGCGGCGGTGGCGGCGCTCGCCACCTACGGGGACCCGGAGCTGGAGGAGATGGCCAACCAGGCGCTGGAGGAGATGACCAGCGACGCCGGGACCGCGACCCGGGCGGAGGCGGCGCGCGCCCTGGGGATGATGCCCGAGCCGCGGCACCGCGACCTGCTGGTGCAACTGCTCGCCGACGGCGCTCCCGAGGTGGCCACCGCCGCCCTCGCCGCGGTGCGCCGGCGCGCCGTACGGGACGGGTTCGTCCCGGTCTACACGCCGAGCGCGGTGTCGCTGCTGGCCAGTCGCCGGGTGCGCAACGCCGCCCGCGAAGCGCTGGTCGGCCTCGGCCCGCCGGTGCTGCCGCTGCTGCGCTGGTTCCTCGACAGCGACGACGAGCCCCCGCCGGTGCGCCAGGCGCTGCCCAGGGCGATCGCGGCGATCGGCGGCGACGAGGCCCGCAGGATCCTGCTCGACCGCCTGGGGCGGCCCGCCGAGAGGCGCCTGCGGCGCGCCTTGATCGAGGCCCTCGGGGAGCTCGACCTGCCGCCAGGGGACGCCGCGGCAGCGGTCGTGGTCGAGCAGGCGGCGGTCGCCGAGGCGAGGACCTGCCTCGATCTCGTCACCCTGTTGTGGGGGTTGGGGGTGGCGGAGCGGTCCACCCTGCAGGGCTGGCGCCTGCAGTGGCACGAAGACGAGCGGCCCAGCCTCCTCGAGCGCATGCTCGCCGAGCGGCTGGGCGAGTCGGTCCGCAACCTGTTCGGTCTCGCCGGGCTGCTCGCCCCCGCCGGATCGGTCGGCGACGCCTACCGCACCCTGGTGCGCGCGCCGCTGGCGAGCCGCTCGCACGCCCTCGAGTACCTCGACAACACGCTGCCCGCCGCCGTGCGCCGCCAGGTGATGGCGGTGGTCGACGAGGTGCCGCTCGCCGCCAAGGTCGCCATCGGCCGCGAGCTCTTCGGCATCGCCCCGCGGCCGGCGGAAGCGGTGCTGGGGCGGCTGCTGGCCGCGGGCCTCGAAGCGGAGCCCGACGGCTGCGCCCTGGCGCTGGCGGCACTGTACGAAGTACGCTGCCGCGGCGCCTCCCGGCTGGCGCCGGCGGTCGAGGCGTTGCGGCAGGACGCTCCCGACCCGGTGGTGCGGGAAACCGCCGAGTGGGTGGCGTCCCGCTATAATGCGCGAGTTGTCCCCTCCAGGAAGTCCCACGGAACCGATCGCAGCCGAGCGTGAGCTCGGCTCCCTCGCCGCCCGCTCGCGGGCGCTGATGAAGCGCCTGGGGGTCGACCTGCACCCCGGCGAGGCTCCCTTCGCCTTCCTGCTGTTCTTCACCTTCTTCCTCTTCATCACCTTCCAGTACGCCACCAAGAGCATCCGCCAGTCGACCTTCATCGACGAGCTGGGGGCGTCGCAGCTGCCCTGGGTGTACCTGGCCGTGGCGCTGCTCTCCTACCCGTTCCTGTGGCTCTTCAGCCGCTTCGTCGACCGCACCGCGCGCCACCACCTGCTGGCGGCGACCAGCGCCATCATCGGCGCCAGCATGGTGCTGTTCTGGTGGCTCTTCGGCTTCGGGGCGGCGTGGGTGGCGGTGGCCTTCTACGTCTGGATCAGCCTGGTCTACGTGATGAACGTCAGCCAGTTCTGGTCGTTCGCCAACCACGTGCTCGACCCCCGCCAGGCGCGCCGCCTCTTCGCCTTCGTCGGCGCCGGCGGGCTGCTGGGGGGCATCCTCGGCGGCCAGGTGGCGCGGGTGGTCAGCGGCATCGTCTCCACCCGCTCCACGTTCCTCGTCGCGGCCGGCATCCTGGGGCTGTCGACGGTGCTGATCTACGTCATCCACGGCATGCAGCGGCGCCGTGGGTATACCGGGGCCGCGGCGGGCCCCGCCAAGGCCGGGGCGATGGCCAAGATGGACGCCGCCAAGGGCGGGCTGCAGATCCTGCTGCAGTCGCGCCTGCTGCGCCTGGTGGCCGGCCTGGTGATCCTCACCACCCTGGTCGCCCAGGTCGTCGACCTGCAGTTCAACTTCGCGGTGGAGAACGCCACCACCAACCTCGAGCAGCGCACCGCCTTCTTCGGCAACTTCTACACCGTGATGGGGATCTCGGCCTTCGTCTTCCAGCTGCTGTTCACCGCCCGCATCCACCGGGTGCTGGGCGTCGGCGCCGCGCTACGCGTGCTGCCGGTGACCATGGCGGTGGGGACGGTGGCGATGATGGTGGCGGCGGTGGGGCTGCCGACGGCGCTGCTGGCCGCGGCGGTCATCCTCAAGGTGGGCGAGAACGGGCTGCGCTACTCGCTCGACCAGGCCAGCCGCGAGCTGCTCTTCCTGCCGGTGCCGTCGACGCAACGGCTCAAGGCCAAGGCGTTCATCGACGTGCTGGTGGCGCGCGGCGCCAAGGGCGTCGCCGCCCTGCTGCTGCTGCCCGTGACCTTCGGCCTGTTCACCGCCCTCGACGCGGGGTGGATCTCGCTGGCGCTGATCGTGGTGTGGCTGTGGCTGATCGGCCGCACCTACCGCGAATACGTCCACGCCTTCCGCGGCAACCTCAAGCGGCGCACCATCGATCTCGAGGTGCCGGTGCACCTCTCCGACTCGGCCACGCTCGAGCTCGTGGTGCAGTCGCTGGGCAGCCCCGACGGCCGGCAGGTGCTGCAGGGGCTCGAGCTGCTCAGCGCCCACGGCAAGGAGCGGCTGGTGCCGCCGCTGCTGCTCTACCACGACGACCCCGGGGTGCGGCGGGCGACGCTGCGCATCCTCGCCACCGCCGAGCGCCACGACGCCGCCGCGCTGGTGGAGCGCCAGATCGCCCACGCCGACCCGGAAGTGCGCGCCGAGGCGATCCGCACCCTGTCGCTGCTGCGCCGGGAGGACATCTGCTCGTTGATGCTGCCCCGGCTGGACGAGGCGGACGCGGCGGTGCGCGCGGCGGCGGTCGCCTGCCTCGCCCGTGAAGGGGACGAGGAGGCGGCGGCGCGGGCCGCCGTGGTGCTCGAGGAGATGCTCGGCGACGGCGATCCGGCTACCCGCGCGGAGGCGGCCAAGGCGCTCGGCGCGATCCCCGAGCCGCAGTTCCGCCAGCAGCTGATCCAGCTGCTCTACGACACCGATCCCAAGGTCGTCCGCGAGGCGGTGGCGGCGGTGCGCCGGCGGGAGGCGCGCGAGGGCTTCACCCCCATCTACGCGCCGAAGCTGATCGCCCTGCTCGCCGACCGGCGGCTCAAGGAGCCGGCGCAGGAGGCGCTGGTGGCTTTCGGCGACAAGGCCCTCCCCGTCCTGGTGCACTTCATGAACGACGCGCACGAGCCCGCCTGGCTGCGCCGCGCCATCCCCAAGACGATCGCCTCGATCGGCACCCCGGCGGGGGCGCGGGCGCTGCTCGGCAACGCCGCCGGCCCCGAGGATCCGCTGCTGCGCCACCGCTGCCTGGAGGGGCTGGCGGCGGTGCGCGAGCACCTCGCCGACGAGGCGAGCGTACAGCGGGTCGAGGAGCTGATCGGGGAGGAGGCGCGACTCTACCTCGGCCGTCTCGCCGAGCTCGCCGGGCTCGGTCTCGACGGCCGCGGCCGTCTGGTGGGGCCCCTGGTCTCCTGGGGCGGCGACGACGAGGAGCCCGAGCTGCTGCAGCGCCTCCTCGCCGAGCGGCTGGAGGGGCACGTGACCAACCTCTTCACGCTCCTCGCGGTGCTCCATCCGCCGCGCGACGTCTGGGCGGCGCACCGCAGCCTGATCAGCGACAGCCCCGCGCTGCGCGCCGGCGCCCTCGAATACCTCGACAACACCCTCAGCGGCCGCGTGCGGCGCGACGTGTCGATGGCGATCGACGACGCGCCGCTGAGCGAGAAGCTGCAGCGGGCCCAGCGCGAGCTGGGTCTCGCGGCCGCCTCGCAGGTCGCCGTCCTCGACCGGCTGCTGGCCGAGGACGGCAGCCCGGAGGCCCGCGGCGCGCAACCCGCCGAGGAGGCGAGCCTGGCGCTGGGGGCCGTCTACTTCGTCTATTCTCAGCGCCTCGAGCGTCTCTTCCCGAGGCTGGCCGAGCTGGCCCGGCAGGCGACCGCGCCCTGGGTGCGCGAGACCGCCGGCTGGGCGGTGCGCCGACTGAGGATCGCGACACCGTGACGCATCAATGGCCGGGAGGGCCCCATGGCTGAGCTGGCGACCATCGAACGGATCATCATCCTGCAGTCGGCGGACCTGTTCCACTTCTGCAAGGCCGAGGAGGTGCTACGCATCGCCGCCATCGCCCGCGAGCGTTCCTACGGCCCGAGCGAGCCCATCTACCAGGTGCAGGACCTCCCCGACGCCATCTATTGCGTGGTGCGGGGTAAGGTGGAGCTGGCCGGGGGCGATTCCCCCGGCCGTACCATCGGGCCGCTGCAGACCTTCGGCGCCGCCGAGATCCTCTCCGGCCGCCTGCGGGCCGAGAATGCGGTGGCCCAGGACGAGACGCTGGTCGTCGCCCTCGACGCCGAGGATTTCTTCGACGTGCTCGCCAACAACATCGAGATCGTCAAGGCCCTGTTCCGACAGCTGCTCTCGACCGCCCCGAAAGGCCCTTCCCCCGCCACTTCTGCCACTGTCCAGGCGTCGGCGCCGCTGGTAGCCGAGCCCATGGAGGAACCCTCGTGACCCATCGCAACCCTCGCCTCCGCTTGTCCCTGCTGGCGACCCTGGCGATCGCCCTCGCGGCCCCACCGGCGTCCGCGCGGGTGGTCGCCATCGGCGACGTCCACGGCTCGCTCGACGGCCTGCAGTCGATCCTCGGCACCGCCGGGCTGCTCGACGCCGAGGGCCACTGGGCCGGCGGCGACGCCACCCTGGTGCAGACCGGCGACCTGCTCGACCGCGGCGTCGACGTGCGCGGCGTCATGGACCTGCTCATGCGCCTCCAGCCGGAGGCCAAGGCGGCAGGCGGCGAGGTCGTGGTGCTCCTGGGCAACCACGAGATCATGAACCTGATGCTGGAGCCGCGGGACGTCAACCCCAGGGCCTACGCCTCCTTCGCGGCCGAGGAGCGACCCGGGCAGCGGGAGGAGGCCTGGGACGCCTGGGTGGAGCAGCAGAAGCGGCTGGCCCGCTGGCAGAGCCAGCGCGTGCCGCACTCGACCGCCGAGGAGCGCGAGCGCTGGCTGAAGGACCATCCGCCGGGCTACTTCGCCTACCTCGAGGCGCTCGGGCCCGAAGGCGTCTACGGCAAGTGGCTGCGTGGGCTGGACACGGCGGCGGTGCACGCCGACACCCTGTTCCTGCACGGCGGGGTCAGCGAGCAGCTTCGCCCGCGCAAGCTCGCGGCGCTGAACAAGGCGGTGCGGGAGGAGATCGCCACCTTCGACCGCAATCGCGAATACCTGCTGCAGCAGCAGGTCATCCTGCCGTTCTCGACCCTCGGCGAGATGTCGCAGGCGGTGGTGCACCACCAGGGCTGGCTGGGGTCCCGTCCCGCCGGCACCGTCCCCGAGGCGACCCAGATGTTCATGGCCCGGACGCTGCGGGACTTCATGAGCATGCGCGACTGGCTGTCGTTCAGCCCGCAGGGCCCGGTCTGGTACCGCGGCCACACCGAGGACGGGGCGACGGCCGAGGCGGAGCTCGACAAGGCCCTGCGCGACTTCGGCGTCGGCCACATGGTGGTGGGGCACTCGTCGCCGCGCCACCGCCCGGAGATCGACCTGCGCTACGGCGGCAAGCTGTTCCTGATCGACACCGGCATGCTGGTCGAGTTCTACCGCGGCCGCCCCTCGGCGCTCGAGATCGCCGGCGGGCGGTTCACCGCCGTCTACCCCAACGAACAGCTGGTGCTGCTCGATACGGCGCCACCGTCGCCGACCAGCGAGCGGATCGGCGACGCCGGCCCGTCGCCGGTGGTCTTCGCCGTCGACCGCGGCCAGCTGCTGCGGCCGAGACCGGCGTCGACGCCCCGTGCCCAGGCCGGCGGACCGCCGGCCGCCCCGACGGGCGCGGCCCGCTACCTCGGCCTCGACGGACAGCCGCTGCCCTTCACCTCCGACGACGAGGTGCTCGAGTTCCTGCGCGAGGCCGACATCGTCGAGGTCAAGCGCATTCCGGTCGGCATCACCGAGCCGCGCAAGGTGCTGCTCGAGCGCAACGGCGTCCGCGCCCATGCCGTGTTCCGCGACATCGACCTGGTGAAGCAGCGCCACCGGATGGCGGACGGCACCTTCGTCCTGGACTTCCGCGACACCTACAAGAACGAAGTCGCCGCCTACGAGCTGTCCCGTCTGCTCGGGCTCGATCTGGTGCCGCCGACGGTGATCCGCAAGCTGCAGCGCTTCGGCACCGGCTCGCTGCAGCTGTGGGTCGAGGGCGCGATGACCGAGGTGGACCGCCGGGAGAAGAGCCTGGAGGCGCCCGACCAGAGCGTCTACAAGCGCCAGCTGCACACCATGAACATCTGGGACAACCTGATCAACAACATCGACCGCAACCTCGGCAACGTGCTGATCGGCCCGGGCTGGACGGTGTGGTACATCGACCACACCCGCGCCTTCGGCCGCGAGCCGGAGCTGCCCAATCCGGAACGGGTGCGCCGCCTCGACCAGAGCCTCTACCAACGCCTCAAGGCGCTCGACGAGAAGGAGGTCAAGAAGGCGGTGACGCCGCACCTCGGGAGCTTCAACCTCAAGGGGCTGATGCAGCGGCGCGACGCGCTGGTCGAGCTCCTCGACCAGAAAGTGGCGGAGCAGGGGGCGGCGAAGGTCTTCTTCGGCGCGGGCCCGGAAGAGGAGGAGGAGGCTGCGCAGGACGTGCAAGAGCCGATGTTCCCGCCCTCTTCGGTGGCCCCCGACCTCTACCGCACCGTGCCCGAGGCGGAGGAGCAGCAGGAGGGGGAGCCCGACGAGCCGCAGCGCGAAGCGGCGTGACGTCGCGGCCTCCCCCGATGCGCGTCGCCCTCGCCTCCGACCACGCCGGCTTCCGCTACAAGCAGCGGATCGCCGAGCTGCTGCGACAGGAGGGGCACGA
Organism: Thermoanaerobaculia bacterium; assembly: GCA_035546355.1. Taxonomy (GTDB): domain Bacteria; phylum Acidobacteriota; class Thermoanaerobaculia; order Multivoradales; family JAIOJS01; genus DATKEH01. Next base: position 20,354 of record DATKEH010000302.1, read on the forward strand.
GGTGGTCGATTTCGGCACCGACTCCGAGGAGTCGGTCGACTACCCGCGCTTCGTTCGCCCGGCGGCGGAGGCGGTGGCGCGCGGCGACTGCGCGCGCGGCGTCGTGCTCGGCGGCTCGGGCAACGGCGAAGCGATGGCCGCCAACCGGGTGCGCGGCGTGCGCTGCGCCCTGTGCTGGAGCGCCGAGAGCGCCGAGCTGGCGCGGCGTCACAACGACGCCAACGTGCTGTCGCTGGGCGAGCGGCTGCTCCCCTGGGAGCTGGTGCGGGAGATCCTGCGCATCTGGCTGCAGACGCCCTTCGACGGCGGCCGCCACGCGCGCCGCGTCGCCCAGCTCGACGAGGCGTAGGGGCCCCCGGGCCGGCGCGGAGGCCGGCCCCTACGCCGGTCGCAGGCCTCCGCCGGTCGTAGGGGCGGGGCTCCGGCCCCGCCCGGGCCGGCGCGGAGGCCGGCCCCTACGACCGCCGCCCGCCCCCGGGCCGGGCCGTGCTCTCGTCGTCCTCCCAACCCTCCTCACCGACCAGGGGCACGAAGCGCACCTCGCCGAGGTCCTCGTGCCGGAAGTCCTTCTCGCCCACCCGCCGCAGCCGCACCAGCGTCTGCAGCAGGCGGGTCGGCCCCACCGGGATCACCAGCCGGCCGCCGATCGCCAACTGCCGCTGCAGCGCCGCGGGGACGTCCGGGCCGCCGGCGGCGACCACGATGGCGTCGTAGGGCGCCCGCTCCGGCCACCCCAGCGTGCCGTCGGCGTGCACCACCTCGATCTGGTCGTAGCCGAGCCCGGCCAGCCGCCGCCGCGCCTCGTCGGCGAGGCTGCGATGGCGCTCGACCGTGACCACCTCCGCCGCGACCTCGGCGAGCACCGCCGCCGCGTAGCCCGAGCCGGTGCCGATCTCGAGCACGCGGTCGTCGGGGCCCAGCTCGAGGGCCTCGGTCATCAAGGCCACCATGTAGGGCTGCGAGATGGTCTGCCCCTCGGCGATGGGCAGCGGCGAGTCCTCGTAGGCGAGATCGCGCAGCTCCTGCCGCAGGAAGGGCTCGCGCGGCACCCGCCGCATCGCCTCCAGGACCCTCTCGTCGCGCACGCCGCGGGCGGCGATCTGCCGCGACACCATCCGCTCGCGTTCGGTGGCGCGGCCACCCACGGCGAGGGTGCGCCGCCCGCCGTCGTCGTCACCTGCTCGCCTGGACTTCATGGCTGCCTGGGCCTCATGGCGCCCTCCGGGGCGCCACCGCGACAATAGCGCGTGCAACATGCGGACCTACCCGGGCGGGGCTACGGCGCCGCGAAGAGGGGGAACACCCACAGCCGGAGGGCTACCCACAGGGCGGCGAAGAAGGCGGCTATCAGCAGGGCGGTGACCACCGCCTGGCGGCGGCCGAGGAAGTGGCGGGCGATCGCCGCCCCGCCGGCCGTGGCGATGACGGTGAACAGCGAGAAGAGCAGCGCGGCGCCGACCACCGGCTCCCCTAGAGAGGCTCCACGGCACTCACCCCTCGTCCTCCGCCCCCTCGAGCTGCTGCACGATCTGACTCACCTCCACCTCGGCGCGCCGGATCTTGGTACGGCACAGCTCGAGCAGCCGCGCCGCCCGCTTGAGCTCGGCGGCCAGCGCATCGATGTCGGTCTCCTCCCCCTCGATGCGCTGCAGGATCTCCTCGAGCTCGCTCATCGCCTCGGCGAAACCGGGAGCGCCGGCGGCATCCGCGGCAGCCACCGGCTCGGCGGGCTCTTCGCCCAACAGATCGCGTTGACGCGTCGGATCGCTCATCGCTCCTCCACCCGGCTGGTGAGCCGCCCCGCGGCGAGCTCGGTGACGATTCGCTCCCCCGCGACCACCCCTCGGGGGGTGCGCAGCAGGGCACCCCCGGCGGTGCGGGTGATGCTGAAGCCCCGCTCCAGCACTCGCTGCGGCGCCAGCTCGCGGCACAGCCGCGCCAGCCCGTCGCAGCGGCCGATCGCCTCGCGCAGCCGCAGCCGGCCCGAGGCTACCACCCGCTCGGCGACGCGGCGGTGGGCGCGCTGCTGGCGCGCCAGCAGCCGCGGTACGGCGGCGGCCAGGCGCCGCTCGCCGGCGGCGAGCTCGGCCGCTACCCGGCGCAGGCGCTGGGTGGCGAGACGGGACAGCAGGCCGGCCATCTCCTCCACCCGTTCTCCCTCGCGGCGCAGGCGCACGCCGGCGGAGCGCACCCCCTGCTCGGCGCCTCCCACCCCCTCGCGCGCCTCGCGCAGGCGCTCGCGGGCCCCTGCGCACAGCGCCTCCGCCGCCTCGGCGAGCCGGCGCTCGGCCGCCTCGACGCGGCGCACCAGGAACTGCCCCACCATGGTCGGCGTCTTGAGCGCGGTGTGCGCCACCAGGTCGGCGACCGACTGGTCGATCTCGTGACCGAGCCCGGTGAGCACCGGCACCGGCAGCCCGGCGATCGCCTCGGCGATGGCGCGGCTGTCGAAGGCCGCCAGGTCGCTGCGCGAGCCGCCGCCGCGGATCACCACCGCGCAGTCCACCCCCAGGCGCGCCACCGCCCGCAGCGCCGACACCACCTGGCGCTCGGCCTCGCGCCCCTGCACCGCGGCGTGCACCAGCAGCACCTGGAAGCAGTATCCGCTCTCACCGAGGGTGGCGAGGAAGTCGTGGTAGGCGGCGCTGTCGTGCGAGGTGACGAGGCCCAGGCGCAGCGGCAGCAGCGACAGCGCCAGGCCCTTGTTGCGCTCGAGCAGGCCGGCGGCGGCGAGGGCGGCGAGCGTCTCCTGGCGCCGCCGCGCCAGCAGGCCGAGCGTGAACACGGGGTCGACTTCGCGGGCGATCAGCTGCAGGCGCCCGCCGGCGGGGTAGAACTCGACCCGCCCGCGGCAGCGCAGGTCGACGCCATCGCGCAGCTCCTGGCCGGTCTCGGACAGCAGGCGCCGCACCCGCTGGAAGTCGGTGCGCCAGATGACGCCGTCGATCTTGCCGACGATCTCGTCGCCCTGCCCCTTCTCCACCAGCTCGAAGTAGACGTGGCCGTTGCGGCTGGCGCGCAGCCGCTGCACCTCGCCGACCACCCACACCGCCGGGAACGCCTCGCCGAGCACGAGGCGGATCGCCTCGCCGAGCTCGGAGACGCGAAAGGTCGTCTCCCCGCCGCTCACCCGAAGGTCTTGAGCTCCGCCGCCGATTCCAGCGGGATGCCGTCGGCCCACTCCATGGCCTCCTGCTCGCCGACGGTCAGCTTGTCGACGAAGTCGCTCGCCTCGTCGCGGGTGCGGAACAGCCGCCAGATGTAGGTGTGCCCGGCGAGCGCCGTGAAGTAGGTGTAGTTGCGGGAGCTCTGCGACAGGTCGAACCCGAGGTCCTTGTCGCCGTTGCGGCCGACGCAGGCGACGGCCACCGAGCGGTAGGCCAGGGTGAGCGCCTTGAGGGCGTCCACGTAGTCCGACAGCTCCTCGCGCGACTGCGGCGAGTGCAACACGGCGATGCGCGAGCTCTCCTCCTCGGCGAGCAGGGTGTAGGGGACGTCGTGGCGGTCCATCGCCTCCTTGGTCTCCTGGGTGGTGACGAAGACGTCCTCGGTGCCGTCGACCTTGTAGGCGATGGCGTAGAAGTCGCGCTCGAACTTGGCGAAGGCCTCGGCGAGGATACTCTCGTCCTCGATGGTGAAGTAGTAGAGGCGGTTCAGCAGATGACGGGCACTCATGGACGCAGCGATCTCCGGGGTTGTGGGAGGGAGTAGGAAGCGCTCAAGCGGGCCCCGAGGTGTCCTCGAGATAGCGCAGCAGGGCGCTGCGCTCCTCGGGGGCGATCTCGGACATGGGGAGCAGATAGGTCTCCCCGGGCGGCGGCAGCGGCACCCGCAAGGACGACAGTGAGCGGTCGAGGCCGCTGCAGTCGAAGGCCAGCAGCAGCGCCGTCAGCTGGTCGCACAGCCCCACCAGCTGGCTCCCCAGCTGGCTCTGCAAGGCGACGCGCAGATGGGACGGCAGCTCGATCGGCGTCACCTCGAAGCCGTCGAGCGAGGGGGTGAGCCGCAAGCGGGCCGGGATGCGGAACTGCTGGCGCGGCATCACCACGCGGTCGGAGAGCGGCGAGACCATGCCCGCCAACTCGACGTCCCCCTCGACCACCCCGCCGCCCAGCACGTCGAGCAGCAGCTCGGCGCGATGGGTGCCGTCTCCCACCGGCGACAGCAGCACCTCGTGCCCCGCCACCACCAGGTGGCTGCTGGGGGACTGCAGCCGCACCACCAGCGGCCCCTGCTGCACCGGCGCCAGGTCCGGGGCGAGGTCGCTGTAGGTGCGGTTGAGCCGCGCGAAGGTGAACGACTGCCCCGCCGGCGCGGCGGCGCGGGCGGCCGCGACGGCCAACGCGGCAGCGCCCAGGGTCGCCACGATGGAGCACAACAGGGTCCGCTTCACCCCTAAAGAGTAGCAGGCCTGCGAACCGGCGTAGCGGCCGGCCCGAGCGCCGGCCCGGGCGGGGACGGAGCCCCGCCCCTACGACGATCCGTGACAGCTCGAACGCTCGCAGGGCCTGCGAACCGGCGTAGGGGCCGGCCTCCGCGCCGGCCCGCCTCACGGGTAGTAGCCCGGGATGGTGCGCACCTGCGCCCCGCGCCGCTTCACCCGCACCTCGACCTGCCGATACCCCTCGCCGGTCGGGCGGTCCGAGGCGTAGGCGAGGAGGTACTGGCTGCGCAGCTCCGCCTCGATCTGCCGATAGACGCCGGACAGCTCGCTGGCGCGCGCGATCAGGAAGAGGCGGCCGCCGGTCTCCCGCGCCAGCTGCCCCAGCTTCCGGCGCGCCGCTACGTCCAGGGCGTCGTTCTGCAGCCCGATGGCGTAGATCGCCACTCCGCTCTGGCGGGCGTACTCGAGCGCCACCGGAAAGTCGATGCGGCTGTCGGTGTCGTCGCCGTCGGACAGCAGCACCAGGGCCCGCCGCCCGCGCACGCCCTGGAAGTAGTAGAGGCTGAACACCACCGCGTCGTGGAGCGACGTCCAGCCGTCGGCGGCGAGGGTGGCGAGCGCCGCCGCCGCCGCCGCCGGGTCGGAGCTGCGGTGCATCACCAGCCGGGGCTCGTCGGCGAAGGCCACCGCGAAGCACTGGTCGCGCGGGGTGACGATGCCGTGCAGGAAGCCGGTGGCGGCCTGCCGCGCCTCCCCCAGCGATCGCATCATGGAGCCCGACACGTCCAGGGTGATGCCGACGGTCAACGGCAGGCCCTCGACCAGCTCGAACTTGGCCAGCTGCTGCCGGCGGCCGTCTTCCAGCACCTCGAAGTCGCCGGCGGCGAGGTCGTCGATCATCTCCCCGCGCCGGTCGAAGACCGTGGTGTAGAGCTCGACCAGGCGGACGTCCACCTCGTCCATGGTGAACGGCACGCGCAGGAAGCGCACGTCCTCGGCGCGGCTGCCGTCGTCGAGGGTGGCGGCCACCGTCAGGTACGACAGGCCGTCCCCGGGCGGCAGCTCGAGGGCGGCCACCCACGGCGGCTCCTCGAGCACCGCCACCGGCGCCTCGTCGACGAACAGCTCGACGCGCTCCACCCGCCGCTCTTCCGGCACCACCACCTGCCAGCGCGCCTCGAAGGCGCCGCGCACGGCCTGGCCTCGCCGCGGCTCGAGGATCTCCACCGCCAGCTCGCCGCGTAGCTGGTTGATCGGCTCCTCGTCGGCGGCGACCAGCCCGCCGGCGGCGTCGTAGCCTTCGACGCGCACCACCATCTCGCGCGGTAGGAGCGGCAGCGAGAGCTCGACGGTGAACGGCGCGCGGTTGCGCGTGAGCTGCGGCTGCCCGTCGACCAGGAAGGTCACCCGCTCGATGCGCTCGCCGATGACCAGCGCCTGCGCCCGCACGTTGCCGAAGACGACGTCGCGGGGGGGCAGCAGCAGCACCAGGGCGTCGGAACCCGCCTGCAGCTGGCGATCCAGGCGCTCGGTGGGGGCGCTGCCGGCCAGTGAGGAGGGCGCGGCGTCGGGCTCCCGCGGCACCTCCACCAGCCGCGACACCACCGCCCACCCGCCGCCGACCTCGTCGCGCACCCGCAGCCGCAGCAGGTACTGCTGGCCCGGCCGCAGCGCGCGCTCACCGGCGAGCCCGGCGGCGCCCGCCCGCGGCTCCGCCGGCAGCTCGTAGCGCACCCGGAAGCTGTCGAGGAGCGCTCCCTCCACCTCCACCACGCCGTCGACGGCCAGGTGCAGCGAGACGCCGTCCGAGGCGGGGAGCGGCGCGGCACCACTCCCCGGCGGCAGCGCCAGCAGCCAGCGGGTCAGCACCCGCTGCCCGCGGCGCGCCGGGAAGTCGATCGCGGCGAGCTCGGCGGCCAGCGGGCGCCCGGGGACCGCCTCCTCCACCGCCACCTGGGTGGCCCAGGCGGCGAGGTCGGACGGCGGGTCCAGGTAGCGGAACAGCGCTCGGCTGTCCGGTGGCTCGGGGAGCTCCTGACTCAGCCCGTCGATCCCGGTCACGCGGTCGACGAACGCGGCGTCGGCGCACAGCGCGCGGTCGGCGCGCCTGCCGGGGTAGCGGCGGCCGACGGCCTCCCACTCCTCGAGCCAGAACTCCACCTCGTCGGTGTAGAGGGCGCGCTTGGAGTCGAAGGGGAGCCAGAGGCGGTAGCCGGCGGCGGGCTGGCGGTAGAGCAGGAGCTGGTGGCCGCCGTACGTCCACACCTCGAGCGGCCGGAAAACTCCGGGGCAGTCGACGACCCGGCGGCTGGCAGGGCGGCCGTGGAGGAAGAGCAGCCGCGCGCGGTCGTCGCCGACCGACAGCACCTCGGAGAACATCAACCGACGCCGCGCCGCCACCGCCTGGCGCAGCTCGTTGACCGCCGTCGCCGGCAGCGGGTCGGCGTCGAGGATCGCCGCCACCGCCGCCTCGCGGTCCGCCGGCGGCAACGCCGCCACCTCGCGACGCCGCTCGGCGTCCACCAGCCAGGACACTCCCTCGAGCCAGTCGATCCACGGGCCGCCGCCCTCGGCAACCGCCGGGGCCGGCGCGGCGGCGGCGGCCAGCAGGGAAAGCAGCGCCAGCGGGCGCCCGAGCAGCGTGCGGGCAGACATCCGTCGCATCGGGGGCTAGATCATGAAGCAAGCCGGGTGCCGCCCGGCTGACGGCGCGCAGCCCCTGCACCTCGATCCCTGCGCGCCCGGCCTATACTTCCCTCCACGTGGCCACCGTCCGCAACAGCCCGATCCGCGACTGGCGCGAGGGGGACATGGTGCAGGGGTTCGCCCTGCTCACCCGGCGCGAGCAACGCCAGGACCGCAAGGGCAACACCTACCTCGACCTCGAGCTGCGCGACGCCAGCGGCGTCATCGGCGCCAAGGTGTGGGCGGACAGCCCGGCGCTGGAGGTCGCGTTCGAGGCCAGCGAGTTCGTCGCCTTCGAGGGCGCCGTGCAGCGCTACCGCGAGCAGCTGCAGCTGGTGGTGCGCCACTGCCGGCGCGCCTGCGAGGACGACCGGCGCTACGGCTTCGACGAGGCACTGCTGGTGCCGACCAGCAAGCACGACCTGGATCAGCTCTGGGAGCGGCTGCAGACCACCCTCGACGGCCACCTCCAGCACCCCCTGTTGCGCCGACTGGCCGAGGAGACGCTGGAGACCTACGGCGCCGAGCTCAAGGAGCACCCGGCGGCCAAGACCATCCACCATGCCTACCGCGGCGGGCTGCTCGAGCACGTCGTCGACATGGCGGAGCTGGCGGTCGGGGTGAGCGAGTGCTACCCGGATCTGGATCGCGACCTGCTGCTGCTCGGCGTGCTCTACCACGACCTCGGAAAGATCCTCGAGCTGGGGGCGATGCCGGCCAACGACTACACGCGGCTCGGCCGGCTGGTGGGGCACATCGTGCTCGGGCGCGACCTGCTGCGCGCCCGCTGCGCCGCCATCCCCGATTTCCCCGAGGCCCTGCAGCTGCACCTCGAGCACCTGGTGCTCTCCCACCAGGGGCAGCGGGAGTGGGGCTCGCCGGTGGAGCCGATGACCCCCGAAGCCCTCGCCCTGCACTTCATCGACGACCTCGACTCCAAGCTCAACCAGCTGCGCCAGGCGCAGGAGCTGGGCGTCGGGTTCCAGTACCTGCGCCCGCTGGGGCGGCACGTGTGGCTGGGGGAGCCGAAGCCGCCGGCAGAGGCGGCGAACCTGGACGCGAGCGGAGAGGAGACGGAGGAGGCGGTCGCGGAGGAGCCGCCGACGGCGGCCGAGCGCTGAGCCTCGGCCGCCCGTCGGCTCAGTCTCCGCCGCCGGAGGGCGACGCCGCGCTCTTGCCGCCGCCGCCGTCCTTGGCGGCGCCCTTGTCCGCGCCCTTCTCGCCGCCCTTCTCGCCGCCCTTCTCGCCGGCCTTCTCCGCGCCCTTCTCCCCCCCCTTCTCCCCGCCCTTGTCCGCCGCCTCCTTGCCGCCGTCCCCGCCCGACGAGTCGCCGCCTTCCTTCGCCGCGCCGCCCTTGCGCGCGTAGTCGGTGACGTACCACCCCGTGCCCTTGAACTGGAAGGCGGGCGTCGAGATCAGCTTCTTGAGCGCGCCGCCGCAGACCTCGCAGGTCTCGAGCCGTGGCTCGTCGAGCTTCTGCATCACCTCGGTGCGATTGCCGCAGGCGGTGCACTGGTATTCGTAGATCGGCATCGATGGCTCCGGGTCAGGACGGCCGGCCGAAGGCGCCGGAGTCGCGCTGGAAGCGGATCTTGACCACGCCCGAGCGGCCGTTCTGGCTGCGCCGGATCAGGCGCAAGACGTGGAAAGCATAGATCAGGCGGGCGTTCTCGGCCGGCTTGTGCGGCCCCTGGGTGCACAGCTCGTAGAGCGTCCGCTTGCCGTCGACCAGGCGCAGCAGGGCGAGCTCAAGCGCGTCGAGCGCGGCCTCGATCAGCTCCTCGGTGTTCCATTGCGGCTCGAACACCGTCTCCTTCCTTCCCAGCCGCGCCACCAGGGCCTTGGCGTCGGGCGCCCGCTTCACCCCCTCCAGGATCACCTGGCGCAAGGGCAGGTAGATGCGCACCATGTGCGCCTCGTCGAACTCGCCGATGGTGAAGGTGACCTCTCCCTCCTCCCACGAGAACAGGCTCCAGACGATGGCGCGGATCTGCTCCTGGATCGCCTCGTACAGCGCGCCCGGGGACAGGTAGTCGTGGTCGATCAGCAGCTCGCCGTGCCGCTTGGGCGACTCCCCGCGCAGCTGCGTGCTGGCGGCGAGCTGCCCGGGCGTGAGCCTGCCCGTGCGCTCCAGGTGGTGGCCCAGGCTGTCGTCGCGGTCGGTCGAGGTGGCGTGGATGACCGCCCCGTCGCGGACGAAGATCTCCTTGGTCACCTCGCTCTGCCGTGCGGCGATGGTGCCCGGCACCCGGTGCAGATAGATGGTGTAGAGCATCTCGGGCAGCGCCGTCTGGCGCAGCTGCCCGTGGTACTCGTAGCGCTTCTCCTGCTCGGTGTCAGGCATCGGAGGACACCACGCCGAAACGTGTACGCGTGGGGGACGAGCCGTCGAGTATAGCATTGCGGTCGTGAGGTTTGCGCGGTGATTTCGCCTGCCGATGCGTGGCAGCGCCTGCTCCCCCACGTCTCGCCGATGACGGCGGCCGCCCTACCGCGGGAGGAGGCCCTGGGGCGCGTGCTGTCCGCCGCCGTGGCGGCGACCGTCGACGTCCCCGCCGCCGACGTCTCGGCGATGGACGGCTATGCCGTGGCGGGTGACGTCGCCGCCGGCACACGGCTGGAGGTGACCGGCACGGTGCAGGCCGGCGACCCGCCGGGGGTGGTGCTCACGGCCGGCGCCGCCCTGCGGATCATGACCGGCGCGCCGCTGCCCGAGGGGGCCGATCGGGTGGCGCCGGTCGAGGACACCGACGGCGGCGAGAGCGCCGTCACGGTGGGCCGCACCCCGGCGGCCGGCGCCCACGTCCGCCGCCGCGGCGAGGTGCACCGCCGCGGCGAGGAGATCCTCGCCGCCGGCACCCGCCTCGGCGCGGGCGCCCTCGGCCTGCTCGCCGCCCACGGGCACGCCGAGGCGCCGGTGCACCGCCCGCCGCGGGTGGCGGTGCTGGCGACGGGCGACGAGGTGGTGCCGCCCGCGGCGCAGCCGGCGCGCGGGCAGCTGCGCGACAGCCACACCGACTTCCTGCTCGCCGCCGGGCGCTCCCTCGGCCTCGGCTTCGACTCCCTCGGCATCGCCCCGGACCGGCCCGAAGCCCTGCGGCGCGCGATCGACCAGGGGCTCGGCCACGACGTGCTGCTGGTGTGCGGCGGCGTCTCCAAGGGCCTCTTCGACCTGGTGGAGGGGGTGCTGGAGGGGGCCGGCTGCCGCACCCTGTTCGACGCCGTCGCGGTGCAGCCGGGAAAGCCGCTGGTGGCGGCGGTGGGGCCGCAGCGGGAGCCGGCCCGGCGCCCCTGCCTGGTCTTCGGCCTGCCCGGCAACCCGGCGTCGGTGATGGTGTGCTTCTGGCTGTTCGTGCGCCCCGCCCTGCGGCGCCTCGCCGGGCTGGCCGACGGCTTCTGGGAGGGGGCGCTGCCGGCGCGCCTGGCGGCCCCGCTTCCCGGCGCCAAGGGGCGGGACCGCTTCCTCCCCGCCCGCGTGCGCCTGGGCCCCGAGGGCGTGCTCGCAGAGCCCCTCCCGCCGCGCGGCTCGCACGACCTCGCCGCCTACGCCCGCGGCAGCGCGCTGGTGCGGGTGCCGGCCCGCAGCGCGCCGCTGTCGGCGGGGAGCCGCTGCGAGATCCTGCCGCTGGTCGACTGGCTGGAGGGGTAGCGGGCGGTCGTAGGGGCGGCCCTCCGTGGCCGCCCGGGAAGCGAAGCGGGGCCTCCGTCCACCCCGGGCCGGCACGGAGGCCGGCCCCTACGACGGTCCGTGGCGTGGCACGGGGCCGGCCCCTACGACTCGCGGGTGACGCTCGTTGGCCAAGCGAGCCCGCCCGATTTACGTCTCTCACTGATGTGAGGCCCCATCCCCAGCGCCAGCGACCGCCACGGCTCGCCGCCAACGCCTATGAGTCCTCGGCGACGCACGTCATCGTCTGCTGCCGGAGATCCCGACCCTCGTTCTCGGCGCCCCGTGTCGCGGCCCCGGTATTCCGCGCGATATCGGACCACCCCCTGACGCTTGCAGCCTGTCTGATGCCGGACCACCTCCACTGGCTGCTCGCCCCGGCGCCCGATGTTCCCGGTGTGGTTGCGAGAGGGAAGTCGTACACGGACCACGTGGCCCGGCGCGCCGGGCATCGAGACAGGTTGTGGCAGAGATCCTTCTACGACCGTGCGTGCCGGCGGTCGGACGACCTCGCGGCGATGGCGCGATACATCCTCGCCAACCCGGTCCGGGCCGGCCTCGTGGCCCGGGTCGACGAGTACCCGTACCAGATCGTGTTCTGGGAGCGGTTCTCTTGATCGCGGCTCTGGCGCCGAGCTGGGGCGCCTACGCCATTCGAGAATCCACCCCGGGCCGGCGCGGAGGCCGGCCCCTACGACCGGTCCGTGGCGTCGCCCCCGGGCCGGCACGGAGGCCGGCCCCTACGACCGGTCCGTGGCGTGGCCCCGGGTCGTAGGGGCGGCCCTCAGCGGAAGGTGGTGTACTCGGCGAGCGCCTTCTTGGCGATCGCCGGCACCCGCGCTCCCGGCGCCGGGTAGCCGACCACCAGCAGCAGGAACGGGCGCTCGTTCTCCGGCCGCCCCAGCAGCTCGTTGAGGAACCGCATCGGGCTCGGCGTGTGGGTGAGGGTGGCGAGGCCGGCGCGGTGCAGCGCGGCGATGAGCATGCCGCAGGCCAGGCCGACCGACTCGAGCGGGTAGTAGTGCTTCACCTTGCGCCCGTCGGGCAGCAGCCCGTAGCGCTGCACGAAGACGGCGATCAGCCACGGCGCCACCTCGAGGAACGGCTTGTGC
>DATKEH010000303.1:0-38903 GCA_035546355.1 Thermoanaerobaculia bacterium
ACCAGCTTCTTGAAGTGCTCGCCGCGCTGCGCGTAGCTGGTGTACTGGTCGAAGCTGGCGCAGGCCGGAGACAGCAGCACCACCTCGCCGGCGCCGGCGGCGGCGGCGGCCTCCGGCACGGCCCGGTCGAGGGTCTCGCAGCGCACCCAGGCGACGCGGTCGCCGAGGCTGCGGGCGAAGGCGCCGGCCGCCTCGCCGATCAGGTACACCCGCCGCGCCTTGCTCGCGAGCAGCGGCACCAGCTCGTCGATGCCGCTCTTGGCCCTGCCGCCGAGGATCAGGTGGACGCTGCGGTCGCCGAACCCCTCCAGGGCGCGGGCGGTGGCGCCGACGTTGGTGCCCTTGGAGTCGTCGTAGTAGGTCACCCCGGCGACCTCGGCCACCCGCTCGATGCGGTGCGGCAGTCCCTGGAATCCGCGCAGGCTCGCCGCCAGGCTGGCGGCCGGCGCGCCGGCGGCCAGGGCCAGCAGCGCGGCCGCCATGGCGTTCTCCAGGTTCTGCCGCCCCGCCAGCGGCACGTCGGCGAGCGCGAAGAGGCGCCGCGGCTCCTCCCCCGGCACCGCCTCGACCACCCAGTCGCCGGCCACGTGGCAGCCGTCCTCCACCGGCCCCTGGCGCGAGAAGAGGCGCCGCCGCGAGGGCACCGGCAGCGCCGCCACGGCGGGGTCGTCGGCATTGAGCACCGCCACGTCCGCGGGCTCCTGGCGCAGGAAGAGACGCGCCTTGGCCGCGGCGTAGCTGGCCATGTCGCGGTAGCGGTCGAGGTGGTCGGGCGAGAGGTTGAGCAGCGCCCCCGCGCGCGGCCGGAAGCGGTCGGTGGCCTCGAGCTGAAAGCTCGACAGCTCGACGACGAACACCCGTCCCGGCTCCCCCTCGGCCACCAGCGAGAGCGGTACGCCGATGTTGCCGCACACCTCGGCCGGCAGGCCGCCCCCCTCCACCAGCGCCCCGGTGAGCGCCGTGGTGGTGCTCTTGCCGTTGCTGCCGGTGATGCCGAGCACCGTCCCCTGGAGCAGGTGGAAGGCGAGCTCCACCTCGGCGATCACCGGCACTCCCTGCTCCCGCGCCTCGGCGACGAGCGGGCGATCGGCCGGCACGCCGGGCGACAGCACCACGCCGTCGACGTGCGCCGGCAGCCCGGGCGGGTCGGCTCCCAGCCGCAGCTCGACCCCGGGGTCGGAGGCCAGCTCGCCGAGGTCGATGCGCTCGCCGCGGCGGCCGTCCACCCCCACCACGGCGACCCCGTGGCGGCGCAACAGCGCCGCGGCCGCCTGGCCGGACAGGCCGAGGCCGTAGACCAGGACGCGCTGCCACGGCTGCGGGCTCCAGGGGACGTTCATCGCAGCTTGAGGGTCGACAGGCTCATCAGGGCGAAGAGGATGGCGAGGATCCAGAAGCGCACGATCACCTTCGGCTCGGCCCAGCCGACGAGCTCGAAGTGGTGATGCAGGGGCGCCATCTTCAGCACCCGCCGGCCGGTGGCCTTGAAGAAGCCCACCTGCACGATCACCGACAGCGCCTCGAGCACGAACAGCCCGCCCACCACCACCAGCAGGATCTCCTGGCGGCAGAGGATGGCGACGGTGCCGATGGCGCCGCCGATGGCGAGCGACCCGACATCGCCCATGAACATGTCGGCGGGGTGGGAGTTGAACCACAAGAAGCCGAGGCTGGCGCCCACCAGGGCGGCGCAGAACACCGTCACCTCGCCGGCGCCGGGCACGAAGGACACCTGCAGGTAGCCCGCGGCGATGGCGTTGCCGGCCACGTAGGTGAACACGGCGTAGGTGGCCGCCGCCACCAGGGTGGCGCCGATGGCCAGCCCGTCGAGCCCGTCGGTGAGGTTGACCGCGTTGGACGAGCCCACCAGCACCAGCATCACGAAGGGCACGTACAGCCACCCCAGGTGCAGCTCCACTTGCTTGAAGAACGGAAAGGTGAGGATGGGGTCGAACTCCGGCAGCCACAACAGCACGACGGCGGCGGCGGCGGCGACCGCCAGCTGCCCGAGCAGCTTGGCGCGAGCGGTCAGGCCGAGGTTGCGCCCCTGGGCCACCTTGCGGTAGTCGTCGATGAAGCCGACCGTGCCGAAGCCCAGCGTCACCAGCAGGGCGATCCAGACGTAGGCGTTGTCCAGCCGCGCCCACAGCAGGGTCGGGACGGCCACCGCCAGCAGGATGAGCAGGCCGCCCATCGTCGGCGTGCCCGCCTTGACCAGGTGCGACTCCGGACCCAGCTCGCGGATGTTCTGCCCCACCGACAGTCGGCGGAGGGTGGCGACGAAGGCGGGCCCCAGCCACAGCGACAGCAGCAGCGCGGTGATCACCGCGCCGGCCGAGCGGGAGGTGATGTAGCGGAAGACGTTCAGTGCCGGCCACTGGTCCGAGAGCGGGTAGAGCAGGTGGAACAGCATCAGCCTTCCACCTCGCGCCGCAGGGCCTCGACCACGGCCTCCAGGCCGACGCCGCGCGAGGCCTTCACCAGCACCACGTCCTGCGGACGCAGCTGGGTCGCCGCCCACGGCGCCGCTTCGGCGGCGGTCGCGAACCAATGCGCCTCGGCGCCAGCCGCCTCGGCCCCTTCGCCGAGGGCGCGCGACAGCTCCCCGACGGCGGCCACCGGCGAGAAGCCGAGGCGCGCCGCCACCTCCCCCTGCTGGCGGTGGAAGCGCAGCTCCTCGCGGCCGAGCTCGAGCATGTCGCCGAGCACCGCCCAGTGCCGCTTCCCCGGCAGCTCGGCAGCGCTCTCCAGCGCGCGGGTCAACGCCACCGGGTTGGAGTTGTAGCTGTCGTCGACCAGCAGCGTCCCCGCCGGCAGCCGGTGGAGCACCCCGCGGCCGGCGACGCTGGTCGCCTCGGCCGCGGCGGCGGCGATGGCGTCGAGGGGCACGCCGAGGGCGTGCGCGCAGGCGGCGGCGGCGAGGAAGTTCTCGACGTTGTAGCGGCCGTACAGCGGCAGCTCGACGGCGACCTCCTCGCCCCCGGGCGCGAGCAGCCGGAAGCGGCTGCCCGGCCGGCCGGCGTGCGGCGCCACGTCGACCGCCCGGTAGTCGCCGGCCTGGTGCCCGAACCCCACCACCCGGCCGGGGAATCGCTCCCCGATGGCGCGTACCCGCGGGTCGTCGGCGTTGGCCACCACCATCCCATCCGCCGGCACCCCCTCGAGCAGCTCCGCCTTGGCGTCGGCGATCGCCTCGAGGCTCCCCAGGCCCTCCAGGTGCACCGGCCGCACGTTGGTGAACACCGCCACCTCCGGCCGTCCGAGGCGGGACAGGGCGGACAGCTCGCCGGGGGTGTTCATCCCCATCTCGGCCACCATCCACTCGGTGTCCTCGGGCATGCCCATCACCGAGAGCGGAAAGCCGTAGAGGTTGTTGAGGTTGCCAGGACTGCGCGCCACCCGGAAGCGGCGGGAGAGCAGGTCCGCCAGCAGCTCCTTGGTGGTGGTCTTGCCGGTCGAGCCGGTGATCGCCACCAGCCGCGCCGGCAGCTCGTCCCGCAGCGCCCGGGTGAGGGCGTGCAGGCCGGCGAAGGTGTCGTCGACGCGGATCAGCGCCCCCCGCTCCGGCGCCGGCAGGTCGCGGTGCACCACCGCCCCCGCGGCCCCAGCCGCCAGCGCCGCGGCGACGAACTCGTGGCCGTCGCGCCGCTCGCCGGCGATGGCGAAGAACAGCTCGCCGCCGTGCAGCCGCCGCGAATCCAGCGACCCTCCCTCCCACGCCGCGGCCGGGTCGCCGGCCACCACGCGCCCGCCCATGACCCGTGCGGCGTGCTCCAGGGTGCGGCTAGCCATGGATCCCTTCGAGCGCGGCGGCGATCTCTTCGCGGTCGGAGAAGGGGAACACCTGGCCGGCGATCTCCTGGCCGCTCTCGTTGCCCTTGCCCGCCACCAGCACCGCCCACCCCGGCTCGGCGATGGCCAGCGCGCGGCGGATGGCGTCGCGGCGGTCGGGGATCAGGCGGTAGTTGCCGTTGCCGCTCGCCTTGACCCCTTCCTCGATGGCGCCGAGGATCGCCTGCGGATCCTCGCTGCGCGGGTTGTCCGAGGTGACGATCACCAGGTCGGCGCGCTCGCCGGCCACCCGCCCCATGGGGAACCGCTTGCCCGGGTCGCGGTCGCCGCCGCAGCCGAACACCACCGCCACCCGGCCGTCGACCAGCTCGCGCACGGCGGCGAGAGCGTGGGCCAGCGCGTCCTCGCTGTGGGCGTAGTCGACGAAGACGGCGAAGGGCTGCCCCCGGTCGACCGGCTCCAGGCGCCCGGGCACCGGCTCGACGGCGGCGAGCCCGTCGCCTATCGCCGCGTGCGGCAGCTCCAGCGCCTCGGCCACTCCCACCGCCAGCAGCAGGTTGTCGAGGTTGAAGCTCCCCAGCAGCCGCGACTGCACCTGCAGCCGCCCGCGCGGCGTCGCGAAGGTGGCGCGCGTGCCCTCGGCCGACAGCTGCGCCTCCTCCACCCGCACCATGCCGTCGCGGCCGCAGGTCACCACCCGCGGCAGCTCCGCCGCCAGCCGGCGGCCGAACGCGTCGTCGACGTTGACCACCGCCGTGCCGTCGGCCTCGAGGTGCCCGAACAGGCGCTGCTTGGCGGCGAAGTACTCCTCCATGGTGCGGTGGAAGTCGAGGTGGTCCTGGGTCAGGTTGGTGAAGGCGGCGACGTCGAAGGCGACGCCTGCGACCCGCCCCATCGTCAGGGCGTGCGACGACACCTCCATGGCCACCGCCGCCGCCCCCCGCTCCCGCATCCGGCGCAGCAGCCGGAAGAGGTCCGAGGCTTCGGGCGTGGTGCGGCCGGCCGGGAGGTCGAGGTCGGCGAAGCGGTAGGCCAGGGTGCCGATCCTGCCGCAGGGCCTTCCCGCCGCTTCGAGCAGCGCCTGGACGATCCACACGGTGGTCGACTTGCCGTTGGTGCCGGTGACTCCCACCATCGTCATCTCGCGGTCGGGATGGGCGAAGACGCGGGCGGCGAGCGGCCCGAGCACGGCACGCGGCTGGTCGCAGGAGAGCCACGGGAGAGGAGTGGCGGCCGGAGGCGGGCCGGGCGCCACCACGGCGACCGCGCCGCGCTCGGCCGCCTGGAGAACGAAGGCGCGGCCGTCGAAGCGCTCGCCGACGAGCGCCACGAACAGGTCGCCGGGCTCGACGCGGCGCGAGTCGTGCTGGATGCCCCGCACCTCCAGCTCCGGCGGCGCATCCCCCGCCAGGGGCAAGCCCTCCACCAACTCGCCCAGGCGCATCAGGGAGCGTCCCCCTGGGGCTCCAGCGTCACTCCGTCCAGCGCCGGTACCTCCCCCTCGCCGGTGGCGGGCGGCTCCGCCGCGTGCTCCGAGCGGAGCCGCGACAGGACCTCCGCGGTGAGCAGCTGCGGCTCCACCGCCGGCGGGTCGGCGGTCGCCAGCTCGCGAGGCGACACCAGCCGCCGCTCCGCCGCCAGCACCAGGCCCGGCCGCGGGGCCGCAGGCTCGGCGGGGGGCGGCGGCAGGTAGGCCTCGGGCGGCTCGGGCGGCACCCCCCAGTAGAGCAGCACCTGGCGGGCGATGGCGGCGAAGGTCGGCGCCGCCACCTGGCCGCCGTGGTAGAGCGGCCGCGGCTCGTCCAACGCCACCACCGCCGCCAGCCGCGGCCGGCTCACCGGCGTGAAGCCGACGAAGCTGGCCACGAACTGGGTCGGCGAATACCTGCCGCCCACCACCTTCTGCGCCGTGCCGGTCTTGCCGCCGACCCCGTAGCCCGGCACGGCGGCCGCGCGGCCGGTGCCCTCCCGCACCACCCCCACCATCAGGTCGCGCAGCTCCGCCGCCACCTCGGGAGCCATGGCGCGCTGCACCTCGAGAGGCCCGCGCGCCGCGGCGGCGTCACCCACCGCCTCCACCACGTAGGGGCGCAGCAGGGTGCCGCCGTTGGCCACCGCGGCCACCGCCCGCGCGAGCTGCAGCGGCGAGACCGACACCTCCTGACCGAAGGAGATGTACGCCTTGGACAGCGCCGACCAGCGCTCGACCGGGCGCAGGATGCCTGGAGTCTCGCCAGGGAGGTCGACGCCGGTGCGCTCGCCGAAGCCGAAGGCGCGGATGGCGTCGTAGAGGCGCTGCTCGCCGAGCAGCAGGCCCATCTTGATCACCCCGACGTTGCTCGACTTGGCGATCACCTGACCGAGCGTCAGGCGGCCGAACGGGTGGTGGTCGCGGATCCGGATGCCGGCCAGGGTGATGCCGCCCATCTCGCAGTCCAGCGAGTCGTCGCGGTGGAGCAGTCCGTGGGAGAGGACCGCCGCCGCGGTGACCACCTTGAAGGTGGAGCCCGGCTCGTAGGGGTCGCTGACGCCGCCGATCCGCCACCGCTCGGCGGGAAAGTCGGCGAAGTGGTTGGGGTCGAAGCTGGGGTAGGTGGCCATCGCCAGGATCGCCCCCGACGCGGGGTCGAGCAGCACCACGGTGCCGCGCCGGGCGCGGAAGCGCTCCACCGCCGCCGCCAGCTCCTTCTCGACGATGTGCTGCACGGCGGCGTCGAGGGTGAGATGCAGGTCCGCCCCGGGCTCGGCGTCGACCGCGGCGAGGCGTGGCGCCAGCAGGGTGCGACGATGGGCGTCGCGCAGCACGGTGCGGCGGCCGGCCCGCCCCGCCACCACCTGGTCGTAGTGCGCCTCGAGGCCAGAGAGCCCCTTGTGGTCGGTGCCGACGAATCCGAGCAGCTGCGAGCCGAGCTCGCGCATCGGGTAGTAGCGCTTGCTCTCGCGCAGGAAGTGGACGCCGGGCTGCTCCAGCGCCTCCACCGCCGCGGCCTGCGGCCGGTCGAGCTTGCGCGCCAGGAAGACGAAGTCGCGGTCGTGCCTGCCGAGGCGGGAGGCGAGCTCGCCGGCGTCGACGCCGAGCACCGGCGCCAGAGCGGCGGCGGTGGCCGCCGGATCCGTCACCTGGGAGGGATCGGCGAAGGCCGAGTCGACCTCCACCGACACCGCCAGCAGGCGGCCGCGGGCGTCGTAGATGGTGCCGCGCGGCGGCTCGAGGTCCATCACCCGGCGGTGCTGGCTGGCGGCCTTGGACTGGTAGTGGTCGTGCCGGTGGACCTGCAGCCAGGCCAGCCGCACCCCCAGCGCCGCGAGCCACAGGCTCGCCAGCACCGCGACCACCACCATCCGCCGTCTCATCGCATCGCCCCCGCGTCGCTCACGAACACCAGCTGCGGCAGCTCCGGCGGCCGCATCCCCAGCTCCTCCAGGGCTCGCTCCTCCACCCGCTGCGGGCTGGCCAGATACGCCTCCTCGAGCTGCAAATGACGCTCCACGCGCTGGAGCTCCTTGAGCTGGCGCTCGAGCGCCTCCGCCCGGTAGCCGCCGGCCATCTGCTGCGCGTGCAGCCAGGTGTAGGCAACCAGCGCCGCCCCCACCGTCAGCACCGCCACCGTCACCGCCGCCAGCTCGCGGGCCCGCCGGCGGTCGCGCACCCGCACCAGGTAGCGGTTGCGCACCGGCCGCGCGGTCACGTACGGCGTCTTCACCCGCTCACAACCTCCGCGCCGCGCGCAGCCGGGCCGAGCGCGCCCGGGGATTGGCCGCCACCTCGGTCTCGCTCGGTCGCTCGGCGCGGCGCGTCAGCAGCTCCAGCAACCGCGTCTCCTCGCGCGGCCTGCCGGTGACCGGGTCCTTCACCCCCTGGGCGAGGTCGCGCAGGTGCCGCTTCACCCGCCGGTCCTCGAGGCTGTGGTAGGAGAGGATCACCAGCCGGCCCTCCCGCGACAGCAGGCGCACCGCCTCCTCGAGCAGCCGTTCGAGCTCCTCGAGCTCGCGATTGACCTCGATGCGCAGCGCCTGGAAGACGCGGGTGGCGGCGTCGATCCGCCCCTCTCGCGGCCGCCCCTTGGCGCGCACCACCAGGTCTCGCAGCTGCCCGGTGGTGGTGATCGGGCGCTCCGCCCGCACCTCGGCGATGGCGTGGGCGATGCGCCCCGCCATCCGCTCTTCGCCGTAGCGCTGGAATACCTCTCGCAATTCGTCCTCCTCGTATCGGTTGACCACCTCGGCGGCGGTGAGATCGCCTTCGCCCATGCGCATGTCCAGGGGACCGTCCCGCTGCAGCGAGAACCCCCGTTCCGCCCGGTCGAGCTGCAGCGACGAGACGCCGAGGTCGGCGAGGATGCCGCCGTCCACCGCCTCGCCCTCGACGGCCTCGCCGAGACGGCTGAAGGGGGCCTCGACCAGACGCACCCGCGAGGCGAACCGCCGCAACCGTTGGCCCGCCGCGGCCAGCGCCCGCGGATCCCGGTCGAGCCCGACCAGCCGCGCTCGCGGACCCCGCTCGAGCAGCGCCTCGGCGTGGCCGCCGAGCCCGACGGTGCAATCGACGAAGAGCCCTCCCCGCTCGGGCGCGAGATGGGTCAGCACCTCCTCGACCATCACCGGCAGGTGATCGCGCGACATGTCAAAGACCCGCGTGCGGGCACCTAGATTCCCAGCTCGCTCAGCGCCCGGAAATCGTCGTCGGTGATGGGCTCGGCGGTGAGCCTGGAGGCCAACCGCTCGCGGTTCCACACCACCAGATGGTCGATGCGGCCGCTCACCACCACCTCGCCGCTCATCTCGGCGGCGTCGCGCAACAGCTGCGGGATGAGCACCCGCCCCTGGCCGTCGAGACGCAGCTGCTGGCCGAAGAAGTTCACCCGCTCGAGGTACTTCGCCCGCGCCGGGTGGGTCGAGGGCAAGCTCAGCAGCCGGCTCTCGATGCCTTCCCACACCGGCAGCGGGTAGACGTGGGCGGAGTCACCGTGCAAGGAGGTGATGAACACCTCCGAGCCGTAACGCTCTTCGAGCTGCCGGCGGAAGTCCGTCGGGATCTTCAGCCGCCCCTTGTCGTCGATCTTCGCCGGCGCGCTGCCTCGAAACATCCCCTGCTTGCCCCGCTAACCCCGCTGTACGCTGTGCCGCTAGAAACCGGGCCCGAGTCTAACAAGGAGTACCACTTTTGTCCAATATGGTCCACTACGGACCACCGGAGGCACACCCCGCGTCCTCTCTCCGGCGGCCGCGGCAGCATCGACCCCCCTCCCGCGCCGCGACTCCGCACCCGGCCGCCAGCCAGGACAGTGGTGCCCGGCTGCGGGGGAAAGCGGCGCCGGGCGGAGCGGCTCGTGGGGCACGACGGAGGGGGCGGGGCGGCCGCGGCGCCGGCCACGCCCAGGGGCCTCACGCCGAGCGCCAGCCAGCGGGGCCGTCGCTCACCTCCTACGGACCGGCGCGACGGCGGGCGGAGGCGCCGGCGAGGCTCACGGCGGCCGCCGCCGTGAGCCGCCTTCATCCATCGCCCATCCTGCGCCGTCCCCGGGCGGGGCCGACGCCGCGGCCGCCCCCGCCCCCGGCCGACCTCACCAGCCCTCCGCTCCGCCCGGCGGCGCCCCCGCCGCGGGGCCCGACCTACCCTTCGCCCAGCGGCTCCTCCAGCAACTCCTCGCCCGGGCTCTCCGGCTCCTCGACGATGCCGGTGAAACCGGCGGCCTCGGGGGGTGGCTCGAGCTTCACGAAGGCCCGCTGCTCGAGCTCCTCGAGGTACTTCCGGTACTCGCCGCCCATCCGCCGCTCCTGCTCCTGCGCCAGCAGCGTCTCCCGGACCTCCTCGAACCGCCGCCGCGACTCCTCGCGCCGCTCGATCAGCTGCAGCACGTGCAGCCCACCCCTGCCGGGGACCGGCTCGCTCACCTCGCCCGGCTCCAGGGCCCAGGCGGCCTCGGCGAGCGCGGGGTCGAGATCCCCTCGCTCGACCCACCCCAGGTCGATGATGCCGGAGGTCAGACCGCCCGACTTCTCGACCACCGCGTCGAGGGTGGCCCCCGCCCGCAGCTCGCGGACGATCTCGGCTGCCGCAGCGGACCGCTCCTGCTGCTCCTGGATCCCCTCGACCAGCACGATGATCTCCAGCAGGTGGCGGGCCGGCGGGACCACGAACTCGTCCGGATGCTGCTGGTAGTAGAGCCGCAGGTCCTCCTCCTCGACCTGGATCCGCGACTGCACCTCGCGGCTCATGACGTGCTGCACCAGCAGGTTGCGCCGCAGCCGCTGGCGCAGCTGATCTTCGCCGATTCCAGCGGCGGCGAGGGCCTGGTGGAACTGCTCGTCGGTCTCGATGCCCATTCGCTGCTTGGTGCGCGACATCGCCTCGGCCACGTCGGCGTCGCTCACCCGGATCCCCAGCTGGTCGGCGCGCGACAGCAGCAGCAGCTCCTCGTAGAGATCGGCGAATACCCGCCGTCCGGCCTCCGCCAACAGCTCCTGCCGGCGGCCGGGCTCGAGATCGGGGGACTGCAGGATCGCCTGGCGCCGGTCCGCCAGGGCTTGCTCGAAGTCGATCAGCGTGGCGATCCGGGCGTTGATCCGCAACACGATGCGGTTGACCACGTCCGCCGCCAGCTGCGCCGGCGCCGCGAGGCCGATCAGGACGAGGCAGAGTGACGGCAGCAGCCGCCGCCAGGAGGTGCCGTGGCGCTCAGCGTCGGGTGTCATGGGCGTAGCGTCCCTGGTATTGGAAGGGGAGGTTGTCGGCGTGCACCGCGACATTGTAGCGGGCCTCGGCGCTGGCGATCAGCTCCTCCACCCGGCGGTCGGCCCGCTCACCGCGCAGCCGCTCCTCGATCCGCGGGGCGGCCTCGTCCAGGGAGGGGTGGGCCGGCGCCAGCCGCTCCTCGACCAGGAACAGGTGATAGCCGTCCGAGGCGCGGACCACCTCGCTCACCTCCCCCGGCGCCAAGGCGGCGACGGGCTCGGCGAAGGGCGACGGCAGGTCGTCGACGGCGAGCTCCCCCTGGTCGCCGCCGCGCGGCGCGCTGGGGTCGAGCGACACCTCCCGGGCCACCTCGGCGAACGGGCGGCCGCCGAGGATCTCCTGGCGGCTGCGCTCGGCGGTCGAGGCATCGGCAACCAGGATGTGGCGCAGCCGCAAGCGCTCGGGGAGGGCGAGCTGCCGCCGGTGCCACCGGTAGTACTCGGCCACCTCGTGCGCGGGCACCGGCTCCTCCGCCAGCGGCGCCAGCAGCGCCTCGACCGCCTGGCGTCGCGTCGCAGCCGCCGCCACCACTCCGCGCGCGACGGCGTGGCGCCGCAGCAGCTCCTCGGTCAGCAACTGGTCCAACAGCGACGACAACACGCTGCTGTCGAGGGCGCCGCCGGCATCGCCGACGTGCCGTTCGAGGTAGGCGGCGAGCTGCGCTTCGGTGATCGCCTGGCCGTTCACCTCCGCGACCACCTCCAACGGCACGCCGGACCCGCCCGTGCAGGCGGCGAGGAGGAGGGGGAGGAGGAGGGTCGGTCTCACGACGCCAGCCGCTCCAGGGTGTTCCGCGCCAGGTCGAGGAGACTGGTGCCCGGCTCCGGGCGCAGGCTCAGGACGCCGGCGGGCGAGAACGACGCCGCGGGGTGCTCGGCGACCAGCTCCACCAGCCGCTCGGGCTCGATGCGGCTGTCGCGGCGCAGCCGCAGCGCCAGCTCGCCGCCCTGCCAGGTGAGCGACTGCACCCGCAACGCCTCGGCCAGCCGCTTGACGTGCGCCACCTCGAGCAGCTGGTACACCGCCTGGGGCGGCGGGCCGAAGCGGTCGCGCAGCTCGGCCAGCAGCTCGTCGCGGTCGCCGTCGGCCGCGGCGATGCGCCGGTAGACCTCCATCCGCAGGTTGGGGTTGTCGATGTACTCCACCGGGATGGCCATCGCCACCGGCAGGTCGAGCGTCGTCGACGGCGCCTCCTCCACCGCCTCGCCCCGCAGCTCGCGGATCGCCTCCTCCAGCATCTTCATGTAGGTCTCGATCCCCAGCGCCACGATGTGGCCGCTCTGCTCGGCCCCCAGCAGGTTGCCGGCGCCGCGGATCTCGAGGTCGCGCGCGGCGATGCGGAAGCCGGCCCCGAGCTCGGAGAAGTCGCGCAGCGCGTCGAGGCGCTTGCGGGCGTCCTGACTGAGGACGCGGTCGGCCGGCACCAGCAGATAGCAGTAGGCGAGCTCGGCGGCGCGCCCGACGCGGCCCCGCAGCTGGTAGAGCTGGGCGAGACCGAAGCGCTCGGCGCGATGCACCAGCATGGTGTTGACCCGCGGGATGTGGATGCCGTTCTCGATGATGGTGGTGGCGAGCAGCAGGTCGTAGTCGCCGGCGGTGAAGGCGTGCATCCGCCGCGCCAGCTCCTGCTCGTCCATCTGCCCGTGCCCGACCGTCACGCGCATGCCCGGCACCAGCTCCTGCAGCCACGCCGCCACCCGCTCGATGTCCTCGACCCGGTTGTAGACGTAGTACACCTGGCCGCCGCGCTCCAGCTCGTACTCGATCGCCTCGCGCACCACCTCGCCGGTGGCGGGCAGGACCGCCGTCTCCACCGCCATGCGGTCGCGGGGCGGGGTCTCGATGACCGAGAGGTCGCGCACCCCGGCCAGCGACATCTGCAGCGTCCGCGGCACCGGCGTCGCCGACATCGCCAGCACGTGCAGCGATTTCTTGAGGTCGCGCAGCTTCTCCTTCTGCGCCACCCCGAAGCGCTGCTCCTCGTCGATGACCAGCAGCGCCAGACGGGGCAGCGAGACGTCGGCGGACAGCAGGCGATGGGTGCCGATCAGGATGTCGATCTTGCCGGCCGCGGCGCGCCGCTTGACGTCGCGGATCTCCTGCGGGGTGCGGAAGCGGGAGATCATGTCGATCTCCACCGGGAAGCCGGCGAAGCGGCGGCGGAAGGTGCCGAGGTGCTGGTCGGCGAGGATGGTAGTAGGGGCGAGCACCGCCACCTGGTAGCCGCCCTCCACCGCCGTGAAGGCGGCCCGCATCGCCACCTCGGTCTTGCCGAAACCGACGTCGCCGCACAGCAGCCGGTCCATCGGCCGCTCGCGCCGCAGGTCCTCGGCGATGGCGGCGATCGCCTCCAGCTGGTCTTCGGTCTCGTCGAAGGCGAAGGCGGCCGCGAACTGCGCCTCGAGGTCGCTGCTACCACCCATGGCCGGGGCCTGGGCCAGCTGCCGTTCGGCGTAGAGCTCGAGCAGGTTCACGGCCAGTTGGCGCAGGCTCTTGCCGACCCGCGCCCGGGTGCGGTTCCACGAGCTGCCCCCCAGCTGGTCGAGGCGCGGCGCGACCCCCTCGATGCCGCTGTACTTCTGCACCTGCTCGATGCGCGACAGCGGCAGCAGCAGCGTGCGGTCGCCGGCGTAGGCGATCTCCATGACCTCGACCGCGAATCCATCCACCGGCGCCGCCTGCCGCACGGTGCTGGGCGGGGTGCCGCCTTCGCTCTCGCCCCCCCCCACCGTCCGCAAGCCGACGAACTGACCGATGCCGTGATCGCTATGCACCACGTAGTCGCCGAGCTTGAGGTCGCGGAGACTGGAGATGAAGGGGCCGTAGCGGGTGCCGGGGCGGCGGCGCTGCGGTGTCGCGCGGCGCGGCACCAGCTGCGGCTCGCCGTAGACGGTGACGCCGGCAGCGGGAAGGCGGAAGCCGCGGGTGAGCTCGCCCTCGAGCAGCTCGGCGCCGCCCGGCCCGAGCGGCACCTCGCGCCCTACCAGCAGCTCCTCGGCGCGCTCGCGGTGCTCGGGCTCGACCACCAGCAGGAACCGCTCGCCGCGCAGCCGGGCGGCGTCCACCTCCCGCCGCAGCCGCGGCAGCTGGCCGTGCAACACGTCCGTCGAGGTGGCGGCGAAGTCGACCGCGGCGGCGGCGGCGACGCTCGGCGCGGCGATGCGCAGCTCGGCGCCGGCGATCAGCGACTCCACCCTTGGCAGCGGCTGCAGCAGCTCGGCGGGAGACGCCGTCACGTCGCCGTGCTCGAGGCGCGCCTGGAAGTCCTGCCCCACCCGCTCGGCGTAATGGCGCGCCTCCTCGAGCAGGGTGGGCGGATCGACGGCCACCGCGAGGGCGCCGGGCAGCAGGTCGGCCACTCCCACGGTCTCCTCGGCCGCCAGCGGCAGCAGCGCCTCCCAGCCGGTGAAGGTCTCGCCGCGGGCGAGGCCACGAACCCGCTCCAGGGCCTCGAGGCCAGCGGCGTCGCCCAGGCGTCGCGACAGCGCCTCGGCCAGGCTCTGTCGCGCCTCGCGCCCGGCCGGGAAGAGAGTCAGGGGGAGCAGTTGCACTGCGGCCACCGCCTCCGCCGAGCGCTGGGAAAGGGGGTCGAAGCGGCGCACGCTCTCGACCGTGTCGCCGAAGAAGTCGAGGCGCAGCGGCCAATCCGCCCCCGGGGGGAAGACGTCGACCACGCCGCCGCGTACCGACAGCTCGGCGACGTGGGCCACCAGGTCGACGCGCAGGTACCCCGACGCGACGAGGTGCTCGACCAGCAGCTCGCGCGGCCACTCCTCCCCCGCCCGCACCTCGACGATCCGGCCGCGCAGCGACGCGGGCGTAGGCAGGCGCTGGAAGAGCGAGCGCGGCGTCGCCACCACCGCCTCGGTCTCGCCGGCTCCCGGCAGCAGCCGCGCCAGCGCCACCACCTCCTGGGCCCGCACGTGCAGCGACGCGGCCCCTTCCTGGTAGGGGGTCAGGGCCGGCGCCGGCAGGTACACGGCGCGGCCCGGCCCGGCGAGCAGGGTCGCCATCTCCACCCAGGCGAGGGCATCCGCCTCGTGTGGCACCACCACCAGCTGCCGCCTCCCGAGGTCCTCGGCCAGCAGGCCTGCCACCCAGGCGGCCGCCGGCAGCGGCAGGCGCACCGCCTCCCCCAGCTGCTCGCGCAGCCGGCGGTAGGGCGCACTGGTGCGTAGCGCCCGGCCGAGGTCGGCCCACACGCCCGTCATGGAGGAAGGATAGCCCCAAGCCGCGGCGGCGGACGCGGTGCTAGCATCGGCCGCGCTTCGATGGGAGGGACGCTGGCGCGATGAAGAAGGCCCTGCTGGCCCTGCTGCTGCTGGCGGCGATCCTGCCGCTGTCCGGCCAGCCGGCCGAGGCCCCAGCCACCGGCGAGGCGCCGGCCGCCGCCGAGGGCGCCGCCGCGCCTGTCGAGGGGCACGCCGAGGCGGCGGCCCCCGGGCACCACAGCCCGGTGGCGCCGGTGCTGCTCGGGCTGGTGATCATCCTCGCCGGCGCCAAGCTCGGCGGCTGGGCGGCGGAGCGGGTGCACCAGCCGTCGGTGCTCGGCGAGCTCGTCGTCGGGGTGATCCTCGGCAACCTGGTGCTGCTCGGCTACACCGGGCTCGAGTTCCTCGCCGACGACTTCGGCATCATGATCCTCGCCGAGATCGGCGTCGTCCTGCTGCTGTTCCAGGTCGGCCTCGAGTCCAACGTCCACGAGATGATGTCGGTGGGGCTGTCGAGCCTGCTGGTGGCGATGCTCGGCATCGTCGCTCCGTTCTTCCTCGGCTGGGGCGTATCGGCCTGGTTGCTGCCCGCCGAGGAGACGCTGGTGCACGTCTTCATCGGCGCCACGCTGTGCGCCACCAGCGTCGGCATCACCGCCCGGGTGCTGGCCGATCTCGGCAAGCTGCAGGCGCGGGAGTCCAAGATCATCCTCGGCGCGGCGGTGATCGACGACGTGCTCGGCCTGGTGATCCTGGCGGTGGTCACCGGCACCATTCAGGCCGCCAATCAGGGCACCACGCTCGACACCGCCAGCGTGCTGGCGATCATCGGCAAGGCGGCGCTGTTCCTGGTCGGCGCGCTGGCCATCGGCACCTGGCTGTCGCCGCGCATGTTCCGCCTCGCCTCACACCTGCGGGTGCAGGGGATGCTGCTCGCCGCCAGCCTCGTCTTCTGCTTCCTCCTCTCCTACCTGGCGAGCGTCATCGGGCTGGCCACCATCGTCGGCGCCTTCGCCGCCGGCCTGATCCTCGAGGAGGTCCACTACAAGGACTTCCTCGACCGCGGCGAGCACACGCTCGAGGAGCTGCTGCATCCGATCGCCGCCATCCTGGTGCCGATCTTCTTCGTGCGCATGGGGATCGAGGTCGACCTCTCCACCTTCGGCGAGGTGGAGGTGTTGGGGTTCGCGGCGCTGCTGACGGTGGCGGCCGTCATCGGCAAGATGATCTGTGCCGGCGGGGTGGTGGAGCGCGGGCTGGACCGCATCTCGGTGGCGGTGGGCATGGTGCCGCGCGGCGAGGTGGGGCTGATCTTCGCCGGCATCGGCGCGCAGCTGGTGCTGCACGGCGAGCGGGTGGTGAGCGGCGCCATCTTCTCGGCGGTGGTGATCATGGTCATCCTCACCACCCTGGTGACGCCGCCGGTGCTCAAGCTGACGCTCGCCCGCGGCGACCGGCTCAAGGCGGCGCGGATGGGCCAGCCGCCGGCGTAGCCGGCTGCGGCGCGGCCGGCTCGGGAAAGACGTAGACCACGTCCTCGGCGCGCACCAGCCCGAGCTCGCCGCGCGCCAGGCTCTCGAGCGTCGCCGGGTCGTCGCGCAGCCGCCGCACGCGGTGGCGCAGCGCTTCCACGCGCGCCTCGCCGGCGGCGATCCGCGCCTCGAGCCGCGCCTCCCGTTGGCGCTGCAGCGACAGGTCGCGCCAGGCGTTGAGGGCGGCCACCGCGAGCACCATCAGGGCGACCGCGACGCCGAGCGCGACGAGCACCGGGAAGCGGCTGCGACGGGGGGGCGCCGGCTCGTCCATCAGCCCCGGCGCGCCAGGGCGCGCCGCCCCGGGTAGCGGCCCGCCGCCCCCAGCTCCTCCTCGATACGCAGCAGCCGATTGTACTTCGCTACCCGGTCGCTGCGGCAGGGAGCGCCGGTCTTGATCTGGCCGGCGCGGGTGGCGACCGCCAGGTCGGCGATGGTGGTGTCCTCGGTCTCGCCGGAGCGGTGCGAGATGACGTGGGCGTAGCCGTGGGTCTTGGCGGTCTCCACCGCGTCGAGCGTCTCGCTCAGGGTGCCGATCTGATTGAGCTTGACCAGCAGGGCGTTGGCCACCCCCTGCTCGATGCCGCGGGCGAGGATCTCGGGGTTGGTGACGAAGACGTCGTCGCCGACCAGCTGCACGCGGGCGCCGAGCTGCTCGGTCAGCACCTTCCACCCCGCCCAGTCCTGCTCCGCCAGCCCGTCCTCGATGGAGACCAACGGATAGCGCTCGAGCCACTGCCCGTACAGCTCGACCAGCTCGCCGGCGGCGAGGCCGCTGCGCCCCTCGCCGGCCAGCGCGTAGCGCACGCTCTCGTCGCCGCTGTCGCCTTCCACCAGCTCGCTCGCCGCCACGTCGAGGGCGAGGGCGATCTGCCCCCCCGGCTCGTACCCCGCCTGTTCGATCGCCTCGAGCAGCAGGTCGAGGGCCTGCTGGTTGCTGGCCAGGTCGGGGGCGAAGCCGCCCTCGTCGCCGACGCCGGTCGACAGACCGCGCTTCTTGAGCACCCCCTTGAGCACCTGGTAGGTCTCGGCGCCGGCGCGCAGCGCCTCCGAGAAGGAGCCAAACCCCACCGGCACCAGCATGAACTCCTGGATGTCCACCGAGTTGTCGGCGTGGGCGCCGCCGTTGAGCACGTTGAGCTGCGGCACCGGCAGCACGGTGGCGCCGGGGCCGCCGAGGTAGGCGTAGAGCGGCAGCCCCGACGCCTCGGCGGCGGCGTGGGCGACGGCCAGCGACGCCCCGAGGATGGCGTTGGCGCCGAGCCGGCTCTTGTTGGGCGTGCCGTCGAGCTCGATCAGGGTACGGTCGACGAGCGCCTGGTCGCGGGCGTCCATCCCCAGCAGCTCGCGGGCGATCTCGTCGTGGACGTGGCCTACCGGCCCGCGCACCCCCTTGCCCCGGTAGCGGCCGTCGCCGTCGCGCAGCTCGAGCGCCTCGCGGCTGCCGGTCGAGGCGCCCGACGGCACCGCCGCGCGGCCGGCGGCGCCCCCCTCCAGCACGCAGTCGACCTCGATGGTGGGGTTGCCCCGCGAGTCGAGGATCTCGCGCGCCAGCAGCTCCTCGATGGCGAACATCGGGAAAAGGATACAACGGCGGGAGCCACGATGGACGAAGGCCCCGGGTCGCCCCGGGGCCTGCGATTGGTTGCGGGGGCAGGATTTGAACCTGCGACCTTTGGGTTATGAGCCCAACGAGCTACCGGACTGCTCCACCCCGCGTCGGCACCTCGCCGCCGTCACCGGCAGCGCCCGAACAGCTTGGCATACGGCCCGGGGGCTGTCAAACGACTCGGGCGGCGCGCAGGATACAACGGCGGGGGCGGCCCGGGCATTCCGGGCGCGGCTGCCGGCCCCCTCATGGCGTCCCTCCCCGCTCCTCGATCGCTACGGTGGAGGACGTCGGCTGCCAGCGCACCAGGGCGACGGCGATCAGGTAGGCGACCGCCATCAGCGCGGCGGCGAGCCAGAAGGGCCACGACCAGCCGAGGTGCTGGAAGGCGGCGCCGGCCCAGATCGGCCCCAGCATGCGCGCCACCCCGCCGAGGGTCTGCTGCACTCCCAGCGTCTGGCCGACGTGGCCGCGCAGGGCGTGGCGCGACACTTGCGAGGTGGTGGCGGGGAACAGCAGCGAGGTGCCGATCGGCACCAGGGCGATGGCCGCCGCCATCGCCGGCAAGGTCGCCGGCAGCGGCAGCACCGCCATGCCGATGCCCAGCGCCAGCGCCCCCATGCGCAGCACCCGCACCTCACCGAAGCGCGACAGCAGCGGCCCGAGCACCACGGCGCGCATCAGCAGCGAGACGCCGCCGACGTAGAAGTAGAAGTAGCCGATGGTCTTCTCGGTGACCGCGAAGACCCGCTCGAGGTAGAGGGCGAAGACGCCGTTCATCGCCATGAACGCCATCATCCCGGCGCTGTACACCCAGATCATCAGGTGCGCCGGCGTCCCGGGACGGCGGAACACCTCGACCAGCGCCTGGCGCAGCGGCTGTCGCGGCCCGGCGGCCTCCTCGCCGGCGGCCGGTTCGGGCAGCAGCCGCCAGGCGAAGCCGACGTTGAGCAGGCACAGCGCGGCGGCCACCAGCCCCGGCGCCTCAGCCGACAGGCGGGTGGCCAGCGAGCCGAGCAGCGGCCCCACCATCACCCCGGCGCTGGTGGCGGCGGTCAGCCAACCGAGCGCCTTGGCGCGGTCGTCGCCCGGCACCGCGTCGGCGACGTAGGCCTGGATGACGCCGTTGATGCCGCCCCCCGCCCCCTGCACCAGCCGCGACAGCATCAACACCCACACCGACTGCGCCAGGCCGAACAGCAGGTAGGCCACCGCCGAGGTGGTCAACCCGGCGAGGATCACCGGCCGCCGGCCGAAGCGGTCGGAAGCTCGCCCCCACAGCGGCGCCGTGCTCAACTGGGCGAAGGCGAAGCCGGCCACCAGGACGCCGATCATGAACGGGTCGGCCCCCATGTGCTCGGCGTAGAAGGGGAGCAGCGGGAGCACCATCAGGTACCCCATCATGTCGATGAACACGGCGCCCATCAGCACGGCGATCCGCCCCAGCGCGGCGCGCCCGGTCACGACCTCACCTCGCGCCCCTCCCCCCACGCCAGCAGCGCCGCCGCCGACAGCACCATCAGCAGCACGCCGTAGGCGGCGGCCAGACCGGTCTCCTGCAGCCGCAGGTTGGAGAGGATCTCGATGGCGATCGGGCGGTTGTCGTAGGTGTAGAGCAGGATCGAGGTGACGAAGTCCCCGAGCGCGGTGACGAAGGCCACCGACAGGCCCGCCGCCAGCACCGGCCAGAGCAGGGGCAGCACCACCCGGCCGAGGGTGCGCAGCCGTCCCGCCCCCAGGGATGCCGCGGCCTCCTCGAGGGCGGGGTCGAGCTGGCGCATCCCGGCCACCGCCGCGCGGCCGGTGAGCGGCAGAGCGCGCAGCAGGTAGGCCAGCGGCAGCAGCCACGGGGTGCCGACCAGCAGCACCCGCCCCAGGGCCGGGGCGTCGACGCTGAAAGCGACCGCCAGGGCGATGGCGAACACCGTCCCCGGCACCGCCCAGGGCAGCGCCACCAGGCCCTCCAGCAGCCGCCCGAGCCGGCCGCCGCGCAGCGCCGCGGCGCGGGCGGCGGCGAACCCGAGGGCGAGGGCGAGAGCGCTGGCCAGGCCCGCCATCCAGAGCGAGTTGAGCACCGGCCGTAGCGCCTCCGGCTCGGCGACCAGCCGCCGGTAGTTGGAAAAGTCGAGCACCGGCGGCAGTGCCTCGATCGTCCACGTACCCCACGGCACCAGCGACAGCAGCAGCAGCGTGGCGTGGGGGAGCAACAGCAGCGCCGCCAGCGCCCAGGCGGCAGCGGTGACCGCCCCCTGCCGCCACCCGCGCAGCCGTGGCGCGCGCTGCGGCGTCACACCGTGGGCCACGGAGGCGAGCCGGGCGCGCCCCTGCAGCGGCTGGCTGGCGGCGAGCGCCAGCAGTGCCAGCAGCGCCAGCACCACCGACTCGGCCATCGCCTGCGGCAGGTTGCCGTTGAGCTTGGAGGCGACGATCTGGGTGGTCATCACCCGGAAGTTGCCGCCGAAGATGTAGGGCGCCGAGAACGAGGCGATGGAGGTGAGGAAGGCGAGCAGCGAAGCGGCGGTCAGCGCCGGGCGCAGCGCCGGCAGCGTCACCGCGAAGAAGGTGCGCAGCCGGCCGGCGCCGAGCGACGCCGCCGCTTCCTCCATGCTGGGGTCGGCGCGCAGCAGCGCGGCGCGCACGAAGAGGAAGAAGTAGACGTACATCGAATAGGCGTGCACCAGCAGGATCGCCCAGGCGCCGCGCAGCTCCCAGGGCGCCGCCGCCAGCCCCAGGGCATCCATCAGCAGCCGTGCCAGCAGGCCGCTCTCGCCGTAGAGGAAGAGGAAGGCGATGACTCCGACCAGCGGTGGGAGGGCGACCGGCAGGGTGAGCAGCGCGGTCAGCGCCCGGCGCCCCGGGAAGCGGCTGCGGGCGAAGAGGAACCCGAGGGGCGTACCGACCGCCCCGGCGGCGGCCACCGAGGCCAGCGAGATCCACACCGTGCGCCACAGCGCCTGCCACTCGTCGCGGCGGGCGGCGAAGCGGGCGAAGGCCCCCAGCGACCACTCCCCGGCCGGCCGCAGCGCCTCCAGCACGACGAGCAGCAGCGGGTAGCCCACCAACCAGGCGAGCGCCACGGCGAGCAGCGGTGCGGTCAGGCGGGCGCGGCGGCGCTCAGCCATCGGCGGCCTCGCCGCCGCTCGCGGCGCGTGGGAACACCCGTCCGCGGGTCGCGGCGCGAGGCCGCACCGCCACGCGGTCCCCCGGCACCGCCGCCGCGGAGGGCGCCGCGACCTCCACCTCGAAGCCCGCCGCGGCCACCCGGAAGAGGCTGGTCGCGCCCCCGTAGAGCCGGTCGCGGACCGCGCCGTCGACGGTGCCCGGCGTCGCCGGCGGCACCAGCTCCAGTCCTTCGGGCCGCAGCATCAGCTCCACCTCCTGCCCGGGGCTCAGCGCCCCCACGGCCTCCCCGGGCCAGGCGAGATCCGGCGCGGCCGACAGCACCACCTCCCTCGCGTCGCCCTGCCAGCGGCCCGGCAGCAGGTTGGCGCGACCCACGAACCCGGCGACGAATCGGGTGGCCGGGCGCTCGTACAGCTCCTCGGCGGTGCCCACCTGCTCCAGCCGGCCGCGGTAGAGCACGGCGATGCGGTTGCCGAGGTCGAACGCCTCCTGCTGCTCGTGCGTCACCAGGATGGTGGTGATGCCGAGCCGGAGCACCAGCTCCTTGAGCCCGCGGCGGGTGCGCTCGCGCAGCGCCGGGTCGAGATTGGAGAGCGGCTCGTCGAGCAGCAGCAGGCGCGGCTCGGGGGCCAGCGCCCGCGCCACCGCCACCCGCTGCTGCTGGCCGCCGGAGAGCTCGCCGACGGCGCGCCGCTCGAAGCCCGCCAGGTCGACCAGCGCCAGCACCTCCGCCACCCGCCGCGCCGCCTCCTCCGCGCCCACCCCCCGTGCGCGCAGGCCGAAGGCGACGTTGGCGCCGACGTCGAGATGGGGGAACAGCGCGTAGTGCTGGAAGACCATGCCGAAGCCGCGCCGCGCCGGCGGCAGGTGCCCCACCTCCCGCCCCGCCACCTCCAGCGAGCCGGCGTCCGGAACGGCGAAGCCCGCGAGCAGGCGCAGCAGCGTGGTCTTGCCCGAGCCCGACGGCCCGAGCAGCGCCAGCACCTCCCCTTCCCGCACCGTGAACGACACCCCGTCGAGCACCACCGTGCCGTCGAAGGCCTTGTGCACGCCGGCGACGCGCAGGAACGGCCGGTCGGCCGCCGGCTGGCCGCGCTCGGGGGCGAGGGCGCTCAATCCCCGCCCTGCCCCCGAACCTCGCGGTCCCAGCGCTCCATCCACTCGCCGCCGTGCCGAGCCAGCAGTTGGCGATCGAAGTCGGCGGGCTCCATCTCCGCCAGGACCCGCTGCGCCCACTCGGGCAGCTCCGCGGCGGGGAGGTCGGCCCGCGCCGGCACCCGGAACAGCCGCTCGGCCGCCAGCCGCTGCGCTTCCGGGGTGCCGACCCACTCGATGAAGGCGCGGGCGGCGGCGGCGTGGGGGGCCCTCGCCACCAGCCCGATGGAGTCCTCGATCACCGGCGTGCCGCTGCTCGCGAAGCGGTACTCGAGGGGCGACCCCTGCCGCTGCAACAGCAGGATGTCGGTCAGCTCCCAGATGCTCACCAGCCCCTCCTGGCGGGTGAGCTTGGTGAACAGCAGGGCCGGGTTCTGCACGTACTCCTTGGTCTGCGCGTCCAGCCGCCGCAGCCAGTCGAACCCGGCGTCGGGGCTGCCGGTGCGCTCCACCGAGCGCGCCAGCACCATGCCGAACATGGTGCGCATGGTGCCGGAGGCCAGCGGGTCGCGGATCACCACCCGGCCCTGCCACCGCGGGTCGAGGAGGTCGTCCCAGTCGGCGGGCGCCTCCGCCGCCGGCACCGCGGTGCTGTTGTAGACCAGGATGGGCAGGGCGAGGAAGAGGCCGAAGTAGCGGTCCTCGGGGTGGCGGAAGCGCTCCGGCACGGCCTCCGCCCAGGCGGGCCGGAAGGCGGCCAGCAGGCCCTCCTCGACGCCGCGGTCGAAGATCGAGGCGGGGCCGCCGAACCAGACATCGGCCTGCGGGTTGGCGGCCTCCGAGCGCACCCGGTCGTAGACCTCCTGCGAGCCCATGTCGAGCCAGCGCACGTCCACCCCGGGCTCGGCCTTCTCGAACTCCGCCTCGAACAGCGACAGCAGGTCGCGACCGTGCGGCGAGTAGAGCACCAGCGGCGTGCGGCCGTCGCCGCCGCAGCCGAGCAGGAGGGGGAGCAGGAGCAGCGGCAGGAGCAGGGAGAGCCGGCGTAGGGGCCGGCCTCCGCGCCGGCCCGCGGCGGGCGGGGGCAGAGCCCCGCCCCTACGACCGCTCGCGCACGGCGCGCCGGCCCCGGGGCGTAGGGGCCGGCCTCCGCGCCGGCCCGCGGCGGCCTTCACGACCCCCCCTCGGCCAGCGCCAGGAGGTTGGCGAACAGGCGAAAGGCGCCAGGAACGCCGGCCGGCAGCTGGCGGAAGAAGGCCAGGCCGGTGTAGACGTAGGTGCCCTCGCCCACCGGCGCCACCAGCAACGCGCCGCGCTCGGCGTCCTCCCCCGGGTCGGCCATGGCGAGCAGCGGCGAGTAGGCCGGGTCCCAGCTCTGCGGGTAGTAGAGCCCGCGCTCCTGCACCCATCCCTGCCAGTCGGCGGCGCCGATCGGGTTGGGGTGGCGGAAGACCGGGTGGTCCGGCTCGAGCACCAGCACCGGCACCGTCTCGTCGGTGGTGCGTCCGGCGCCCCGCCGCGCCATCGTCATGGGCAGCGGCGGCAGGCCCTGCTGGAAGTACTCCCAGCGCTGGAACTGCACCAGCAGCAGGCCGCCGCCGCGCACGTAGTCGAGCAGCGCCGAATGGGCGGCGCCGAGCTCGGGGAAGGCGTCGTGGACGCGGCTGCCGAGCACCACCGCGTCGTAGGCGGACAGGTCGACGGCCGGCAGGTCGGCGACGCGCAGCAGCTCCACCGGCACGCCCACCGCCGCCAGCGCCTCGGGGACCTCGTCGGCGGCGCCGCGCACGTACCCCACCCGTTCGAGGTCCGGCAGCTCGAGAGGGAAGGCCGAAACCTGCACCTGCGCCGGCCGCGGCAGCGGCCGCGGCCGCACGTGCGGGTAGTCGACCAGCGGCAGCGCCAGGTCGTAACCGGCGCCGTCGGAGGTGACGGCGACGACCTCGACCGGGTAGCGACCGGTGGCGAGCCCTTCGGGCGCCGCCAGCGCCACCTCGACGGTGGCCCTGCGCCGTTGCGGGTCGAGGGTGAACGGCAGGGGGCGCGGGCGGGGCCATCCCGGCGGCGGCTCGACCCGCAGCTCGCCGACGATCGGCGCGTCGCCGTGCGCCGTCAGCTCGACCGCCAGCACGCGCGCCCCCTCCGCCGGCAGCGGCCACAGCAGCAGCCCGGGCGTGACCGCCACCTCGAGCCGCGGCACCGCGCGCAGCGGGCGCCGCACCTCGCCCACCGCCAGGTCGCTGACCCGCTGCACCACCGGGCGCTCCAGGGTCAGGGGGACCGCCGCGTCGCCAGCCGCGCCGGGGAGCAGCAGCTCGAGGGCGAGCGCGGCGACCAGCGGCGGCGGGTCGTCGGGCAGCCCGCGCAGCTCGGCGGGCACCGCGTCGAGGTCGTACATCGCGCCGCGGCGCGGCCGGCGAAGGTAGTAGGGCACGGTGGGCTCCGCCGCCGGGTCCACCGCCACCTCCACCTGGCGCTCGACCAGCGCCCCCGGGGCGACTTCACCCGGCGCCGCCGCGCCGGGAGCCGCCGCGGCATCGTGCAGCGGCAGCGTCAGCGACTCGCCCCACCCCGCCGGGCTGCGCAGCGTCAGCGGCGCCGGCGCCGGGCGCAGCGTGTAGGGGCCGGCGTTCCACAGCCGCACCGTCACCGGCAGGACGTCGCCGGGCACCACCGCCGCCTGCTCGCTGGTGGCGTCGAGCACCACCCCGGCGGCCGCCGCCAGCGCCTCGGCGGCGATCGCCTCCTTCTCGGCGACCAGGGCGTCGGCGTGCGAGGCGCCGGTCGCTTGCGAGCCGGCGAGGCCCTGCCGCGCGAGGCGCAGCTCGGCGAGGATGGCGGCCAACGCCGGCGCCGCCTCGGCCAGTCGCGCCGGCGCCAGCTCGGCGCGCGCCGCGGCGGCGTGGGCGGCGACCCCCTCCAGCCGCTCCGCCAGCGCCTCCCGCTCGGCGCTCTCGGCAAGCAGCGCGGCGATGGCCGCCAGCTCGGTGCCGATGCCCGCGAACAGCGCACCCTCCTCCTCGCCCTCGCCCGCCGCCGCGGCGCCGCCGTCTGCCGCGCCGCCACCCGCGCCGCCGAGCTCCACGAGGGTCAACCGCACCGGCCGCGGCCCCGGCTCCTGGAGCCGACCCATGCTCTGTGACCGGTGCTGGCTGCGGCTCTCCATGGCGAGCTGCGCGAAGGAGCGGCCGGTGAGGGGGTCGATATGCCCCGCCTCCAGGGTCAGCGTCGCCGTCTCGGGGTCCCACCACGCCTCGCGGTAGAAGCGCTGTGGCTGCCAGGGGAGCAGCCCCTCGGCGGCGAGCTGCGGCAGCGCCTGGGGGTCGCCGGCGGCGGCGAACGCCTCTTCGGCGATCACCCCGGCCGCCTGGTGCTGCCCATGCCCGCCCCGCTCGTCGGCGGGGAAGACGCTGACCACCACCTGCGGCCGGAAGCGGCGGATCACCCGCACCGCGTCCTCGAGCAGCTCCTGGCGCGGCCACAGGCGCAGCGTCTCGGCCAGCGAGCGAGTGTAGCCGAAGTCGTAGGCGCGGGTGAAGAACTGCCGCGCCCGGTCGACGCGACGCGCCGCCAGCAGCTCCTCGGTGCGCAGCACCCCCAGCCCCTCGCCCAGCTCCTCGCCGATCAGGTTCTGTCCGCCCTCGCCGCGGGTCAGCGACAGGTAGGCCGCCTCGCCCCCCTGGCCGAGGGAGACCAGGGCGAGCAGGGTGGTGTCCTCGTCGTCGGGGTGGGCGCCGACGACGAGCAGGCGACGATGCTCGCCGAGTCGCAGCAGGGCGCGGTCGACGGCGGCGATCCCGCCGGTGCCCGGCGGCTGGAGGGGGTCGGCGGCGGCGCCCGCGGCCGAGGCGAGCAGCAGGAGGCCGGCCAGGGCGAGAGCGGCGGCGCGGGTGGCACCACAGGCGGCGCGGATGGCGAGCGCACGGCGGCGGACGGCGGCGGGTGGCATCGGCCCCCGATCCTATCCGCCGCCGGTGCGGTACGGCAGCCGGACGGGGTACCATGATGCCGCGAACTGCGGAACCAGCAGATGGCAGCCGGAGACGCTCGCCGCATCCTCGCCGCGCGCCGCGGCGCCCGCCAGGCATGGCGACGGCGGTGCGCGGCCGCCCTGGGCCAGCCGCCGGGAGCGGCCGGCCCCGCCCCGGGCCTCGCGGCGCCGAGGTGGCAGCGGTGAGCGAGGCCGGCGCTGGGGGCCCCGGGGGGCCGCTGCGCCCCGGCATGACGCTCTTGCACTACCGGATCCTCGAGCGGCTGGGCGCCGGGGGCATGGGCGAGGTGTGGCTCGCCCACGACGAGAGGCTCGACCGGCGGGTGGCGCTCAAGCTGCCGACAGCGGCCCTGCTCGAGGACCCGACGACCCGCCATCGCCTGCTGCGCGAGGCGCGGGCCGCCGCCGCGCTCGAGCATCCGGCGGTGTGTCGCGTCTTCGAGCTCGGAGCCGAGGGCGAACGGCACTTCATCGTCATGGAGCTGGTGCCGGGAGAGACCTTGGCGGCACGGCTGGCGCGCGGGCCGCTGCCGGTGGCGCAGGCGCTGGCGTGGGGCGCCGCCGTCGCCGCCGCGGTCGAAGAGGCGCACGACAAGGGGATCGTGCACCGCGACCTCAAGCCCGCCAACGTCATGATCACTCCCGCCGACACCGTCAAGGTGATGGACTTCGGCCTCGCCCGGCCGCTCGGCGACCGCGCCGAGGGGATGCAGCAGCTCGCCACCTGGACGGCGGATTTGACCGCCGCAGCCGCGATCGTCGGCACCCCGGCCTACATGGCCCCCGAGCAGCTCAAGGGGGAGCCGGCGGACCAACAGGCGGACGTGTGGGCGCTGGGCTGTCTGCTCTTCGAGATGTTGACCGCCGCACGCCCCTTCTCCGGCGGCACGGCGACCGAGTCCATGGCCGCGGTGCTCGAGCGGGAACCCGACTGGTCGCGCCTGCCGCCCGAGACTCCGAGGGAGGTGGCGGTGCTGCTGCGCCGCTGCCTGCGCAAGGACCGGCGGCGCCGGCTGCGCCACGCCGGCGACCTGCGCCTGGTGCTCGAAGAGGCCGGGCAGGACGACCCCCTCATGGGCGACGACCTCGGCGCCTCCGGCTCCGACGGCGGCCGCCCCGCACGGTTGTCGCGCCGCGGCCTGCTCCTGGGCAGCGGCGCCGCCGGCCTGCTGGGGCTCGGCCTGGGTGCCGGCGCGCTGCTCGAGGGTCGCCGCGCGCCGGCGCCGAACGCCTCCTTCCAGCGCCTCACCTTCCGTCGCGGCATGATCCGCAGCGCCCGCTTCGCCCCCGACCAGCAGACCGTGCTCTACGGGGCGCTGTGGGACGGCGACATCTGCCGCACCTACACCGTGCGGCCGGAGAGCCCGGAGTCGCGTTCCCTCGAGCTGCCGCCGTCGGCTCCTCTTGCCGTCTCCGCGTCGGCCGAGATCGCCCTGGCGCTCGGCACGCACTACCGGGGGCTGTACGCCAGCGGCACCCTGGCCCGGGTCCCTCTGGCGGGGGGCGTGCCGCGCGAGCTGGTGGAGGAGGTGCGGTTCGCCGACTGGTCCCCCGAGGGCACGGAGCTGGCCATCGTGCGCCGGGTCGCAGGCAAGGACCGGCTGGAGTACCCGATCGGCAACGCCCTCTTCGAGGCCACGGACACCGAGCTGGCCTTCCCGCGCGTCGCCCCCGCCGGTGACCGCGTCGCCCTGTTCGACATCGCGCACCCCTTCGGCGGCGCGGTGGTGGTGGTCGACCGGGGCGGCCGGGTGCTCCACCGCTCGCCCGAGTTCCTGGAGCTGTTCGGCCTCGCCTGGAGGGGTGACGAGGTGTGGTTCACCGGCGGCGACGAGCGCCGGGTCTTCCGCGCCATCCACGCCCTCGCGCCGCCGCGCCCCCCGCGGCTGGTGGCGCGTCTGCCGGGCAACGTCAGCCTGCACGACGTCGCCGCCGACGGCCGTCTGCTCATCGCCCATACCTCCGACCGCTCGGAGATCGCCGCCCTGCCCCCCGGCGAGAGCCGCGAGCGCAATCTCTCCTGGCTCGACGGCTCTCACCCCGGCGACCTGTCGCGCGACGGGCGCACGCTGCTGCTCACCGAGACCGGCCAGGGCGGCGGGCGCGACTCGTCGGTCTACCTGCGCGGCACCGCCGGCGAGCCGTCGGTGCGGCTCGGCGCCGGGCGGGCGGCGGCGCTGTCGCCCGACGGGCGGTGGGTGCTGGCGCTGACCGCCACGCTGCCCTCGCCCCACCTCGACCTGCTGCCCACCGGCCCGGGGGAGCCGCGGCGCATCCAGGTCCCCGGGATGGTCTACGACGCCGCTCGCTGGCTCCCCGACGGGGACCGGCTCCTCGTCGGCGGCGAGCGCGAGGGGCGGGGCTGGCGGCTCTGGGTCCAGGACCTCTCGGGCGCACCGCCCCGCCCCGTCACCCCGCCGCGCGAAGGGTATGCAACGTGGATGCTCGCGCCGGACGGCAGCGCGGTGGCGCTCGCCGACGGCGCCCACGGGCCTCGCATCTACTCCGTCGCAGGAGGCGAGCCCGCCGCCATCGCCGGCTTCGGCAGCGGCGACCTGCTCCTCGCGTGGATCGAGGCAGGGCTGCTGGTGGGCGCTCTTTACGACTGGACCCACCACGGCGCCGTCACCCTCCTCGACCCGGGCAGCGGCCGCCGCCAGCCGTGGCGGGAGATCGTCCCGCAGGACCCGGCGGGGATCATGAACGTCGGCCGCCTGCTGGTGACGCCCGACGGGGGCTCGTACGCCTACTGGTGGCACCGCGCGCTCAGCGACCTGTACCTGGTGGACGGGCTGGTCTAGCCTCGCGGGGCCCCCGCATCGAGGCGCGCCAGCAGCTGGGGATCGGGCTCGCCGCAGAGCGGCGAGCGCAGCGCCATCCCCAGGGCCAGCGGCAGGTCTAGGGCGCGGCCGGCGGCGCGGCGGAGGGCGTACGCCCGGCGGTAGTCCGGCGGCACCCGCAGCGACCAGTTCTCCTCGCTCACCACCCCGGGCCGGTTGTACACCTCGCGCATCCCCAACAGGTCGGGGAAGAAGACCAGCAGGTTGCGCGCCGGGCTCGCCAGGGCGTCGGCGAGCTGCGCCTGCACCAGCAGGCCGGGGTCGCCGCGCAGCCGTCGCTCGAGCGCCTGCCGCTCGCCGCCGGGCGCCGCCAGGCGCGCCGCCAGGTACTCCGCCCAGGGCCCGGCCTCGCCGCTCGTCTGCCACTCCTCGAGCCGGCGCCACACCGGCGGCGTGTCGTGGGTGCCGAGCATGATCCAGTCGGCCGGCCGGGCGCGGTCGCTGCGGTAGACGTCCGCCGGGTCGTCGAGGCGCGCCTTCTGCACCACCCGGAAGCGCCCCATGCCGTGGCGCGCCAGCACCCGGCGCAACGGGTAGGGCAGCGTCGACAGCACCTCGCACACCAGGTCGCGCTCGCCGCGGCCGTGGCGCCGCGCCCGCTTCAGGGCGGCGGCGACCAGCACCTCGTAGCGATCGACCTGCGCCTCGTCGAGCTCCCGCACCCAGCCGTCCGCCCAGCGCTCCTGGCCGCGGTCGAGCTGGCCGGGACGCGGGATGGCCCAGGCGGCGAGCTCGCGGTGGTCGGGCAGGTCGGGGGAGGCGAACAGCCGCGCGCCGCCCTGCACCGCCGCCAACGGGTCCGCCGAGCCGGCGCGGTAGGCCCAGGGGCAGACCAGACCGTGGGGGTGATCGACCCGTACCGCGTCGTGCTCGGCGAACATCTTGTCCAGGCGGGCCAGGACGAAGCGCAGCGCCGGCCCGGGACGGTCGCCGGTGCCGTAGAGCGCCGGATCGAGCAGCGGGTAGCCCCACGGCTGCCCTGCCGGGTTGGTGCGGCTGGGCGGCGCGCCCATTCGGTAGCCGGCGAGGAAGAGCTGCCGGAACCGCCACTCGTCGCGCAGCGACGTCCCCACCTGCAGATCGCCGAACAGCTCGAGGCCCAGCTCGCGACAGAGCGCCTGCAGCCCCCGGTGCTGCCGGTGGACGACGAACTGAGCGAAGCGGTAGCGGGCGACGACCTGGCGGTGGCGGCGGCGCAGGGCGGCGCGCCGCCGCCGGGCCGTCGCGCGTTCGTCGGCGGCCGGGGATCCCAGCCGGCGGTCGAGCTCCGCCGTCGGCCCGGCCCAGCGGCGCCAGTCCTCGTCCCCGTGCTCGGCGACCAGCGCCTGGTAGAGGGCGTCGGGGGCGAGCCAGGCGCGGTGGGCGCGGCCGAACGCGGTCAACTGCTCGGCGATGCTTCGGGTGGTCGGCCCGCGGGCGGCGGCGGCGCCGGCTCCCCCGGCCTGCAGTGCCTGCCGCAGCCCGTCGTAGGCGAGGCCCAACGCGGCGCGGATTGCCGCCTGGACGTGGGCGTGGGGCACCCGCTCGGCGGCGCCGGGCGGCACCGCCGCCAGCAGCTCCTCCAGGGCCGGGCGCGGCAGGATCCCCGCCCACCCCTCGTCCTCGGCCAGCGGCACCAGCGCCGCGCCGACGTCGTCGCGCGAGAACAGCGTCCCGTCGTATGGGGAGGGGTTGTTCCCACTGGTGCGCCCCGGGGGGCCGAGCTGGATGCCGGTGAAGCCGAGCTCACGGGCGAAGCGGAAGAACTCTCCGCCGCCGCGCGCATAGGCGCTGCCACGGCCGGTCTCCTCCCCCGCGGCGCTGGGCAGGCTGGCGGCGTGCGCCGCCAGCACCAGCCGCTCGACGCCGAGCCGGCGCAAGGCGGCGACGACGGCGGGATCGGGTAGGTCCTGCGGCAACACGGTGCCCCCCTTCTCGGCCCGGTCGATCACGTTAGCACCGCCGCCGCGCTCCTGGACGCAGCCCTCCGATCGCTGCTCCCGCGCGCGCCCGGGCCGTGCTAGCCTGGGTGCGTCCGGTCCCCACCATGACCCTCGCACCCGGACTGCGGCTGGGTTCCTACGAGATCCTCTCGCCGCTCGGCGCCGGGGGGATGGGAGAGGTCTACCGGGCCCGCGACTCGCGGCTGGGGCGCGAAGTCGCGATCAAGGTGCTGCCGGCGGAGGTCGCCGCCGATCCGGAGCGGCTGGCGCGCTTCGAGCGCGAGGCCAAGGCGGTCTCGGCGCTCAACCACCCGCACATCGTCACCCTCTACGAGCTGGGCTCCAGCGACTTCGGCCCCTATCTCGCGCTCGAGAAGATCGACGGCAGGTCGCTGCGCGAGCTGCTGCGAGAGGGGACGTTGCCGGTGAAGCGGGCGCTGGCGCTCGGGGCGCAGATCGCGGAAGGGCTGGCCAAGGCGCACGCCGCCGGAATCGTGCACCGCGACCTCAAACCCGAGAACGTGATGGTCACCGAGGACGGCTTCGCCAAGATCCTCGACTTCGGGCTCGCCAAGCTGGTCGCGCCGGAGCTCGAAGCGGGCTCGACGGCCGAAGCGACGACGCTCGGCGGGGCGACCGCTCCGGGGCTCGTGCTCGGCACGCCGGGCTACCTCTCGCCCGAACAGGCCGCGGGCCACGCGA
Organism: Thermoanaerobaculia bacterium; assembly: GCA_035546355.1. Classification (GTDB taxonomy): domain Bacteria; phylum Acidobacteriota; class Thermoanaerobaculia; order Multivoradales; family JAIOJS01; genus DATKEH01. The sequence continues at coordinate 31,554 of DATKEH010000303.1, forward strand.
CGGATTTTCGCACCGATCAGTTCGCGCTCGGCGCCCTGCTCTACGAGATGGTGACGGGGCAGCGTCCCTTCCGCGGCGCGACGACGGGCGAGTCGCTCGCCGCCGTGCTGCGCGACGAGCCGGTGCCGCTGCGCTCGAGGAACCCGGCGATCCCCTTGCCGGTGGGCTGGATCGTCGAGCGCTGCCTCGCCAAGGATCCGGGCGAGCGCTACGCCTCGACCAGGGATCTCGCCCGCGACCTCGCCGATCTCCGCGACCACCTCTCGGAGATCTCGCGCGCCGGCGAGGCGTTTTCGGGCGGCGCGGGTCGGCCAGCCGTGCGCCTCCGCCCGGCGGGGCTGCTCGCTGGCGTGGCGATCGTCGCGGCGCTCGCCGCCGGCACGCTGGCGATCGCGCTGCTCGGCCGCGACGGCGGCGCGGCGCCGCCGTCCTACCGGCCCCTGACCCTGCGGCGCGGCGTCATCACCGGCGCCCGCTTCGCGCCGGACGGCGCCACCGTCTACTACAGTGCCGCCTTCGGCGCCGAGCCGTCGCATCTCTACGTCACGCGACTCGAGGGGTCGGAGTCGCAGCGGCTCGAGCTACCGCCGGCGATGCTGCTCTCGGTATCGCGCAACGGGGAGCTGCTCGTTCTCCTCACCGGGGAGCGCAATCCGGGCAATGCGGTCGGCACCCTGGCACGGGTCTCGGCGCTCGGTGGCACGCCCCGGCCGCTGATCGACGACGCGATGGACGCCGACTGGCTGCCGGACGGCGAGCAGCTGGCGGTGGTGCGCGCCGGGCTCCGGCTCGAGTTGCCGCTCGGCGAGGAGCGCTTCCGCGGCGTCCGTCACTTCCGCCTCTCGCCCGACGGATCGCGCGTCGCGTTCTTCAACATGGGCAGATTGGCGATCGAGGTGCACGACCTCCACGGGGGACAGCTCCTGCGCCACGAGATGCCGCTGGTCTGGGGGCTCGCCTGGAGCCCCGATGGGCGCGAGGTCTGGTTCACCGGCTCCCAGAACCCTGGCGGCACGGACCGCGCGCTGTACGCCGTGTCGCTCGCCGGTGAGGAGCGACTCGTCGCCCGCGCCCCCGGCGCCCTCAACCTCCTCGACGTGGCGCCCGACGGCCGCAGCGCGCTGGTTTCGACCGGCTCGGGCTGGATCGGAATCGGCCTCGGGCGCCGCGGCGCTCCCGACGAGGAGCGGACGTTCGACCTGCTCGGGCGCTCCTTCCTCGCCGGCCTGTCGGCGGACGGCACGCGGATGCTGGTCGACGAGAGGCAGGAACCGGGGCGGGGCGCGTACCTCGTGTCGACCGAGGACGGAACGACGATCCGGCTCGGAGCCGAGCGGCCGCTGGCGCTCTCTCCGGACGGCGCCTGGGCGCTGGTCTTCGAGCCCGAGGAGCCGACCCGCATGAAGCTGCTGCCGACAGGCGCCGGCATCGCGACCGAGCTTCGCCCGGAATCGGCGCTGCGACCGATGGAGGGGATGAGCGCGGCGTGGTCTCGGGACGGCGAGCGGCTCTTCGCCCTGCTCCACCCCCAAGGCGAGAGCAGCGCGAGATCTCGGGTGTACGTGCGCGACGGGAAGGCGCCGTGGCGGCCGATCACGCCCGAGATTGTCTGGGCCTTCGTCCCCTCTCCCGACGGCAGGCAGGTGGCGATCGGCGACCCCGCCGGCGGCGTGAGCGTCGTCGCGGTCGACGGCGGCGCGGCGCGATCGCTCGCCGGCGAGAGCGGGCTCCCGCTCGGCTGGAGCGCCGACGGCCGGTGGCTGCTGGTGCAAGCTCCGGGATCGCTGCCGGCACGGATCCACCGGCGCGAGCTCGCCTCCGGCCGCATCGAGCCGTGGGGGGAGATCCTGCCGGCGGACCCGACCGGCGCGGTGTCCATCATGGACGTCCTCTTGGCGGCGGACGGCGAGACGTACGCGTACAACGTAATGCGCGCGTCGCAGCAGCTCTTCCTGGCCGAGGGCCTGCGCTGAGCGCACCCCGCGCCGCCCACCCGCCCCTGCCTCGCGCCCTGGTGGTGCGCGCCCTGGTGGTGCTCGCCCTGGCGGCGCTCGCGGCCTGGGGCTGAGACGCGCAACGCGCCCCCTTCGCCAGCGCGGCATCCCGGGGTCGGCAGGGCGCCGGCTGCTAGACTCGGCGCGGGCTCCACCCCGACGATGACGCTCGCGCCCGGCGATTCGCTCGCTCGATACCGCATCACCGCCAAGCTGGGCGAGGGCGGCATGGGCGAGGTCTGGCGCGCCACCGACGCCCGGCTCAAGCGCGAGGTCGCGATCAAGGTCCTGCCGGCGGCGTTCACGGCCGACGGGGAGCGCCTCGCCCGCTTCGAGCGCGAGGCGCAGCTGCTCGCCCAGCTCCACCACCCCAACATCGCCTCGGTCTTCGGGCTCGAGGAAGCCGACGGCGTACGCGCCCTGGTCCTCGAGCTGGTCGAGGGGCCGACGCTGGCGGAGCGGCTCGAGCGCGGCCCGCTAGCGGTCGAGGAATGCCTCACCGTCTCGCTCCAGATCGCCCAGGCTCTGGAAGAGGCGCACGACAAGGGCATCGTCCACCGCGACCTGAAGCCGCACAACGTCAAGGCCTCCGTCGAAGGAAGGGTCAAGGTCCTCGACTTCGGGCTGGCCAAGGCGATGGACCCGCTGGCGGGGGCGTCCGGCGGCACTTCGGCATCGCGGCTCGCGGCCTCGCCGACGATGACGATGGGGGCGACGGTCCAGGGGATGATCCTCGGCACCGCAGCCTACATGGCGCCGGAGCAGGCCAAGGGTTTCGCGGTCGACAAGCGGGCCGACATCTGGGCCTTCGGCGTCGTGCTCTACGAGATGCTGACCGGCACCTCGCCCTTCACCGGCGACTCGGTGGCGGACACGCTGGCCCGCGTGCTGCGGCGCGACGTCGACTTCGACCTGCTGCCGGCGGCGACCCCGCCGGAGGTCCGCCGCCTGCTGCGCCGTTGCCTCGAGCGCAACCCCAGGCGCCGGCTGCACGACGTCGCCGACGCCCGCATCGTGATCGAAGACGCGATCGCTGGGGACCTCGAGGAGCCGCGCGTCGCGGCCGCGACGACGGGCCGCGGCGCCCGCCGGCTCCTCCCCTGGCTCGGCGGCGCGCTCGCCGGCCTGGCGCTCGGCGTCTTGCTCGCGCCACGCTTCGCGGCGCCCTCGGCGACGGCGCCGCAGGGCGCCACGACGACCATGCGAACCCTGGTCGCCGCCGGCGTCTCGGTCGATCCCTCGGTCGCCCGCGACGGCCGGACCCTGGCCTTCACCTCGCAGCGCGACGGCACCGTCCGCGTCTGGATCAAGGACCTCGCCACCGGCTCCGAGAGCGTCCTGGCGCGCGCCCCCTCCTGGGCGCCGGTGTTCGCCCCCGACGGCACCAGCCTGCTCTTCAGCACCGCCGAGGGGGACCGCGCCGACCTCTACCGCATCTCGCTGGCCACCCGCGAGGAACGCCTCGTGGCGCGCGACGTGGAGAGCGCCGACTGGTCGCCGGACGGCCGCAGCGTGCTGATCTCGCGTCGCGTCGGCGACGCCGCGGAGCCGAGCGTCGAGCTGTCGATCGTCGAGCTCGACAGCGGCCGCGGGCGCGCCGTGCGGCGCGGAGCGCTGCGCACGCTCGACCGGCCGCGCTGGTCGCCGGACGGCGAGCGCGTCGCCATCCAGGTAGGGGCGTCGCAGCTGCAAATGTTCGACCGACTGGGGATCCTGACGCTCGCCACAGGGGACATCGTCGAGCATCCGCTCGCCCTGCCCGGCGTGCCCGAGCTGGTCGTGCACGACATGCTCTGGCTCGACCCGGAGCGCCTCCTGCTGCTGCTCAACGACGGCTCCGAGGCGATCCAGATGGCCGGCCGCATCGCGCTCTACCACCTCGCCGCTCGGCGCCTCGAGAGCCTGCTGCCGCTCCCCGCCACCGGCATGGGCTTCGACGTCGCCGGGCCGGGATCGGTGATCGTCAGCCTCGGCTCGTGGGAGCAGAACCTCCACGAGCACCGACGCGGCGCCGGCGGGGACTGGAGCGAGGCCCGCCGCGTCACCGAGGGGCCCTTCCGCGACCGCCAGCCGGCCTACTCACCCGACGGCGCCTGGCTGCTGTTCAGCTCCAACCGCAGCGGCAACCTCGACCTCTGGCGCTTCGGACGCGAGACGGGAGAGCTGCAGCGGTTGACCGACCACCCGGCCACCGATTGGGACCCGGCGACGAGCCCCGACGGCCGGCAGCTGCTGTTCAGCTCCGACCGCAGCGGCCGCTTCCAGGTGTGGATCGCCGAGGCCGACGGCAGCTCGCCGCGCCAGGTGACCGACTTCGAAGACGCGCAGAACCCGACGATGACCGCCGACGGGCGCTGGATCGTCTTCTCGCGTCAGGACGCGCCGGACGGGCAGAACGGCGTCTGGAAGGTACGCCCCGACGGCAGCGGGGCGACGCTGGTGGTGGCCGGTCCCCTTCGCCACCCGGAAGCGAGCGCCGCGGGTGAGCTGGTGGCGTTCTCCCCGCCCGGCTGGGAGGACGTGCGTCGCCTGGCGCGGCTCGGCGACGGCCGCCGCCTGGACGGCCCGCAGGGCACGGCGCGCCATCGCTGGTCGCTCGGCCCTCGCCTCTTCCTCTGGGCGCTGGTCGACGGCGAACCCGGGCGGGCGATCGCCCGCTGGCCTGTCGACCCCGACAGCGGCGCGCTCGGGCCGCTCGAAGTGCTGCCGGCGGCGGACCCGGACTACACCTACGAGACCCTGGGCGTGGCGCGCGACGGCTCGGCGTTCGCCTACTCGTCGAACGCCAACCGCCGCGCCCAGATCCTGCGCATCGACGGCCTCGCCGGCGTCGAGCCGAGGTAGCCGCGGCGGCCCGCGGCCCGCGCTCACGCCGTCGGCCCCATCCCCGGGCCCTGCTGCGGCGTGCCCTTGATCGCCCCCTCCTCCTCCACCCCCTCGGCTCTAAGCGGTGTCGCGGCCGGGCGCCGTGGAGTATCCGCGACCGCGGGCGACCGGCTCACTCGTCCGGGCGTCGGACCGTGGGGTCCTCCGGCTCACCGAAGACCTCCCCCTCGAGGCGTTCCACGCGGGCCTGGAGATGGCCGTAGCCGGCGCGTAGCGGGTCGAGCTGCTCCGCCAGCTCGGCCCTCGGCTCGTCGCGGCGCGCCTCGCTCCGCTCGAGCAGCGTCTGGACGCCCTCGGCGACGAGGCGGATCTGGGCCGACGTGTGCTCGCTGACCACGTCGAAGTGCCGGCGCAGCTCGTCGAAGCGGGCGTTCATCTCCTCGCGGGTCGGAAAGCGGGCCCTCATCGCCTCGATCAGCTCGCTGCGGTCTTCGGGGCGCATTGGGAATCATCCTAGGTTAATTCCAAAGCCAGCCCTGATCCAGGCGCGCGTACCTGCGCCGCCTCTACATCAAGAGACGCAATCTCCTGCCGATGGGTTGCCGGATCGGGAAAGACCCCTCACCCCGGCCCTCTCCCCGCGGCGCGGGGGGAGGGAGGGGTGGCCCCTCGGCCCGGCCCGCGGCCCGCGAAGAGGGCGGGAGGGCGCGGTATGCTCGGCGGCGATGGCGACCCAGGCACCCTCGGCGACCCAGATCCTCGACGCCTATCGCCGCTGGGGCTACCTCGAGGCCGATCTCGACCCGCTCGGCCGCCTGCCCCCGGCCGCGCACCCCGACCTGCCCCGCGAGGGCGCCGAGGCGGCCGAGGCGCGACGCCGCTACTGCGGCTCGATCGGGGTCGAGTTCATGCACATCCCGCAGCCCGAGGTGCGCAGCTGGGTGGCCGAGCGGATGGAGGGCGAGCCGGCGCCGGTGGACCGCCGGCGCATCCTGCAGCTGCTGATCGAGGGGGAGCTGTTCGAGCAGCTGGCGCAGGCGCGCTACCTCGGCAACAAGCGCTTCTCCATCGAGGGGGTGGCGGCGCTGCTGCCGCTGCTCGACGAGCTGCTGTGCGGCGCCGGCCGCCGCGGCGCCGAGCAGCTGGTGCTGGCGATGAGCCACCGTGGCCGACTGTCGGTGATGGCGCACATCGTCGGCAAGGACCTCGCCGACCTCTTCGCCGGCTTCGAGGACGTCGACCCGCGCAGCGTGCTCGGCGGCGGCGACGTCAAGTACCACCTCGGCGCCACCGGCGTCTACGACATCGGCGACGGCAAGAGCATCCGCATCCACCTCGCCTCCAACCCCTCCCATCTCGAGGCGGTGGACCCGGTGGTGATGGGGCGGGTGCGGGCCAAGCAGCGGCGCCTCGGCGCCGACGGCGAGGAGAAGGTGCTGGCGGTGATGGTGCACGGCGACGCGGCCTTCGCCGGCCAGGGGATCCTCGCCGAGACCCTCAACCTCGCCAACCTCGAGGGCTACACCGTCGGCGGCGCCATCCACGTCGTCGCCAACAACCTGATCGGCTTCACCACCGAGCCCGACGACTACTCCTCCACCCGCTTCGCCACCGACGTCGCCAAGCGGCTGCCGGTGCCCATCTTCCACGTCAACGGCGAGGACCCCGAGGCGGTGGTGCGGGTGGGGCGCATGGCCCTCGAGTTCCGCTACAAGTTCGGCACCGACGTGATCGTCGACCTGATCGGCTACCGGCGCCACGGCCACAGCGAGGTGGACGACCCCACCATCACCCAGCCGCGCCTCTACTCCCTGATCGAGAAGGTACCCCCCCTGTGGCAGTCCTACGCCGAGTACGCCGACTCCGAGCACCACTGGCTCGACGGCTTCGTCGCAGACGTGCAGCGCGAGCTGTCGGAGGCCCAGGAGGCCTCCAGCAAGGTGGAGAAGAAGCCCACCCTGGCGCGGCTGCCCCAGTACTGGTCGCCCTTCCAGGGCGGCTACTACCACCGCGACATGGAGGTCGACACCGGGCTGTCGGCCGAGCGTCTGCGGGAGCTGGCCGAGGCGTTCAACCGCGTTCCCGACGGTTTCCACCCCCACGACAAGGCGGCCAAGCTGCTCGAGCAGCGGCTGGAGATGGCGCGCGGCGAACGGGCGGTCGACTTCGGCACCGCCGAGGCCTTCGCCTTCGCCTCGCTGCTGGCGGCGGGGGTACCGGTGCGCTTCACCGGCCAGGACAGCCGCCGCGGCACCTTCAACCACCGCCACGCGGTGATGGTCGACGTGATGTCGGGCGAGGACTTCTACCCCTTGCGGCAGGTGGCCGCCGACGGCGCCTTCTTCGAGATCTACGACTCGCCGCTGTCGGAGGCCTCGGTGGTCGGCTACGAGTACGGCTTCTCCCGCGACTACCCCGAGGCGCTGGTGCTGTGGGAGGCGCAGTTCGGCGACTTCGTCAACGGCGCCCAGGTGCCCATCGACCAGTTCCTCGCCGCCGGCGAGGACAAGTGGGGGCTGCTGTCGGGCCT
>DATKEH010000304.1:0-2942 GCA_035546355.1 Thermoanaerobaculia bacterium
CCGAGGGTGACGGCGAAGACCACGCCGAGCGGGGTGAGGAACGGCGTCAGCAGCTTGCGCAGGACGTCGAGCCCCGACCAGGCCAGGGCGCAACCGGCGACGAGGACCAGGGGGAGCAGCTCGATCGGACGCCTCCGCGGCGGGGATTACATCACGGCCCTGGGAGGAGACTCCGGGCCACCGCCCAGGTTTCAGTGCGTCGTGGCCGCCTTCCTGCGCTCGCAGCTCTGCCACCGACGGAGGGTGGGCCGCCCCGGCATCGGCCACGCCAAGGGGCCTCTCGCCGAGCGCAAGCTCCACGCTCCGCCGCCCGCCGCTCACGGCCCGGCGCGACGGCGAGCGGAGGCGCCGGCGAGGCTCTCGGCGCTCGCCGCCGAGAGCCGCCTCCGCACCCCACTGGACCGGCGCCGTCCCCGGGCGGGGCCGATGCCGGGGCCCACGGCACGCCCGGCCGCGGCCGAGACGGCGCTCAGGCGGGGGCCGCCACGGCGGGCTCCACCTGGCGGTTGCGCGCGTCGACGAACACCAGCGCCGGACGGTGGGCGCGCGCCTCCTGCTCGCTCATCACGGCGTAGCTGGCCAGGATCACCAGGTCGCCGCGCCGCGCCTTGTGGGCGGCGGCGCCGTTGACCACCACCTCGCCGCGGCCCGGGGTGCCGGGGATGACGTAGGTGGCGAAGCGCTCGCCGTTGGTGACGTCGTACACCTCCACCCGCTCGTGCGGCAGCAGGTCGGCCGCCGCCATCAGCAGTGGGTCGAGGGTGATCGAGCCCTGGTAGTGCAGGTCGGCGTCGGTCACCGTGGCGCGATGGATCTTCGACTTGAGCAGGGTCCGCTGCATGGCTTCCCTCAGCCCTCGGCCGCCGGCGGCGTGCCGACGGGCTCTATCCTCAGGTTGTCGATCAACCGCGTGCCGCCCAGGCGCACCGCCAGCGGCAGCACCGCGGCCCGCCCCGTCCACTGCGCGAGCGGCCGAAAGCTGACGGCGTCCACCACCTCCGCATACTCCACTTCCGCCAGCGGCTGCGCCGTCAGCACCGCCCGCATCCGCACCCGCACTGCCGCCGGCGGCGCGCCGGCGGCGGCCGCGTCGCGCCCGGCGCACAGCGCGCGGTAGAGCACCGTCGCGGCGCGCCGCTCGTCCGCGGAGAGGTACTCGTTGCGCGACGACAGCGCCAGCCCGTCGGCCTCGCGCACCGTCGCGCCGGCGAGGATCTCGACCGGCAGGTGCAGGTCGCGCACCAGCTGCCGCACCACGGCGAGCTGCTGGGCGTCCTTGTCGCCGAATACCGCCAGGTCGGGCCGCACCAGCTCCAACAGCTGCAGCACCACCGTGGCGACGCCGCGGAAGTGGCCGGGCCGGCAGGCGCCCTCGAGCCCCTCGGCGGCGCCGGCCGGCTCGACGAACGTCGCATGCCCCGGGCGATAGAGGCCCTCGACGGCGGGCAGGAAGAGCAGGTCGCACCCCGCCGCCGCCAGCAGCTCGGCGTCCCGTTCGGGCGTCCGGGGGTAGCGAGCGAAGTCCTCGCCGGGGCCGAACTGGGTGGGGTTGACGAACACCGACGCCACCAGCCGCCGGGCGGCGCCGCGCCCGAGCCGCACCAGCGACAGGTGCCCGTCGTGCAGGGCGCCCATGGTGGGCACGAAGGCGATCCGCTCGCCGCGGGCGCGCCACGACGCCACCCGCTGCCGCAAGGTGGCGGCGTCGCGGGCGACCTCGAGGGGCGCAGCCACCGGCGGCGTCATCGGTGGACCCCGCCGAGCCGCTCGCCGGCCGCCGCCGGCCCGCCGTAGGACTCCGCCTCGTCCGGGAAGCGGCCGGCGCGCACGTCGGCGGCGAAGGCGGCGATCGCCTCCCGGCCGGCGGCGCCGAGCTGCGCGTAGCGGCGCACGAAACGCGGCGCGATCCGCTCCTCGAGCCCCAGCAGATCGTGGTAGACCAGCACCTGGCCGTCGCAGCCGGGGCCGGCGCCGATGCCGATGGTGGGTATGGTCAGGGCCTCGCTGACCGCCGCGGCGAGCGGCGCCGGCACGCACTCGAGCACCAGCGCGAAGGCTCCCGCCGCCTCCAGCTCGCGGGCCGCCGCCAGCAGCGCCCGCGCCGCCGTCTCCTCCCGCGCCTGTACCCGGTAGCCACCGAGGCGGTGCAGCGACTGCGGGGTGAGCCCGAGGTGGGCCATCACCGGGATCTCGGCGCCCACCAGCGCTGCCACCTCCGCCGGTCGATGCCCCTCGATCTTCACCGCCTGGGCGCCCCCCTCCTTGACGAAGCGCAGGGCGCTCGCCACCGCCTGCTGCGGGCCGAGGTGAAACGAGCCGAACGGCATGTCGGCCACCAGCAGGGCGCGCCCGACGCCGCGGCGCACCGCCTTGACGTGGTGCAGCATCTCGTCGAGGGTGACCGCCAGCGTGTCGCGGTGGCCGAGCACCACCATCGCCAGCGAGTCGCCCACCAGGACGATGTCGACGCCGGCGGCGTCGGCCTGCCGCCCCTGGGGGAAGTCGTAGGCGGTGAGCATCACCAGCCGCTCGCCGCGGGCGGGCGCCTGGCGCACCCGGGGAACGGTCACTGGTCGGTCGTCGGCTGCGGCCATCGGCGTCTCCTCACGTGGCGGGCCGGGCCCGCCGGTGGGTGCCGCGAGGGGACGCCGGGGCCGGGAGCGAGGGCGCGGCGCGAGCCGCGGGCGGGCAGCGGCGGAGAGCTGCGGCGGCGGGTACGCCGGGTGCCCGTCCCGCACTGTCCGCGGGATCGGGCCCCGAGCCGCGGCGGCTCGAAGAGAGATGCTACCAGCCGTCCCGGTCCCTAGCCCGGATCATGCACGAAGGTGCATGTAATCCATAGACACGGAAGGCTCCGCGGGTCAGAATTCGCTTTAGCACGAACGACTTCTGACGAGTCCACGGAGCCTACCGATGCCGAATGCTGCCACACAGTGTGTTGT
>DATKEH010000305.1:0-7066 GCA_035546355.1 Thermoanaerobaculia bacterium
GGGCCCCTTCCTGCCGAGCTGGGCGCAGTAGCGGATCGCCTCGAGGTAGAAGTCGAGGCCGTACTCGGCGTGCTTGCCGGGGCAGATCTCCTGGAAGATCTGCGGGTCGAAGATCTCGAAGCAGAAGGAGACGCGGTTGACCCCGATCTCGCGCAGGTGGTCGTAGCGCGTGAGGTCGCGGTGCGGCGGCGTCTGGACTCCCACCAGCAGCCCCAGCTCGCGCTTGATGCGCACGATGTAGGGCTCGAGGATGTCGAGGTAGGTGTCGCCGTCGTAGTGGCCGGTGTTGAAGTCGACGTAGGTGATCCCCGACTCGGCCCGCGCCGCGTGCACCACCCGCATCACCTCGTCGACCGACTTCTCGTCGGCGTCGTCGACGCCGAGGTTGAGACCCACCGAGCAGAACTTGCAGTTCACCTTGGTGGGCTTCTGCGTCCAGTACTCGCACACCTTGGCCTGGTAGATGCCGAGGTAGGTCCCCTGCAGGGTGCCGATGCGGGTCATCGGCTTGCCCGAGGGGAGCGCCGCATCGTACCAACCGGGCCGCGGCGACAGGTCGATCGGCGCCACCGCGTCGCCCCGCCAGTGGACCCAGTAGTCGCCGCGAGGCGCGCGATGCAGGGTGTAGGGGGACTTCTGGGCAAACGGCTCGCTCACCGGCACGTTGGTCCACAGGCCGCCCGGAAGGATCGCCTCCAGGCCGCTGCCGAGGCCGGCGCGGGTACGCAGGATCGGCCGCCCGCCGTCGTCGGACACCAGGCAGGAGTCGTCGAGGCGGATCCCCTTGCAGTAGAGGTCCAGCTTGAGCAGGGCGGGGTTGGTGCGCAGCGCGGCCAGCATGCGGCGGCCTCCGGATCAGCGGCGGGTGTGGGACAGGGCGAGACGCATCCCCCGCACCCTAGGGTGGGGCGGCGACTCCGCATATGACGGCGGTCATATCCGGGCGTACGGCGCGGACGTCACCGCGGCCCGGTCAGGCGCGCACGCCGGTCACCGCGCGGTCGTAGGGGCGGGGCTCCGCCCCCGCCCGTGGGCCCGGCGCGCACGCCGGTCGCTACGAGCAGCCGCTGGTGGCGCCGCAGTTCAGGCAGCGGTAGCAGGAGCCGTTGCGCACCATCAGGCTGCCGCAGGCGTGGCAGGAGGGGGCGTCCTGATGGAACAGCGCCCCGCCGCCGTTGGCGGCCGCCGCGGCCGCCGGGTCCGCCGCCGCAGCCCGGCCGGCCTCGGAATCGCCCGGATCACCCCCTGCGGCGTCGTCGCGCACCAGCACCCCCGCCGCCCGCTGCCCGTCGGCGTCGAGGAACTTCGAGGCCAACCAGCGGAAGATGTAGTCGGTGATCGACTTGGCGATGGGGATCGCGGGGTTGCGGGTGAAGCCGCTGGGCTCGAAGCGGGTGTGGGTGAACTTGTCGACCAGCGCCTGCAGCGGCACGCCGTGCTGCAGGGCGATCGAGATGGCGGTGGCGAAGGCGTCCATCAGCCCGGAGATGGTCGAGCCCTCCTTGGCCATCACCAGGAAGATCTCCCCCGGCTGCCCGTCGTCGAACAACCCGACGGTGACGTACCCCTCGTACTGGTCGATGGAGAACTTGTGGGTGATGGCGCGCCGCTCGTCCGGCAGCCGGCGACGGACCGGCGACGGCGCCGCTCCCACGGTGGGCTCCGGCCGCCGCTTGCCGCCGGAGGTCAGCGGCTGGCTGCTCTTGCAACCGTCGCGGTAGACGGCCACCGCCTTGATGCCCATCGTCCAGGCCTGGCGGTAGATCGACTCGATCTCCTCCACCGTGGTCTCGGCGGGGACGTTGATGGTCTTGCTGATGGCCCCGGAGATGAAGGGCTGTAGCGCGGCGAGCATGGCGAGATGCCCGCGGTGGTGGATCGAGCGCGTCCCCTGCGGCGTCCGGAAGGCGCAGTCGAACACCGGCAGATGGGCCTCGTCGAGGTCGGGGGCGCCCTCCACCGTGCCGTGCTCCTCGACCCACTCCAGGATCGCCTCCCGGCTCTCCGGGGGGTAGCCGAGACGATCGAGGGCCGCCGGCACCGTGCGGTTGACGATCCGCAGGCTGCCGCCGCCCACCAGCTGCTTGTGCTTGACCAGCGCCAGGTCGGGCTCGACGCCGGTGGTGTCGCAGTCCATCATGAAGGCGATGGTGCCGGTGGGGGCGAGCACCGTGACCTGGGCGTTGCGCGCGCCGTGCGCCTCGGCGAGGGCCGCGGCCTCTGCCCAGGCCGCCCGGGCGGCGGCGGCGATCTCGCAACCGTCCTCGCCGCCATCCAGCGCCTCGGCAGCCCGCCGGTGGCGGGCGAGCACCGACAGCAGCGGCTGGCGGTTGTCGGCGAAGCCGGCGAACGCCCCACGAGCGGCGGCCATCCGGCTCGACTGCGCGTAGGCGGCGCCGGTGAGCAGCGCCGTCACCGCGGCGGCCAGTCCTCGCCCCTGCGGCGAGTCGTAAGGCACTCCCGCCGCCATCAGCAGCGCGCCGAGGTTGGCGAAGCCCAGGCCCAGAGGGCGGAAGCGGCGCGAAGTCTCCTCGATCGCGGCGGTCGGGTAGCTGCCGCGGTCGACGAGGATCTCCTGCGCGGTGAGCAGCACCGCCGCCGCGTGGGCGAAGCCGGCGCAGTCGAAGCCGCTCTCCGGGCGCCAGAACGACAGCAGGTTCAACGACGCCAGGTTACAGGCGCTGTCGTCGAGGAACAGGAACTCGCTGCACGGGTTGCTGGCGCGGATCGGGCCGCTCGCCGGGCAGGTGTGCCAGCCGTCGATGGTGGTGGAGAGCTGCACCCCCGGGTCGCCGCACTCCCACGCCGCCTCCGCCATCCAGCGCAGCAGGTCGCGGGCGCGGTAGGTGGCGACCGGTGCGCCGCCGAGGACCGCGCGGGTGGTCCACTCCCCGTCCGCGTCCACCGCCGCCATGAAGGCGTCGGACAGGCGCAGCGAGTGGTTGGCGTTCTGGAAGCCGACCGAATCGTAGGCTCCGCCCGCGACGGCGAATCCCGCCTCGTAGCCGGCGGCCACCAGCGCTCGCGCCTTGCCCTCCTCTACCTGCTTGCTGCGGATGAAGTCGACGACGTCGGGATGGTCGACGTCGAGCAGCACCATCTTGGCGGCGCGGCGGGTGCGGCCGCCGCTCTTGATGGCGCCGGCGAAGGCGTCGAGGCCGCGCATGAAGGAGAGCGGGCCCGAGGCGGTGCCGCCGGTGGACAGCGGCTCCATCGACCCGCGCAGGGAGGAGAGATTGCTGCCGCTGCCCGAGCCGTACTTGAACAGCATCCCCTCGGTGCGCGCCAGTCCGAGGATCGAGTCCATGGTGTCGTCCACCGAGTTGATGAAGCAGGCCGAGCACTGCGGCCGCGCCTCGATGCCGACGTTGAACCACACCGGTGAGTTGAAGGCGGCGCGCTGGCGCAGCAGCAGCCAGGCGAGCTCGCCGCAAAAGGCGCCGGCTTCCTCCCGGCTCGCGAAGTAGCCGTCCCGCCGCCCCCACTCACCGAGGGTGTCGACGACGCGGGAGACGAGCTGCCGCACGCTGGTCTCCCGTTCCGGGGCACCCGGCGCGCCGCGAAAGTACTTGCTGGCGACGATGCGGGTGGCGATCTCCGACCAGCTGGAGGGCGCCTCCACGCCCAGCTGCTCGAACACGACCTGTCCCCCCTCGCCGTGGATCACGGCGTCCCGTCGCACCCACTCGACCTCGGCGTAGGGGTCGCTCCCCGCGGTGCTGAAGCAGCGCCAGCCGCCGGCAGGGGCGAGCGCGGCGCATGCCTGCGACGGGGTGGGTGCAGGGGCGACGGTCGCGGCGGCTTGGCGAGACGGGCCTTCCATCCGAGCTCCTCCTGGCAACGGGACATCGATCTGGAGAGACGACTCGCCGAGAGTAAGCCACCACTACATCTTGTGGTATGACGCTCGTCATGCACCAGATGTGGTGGCGAAGGGGCCGATCGTGCCCGCCACCGACATGAGCGCGGTCATATCGCCGCCGCCGCCGCGACGGTAGGGTGACGACTGCCGCGATTCGCGGCAACCGAAGGGAGAGCTTCCATCCGCACCATCATCGAGCCCTTCCGCATCAAGGTCGTCGAGCCGATCCGCATGACCACCGCCGACGAGCGCCGGCGGCTGATCGCCGCCGCCGGCTACAACCCGTTCCGGCTGCACGCCGACGACGTGCTCATCGACCTGCTCACCGACTCCGGCACCGCGGCGATGAGCACGCGGCAGTGGGCCGGGATCATGCTCGGCGACGAGTCGTACGCGGGGGCGCGCAGCTACTTCCGCTTCCGCGACGCGGTGCAGGGGGTCTTCGGGCACCGCCACGTCATCCCCACCCACCAGGGGCGGGCCGCCGAGCGCCTGCTCTGCCAGGCGGTGGTGCGTCCCGGCCAGGTGGTGCCCGGCAATACCCACTTCGACACCACCCGCGCCAACCTGGAGGCTTCGGGCGCCGTCGCCCTCGACCTGCCGATCGCCGAGGCTGGCGACCCGGCGAACGAGCATCCCTTCAAGGGCGACGTCGACCTCGCGGCCCTGGAGGCGGTGCTGGCCGAGCACGGCCGCGGCGGCGTGCCCTTCGTGCTCGTCACGGTGACCAACAACTCGCGCGGCGGGCAACCGGTGAGCCTCGCCAACCTCCGCGCCACGAGCGAGCTGTGCGATCGCTTCGCGGTGCCGCTGCTGCTCGACGCCGCCCGCTTCGCCGAGAACGCCTACCTGATCAAGCTGCGTGAGCCGGGGCAGGCAGGGCGTTCCGCCGCCGCCATCGCCCGCGACGTCTTCGCCCTCTCCGACGGCGCCCTGATGAGCATGAAGAAGGACGCCTTCGGCAACATCGGCGGCGTGCTGTCGCTCGACTCCGACGCCTGGGCCGAGGCGATCCGCACGCTGCTGATCCTCACCGAGGGCTTCCCCACCTACGGCGGCCTCGCCGGCCGCGACCTCGAGGCGCTGGCGGTGGGGCTCGAGGAGGTCCTCGACGAGGACTACCTGCACTACCGCATCACCTCCACCGCCTACCTCGGGCACCACCTCGACGCCGCCGGCGTGCCGGTGGTCAAGCCCTTCGGCGGCCACGCCATCTACCTCGACGGCCGCGGCTTCTGCCCCCACCTGCGCGACGAGGAGCTCCCCGGCTGGTCGCTGTCGGTGGCGCTGTACGAGGAGATCGGGGTGCGGGCCTGCGAGATCGGCAACGTCATGTTCGGCGCGCCGCGCGCCGACGGCGGCTGGGACTGGCCGGCGCTCGACCTGGTGCGCCTGGCGATCCCGCGCCGCGTCTACACCCAGAGCCACGTCGACTACGTCATCGAGGGGATCGGCGCGCTGTTCGGCCGCCGCGAGCTCGTCCCCGGCCTGCGCTTCCTGCACCGCCCGGCCACGCTGCCCCACTTCACCGCCACCTTCGCGCGGGTCGGGGCGCCCGAGCCGGCCCTGGCGGTGGCGGTCGAGGACGAGTGGTAAGGGCACCCCCGGCGCCCGACGGGGAGGAAGCGCCGGGGCCGGGGGTGGAGCGGGATCAGAAGCGGTACCAGTAGCCGGCGAGCAGCACCCAGTCGGCGAAGGCGGCGTCGCCGTGGCGCCCCGCCTCCTGCATGTCGGGGACGCTGCGCTGGCGGTTGCGCTGCACCGCGACGGGCACCGCCAGCGACAGGGTGTGCGGCCCCCTGGCCCAGGAGACGGAAGGCTCCAGCGACACCGCGTAGCCGGGCCGGCGGAACCCCTCGCTGGAGCCGAACAGGTCGTGCACCGGCACGCCTTCGATGCGGCCGCCGAGGCCGAAGCCGAAGCCCCGCCAGCTCGCCGGCGTCACCTGCACCCCCAGCCGCGCCAGGTACTGGTCGGCGATCGACAGGATCGCTTCGCTGTCGCGGCCGCGGAAGGTCTCCACGCCGTTGGTGCCCTCGGGGTTGATCAGGTAGGTCCCCGAGCCGTAGGCGGCGACGGTGCCGGCGCCGTTCAGCAGGCGGTAGCCGCTGGCCGCCACCACCACGCCCCAGCCGCCGTCGCCGGCCTGCACCGACTGGTCGACGGTCTCGACGGTGGTGACGTACTCGCCGTCCACCAGGCGCGTGCGCCCGTCGGTGGCGCCGTCGTCGCCGGTCGGGGCCTTGACGCCCAGGCTGAACGAGGCGTTGCCGCGCGGCTGCCGCGCCGGGTCCCACAGCAGGCGGTGGCCGACGACGGTGATGTCGCCGATGCCGTCGACTTCCTGCACGCTGCGCGCGACCACCTGGCGGCTGGAATCGCGGATCGGGCTCGAGCGGTCGGCGATCAGGTAGGGGATGCCGACCGAGATGGAGCTCTTGGGGCCGAGGTTGTAGCGGATGCCGAGGTCGAAGAGGTAGACGTCGTTGATCACCTCGCTGCCCTCGGCCTGCCGCTCCCGCTCCTGGTGGGTGCCGCGGAAGTGGCGGTCCGACTGCTGGTAGCGCCAGCTCATCGAGACCTGCCAGCGCTGGTCGCCGCCGGTCACCGGATCGAACGCGCCGAGCACGGGCGCGTCAAGCCGCGCGGCGACTCAGCCCTGGGCCCAGCCGTGGCTGGGCCCTCCGAAGAGGACGGCGGCGAAGGCGGCGGCCGCGAGGGCCGGAGCGGTGCGATCTCGGGGCATGCGAGTCTCCTCGTGTGGTTCCGCGCGCTCCCTTCGCAAGCTGCGAGCCAGCTTGCGCTCGAATGCGAGTCGTCGATTCCTCAACGAGTTACAGGTACAGTCGCAGGGCTCCCTTCGCAGGAGATACGAGGTGAGCTCATGGCCTCTATGGGGATGCGGCGCGGTCAGGAGCACCTCGTCTACAATCCCACCGCTGGTGTCGATGCGCCATCAGCGATCCCCTCTTGACGACGAAGGCGCCGAAGCGCCGGGAGATCCCCGCGATGAGACCGATCCTCGCCAAGCTGATGCTGGTGTCGCTGCTGACCGCCGGGCTCGCCGGGGCCGAGGAGGCCGGCAAGCCGCCGGAGGAAGCGCCGCAGCCCCGCTCCTCCACCACCCGCCACGAGGTCCGCATCGACGGGCAGACCATCCCCTACCGGGCGACGGCGGGGTGGCTGATCCTGAAGGACGAGGAG
>DATKEH010000306.1:0-3719 GCA_035546355.1 Thermoanaerobaculia bacterium
TTGCGGTAGACTCCGCCCATGCTCGCCGACGGGCCCCTGATCCTGGTGGCCACCGACTTCTCCCCCACCGCGGCGGCGGCGCTGGAGTGGGGCACCGAGATCGCCAGCTCCCACGGCGGCCGGGTCTGCCTGGTGCACGCGCTGCACCTGCAGGGGCCGGTCGCCGACTACCTGCCGTCCCCGCCCGACCTCGACGAGCACCTCCAGGGAGCCGCCGCCGAGCGCCTGCAGACGCTCGCCGCCGAGCTCGCCGAGCGCGGCGTCGCCGCCACCACCCGGCTCGAGCTGGGGCTGCCGTCGCAGGCCATCGTGGCGGTGGCCGAGGAGCTCGACCCAGCGCTGCTGGTGCAGGGGAGCCGCGGGCACACCGGCTTCGCCCATCTGCTGCTCGGCAGCACCGCCGAACGGGTGGTCCAGCACGCCCCCTGCCCGGTGCTCACCGTCCACCCCGGCGACCACGAGGAGCACCGGCCGGTGCGTACCATCCTGGTCCCCACCGACTTCTCCGCCGACGCCGAACGCGCCGCCCAGGTGGCCCGCAGCGTGCTGGCGCCGGTCGAGGCGGGGGCGCGGCTGGTGCTGCTGCACGCCTACCACCTGCCGGTCGAGTACACCGCCTACGGCACCATCCCGACCGGGCTGTCGTTCCAGCAGGACGTCGCCGCGGTGGCCGAGGAGCGGCTGGCCGAGATCGCCGGGGCGCTGCGCCGCGACGGCCTCGAGGTGACCGTGATGAGCCGCGAGGGCTACCCGCCCGAGGCCATCGTCCAGGCGGCGCGCGAAGTGGGGGCCGACCTGGTGGCCATGGGCTCGCACGGCCGCACCGGGCTGCGCCACCTGCTGCTCGGCAGCACCGCCGAGCGGGTGGTCCAGCACGCCCCCTGCCCGGTGCTCACCGTGCGCCACCCCGACGGGGCATGAGCGGGGCCGAATTCAACTGGCGGAGAGGGGGGGATTCGAACCCCCGGCCCGGGTTGACCCCGAGCAACTGCTTAGCAGGCAGCCCTGTTCGACCACTCCAGCACCTCTCCGCGGTCGAAAACGGCCCCCGATTGTAGCCCGGGGGGCGACCTTTGGAAAGCCACCGCCTGGCGACGAGGACCCAGGGATGACGGAAATCGCCGCAGCGCAGAGCCTCGATCGGATCGGCATCGACACCCTCCGCTTCCTGGCGGTGGACATGGTGGAGGCCGCCCAGTCCGGGCACCCCGGCGCGCCGCTGGGGCAGGCGCCGATGGCGTGGGCGCTGTGGAGCCGGCTGCTGCGCTTCGACCCCGACGACCCGGGCTGGCCCGACCGCGACCGCTTCGTGCTGTCGGCCGGCCACGCCTCGGCCCTGCTCTACGGGCTGCTCCACCTCGCCGGCTTCGACCTCCCCCTCGAGGAGCTGCGCCGCTTCCGGCAGCTGGAATCGAAAACGCCGGGGCACCCGGAGAACTTCCTCACCGCCGGGGTCGAGACCACCACCGGCCCCCTCGGCCAGGGGCTCGGCAACGCGGTGGGGATGGCGATGGCGCGGGAGATGGCGGCGGCGACCTTCAACCGCGACGGCTTCCCCCTCTTCACCCACCGGGTGTGGGTGATCGCCAGCGACGGCGACATGATGGAGGGAGTCGCCAGCGAGGCCTCGTCGCTCGCCGGCCACCTGCGCCTGGGCTGCCTCAACGTCCTCTACGACGACAACCGCATCACCATCGACGGCCCCACCGAGCTCGCCTTCTCCGAGGACGTGGTGGCCCGCTACGCCGCCTACGGCTGGCACGTGCAGTCGGTCGAGGACGGCAACGACCTCGGCGCGCTGGACGCCGCCATGCGGGCGGCCGCCGCGGAGAGCGGCCGGCCGTCGCTGATCCGGGTGCGCACCCACATCGGCTACGGCAGCCCGGGCAAGCAGGACACGGCGGACGCACACGGCGCGCCGCTCGGCAGCGACGAGGCGGCGGCCACCAAGCGGGCGCTGGGGTGGCCCGAAGAACCGCCGTTCCTGGTGCCCGAGGAGGCGCGGCAAGGGCTGGCGGCGGCGCGGCGGCGCGGCGCCGAGGCCCGCCGCGGCTGGCAGCAGGCGCGGGAGCGCTACGCCCAGGAGCACCCGCAGGCGGCGGCGGAGCTGGCCCGCCGGCTCGACGGCCGGCTCGCCGAGGGCTGGCGCGAGCGCCTGCCCCGCTTCGAGGAGGGCAAGGCGATGGCCACTCGCGCCGCCTCGGGGAAGGTGCTCAACGCCCTGGCGCCGGCGCTCCCCGAGCTGGTCGGCGGCTCGGCCGACCTGACCGAATCCAACCAGACCCTGATCGCCGACTCCGGCGACTTCTCGGCCGCCGAGCGCGCCGGCCGCAACCTGCGCTTCGGCGTCCGCGAGCACGCCATGGGCTCGGCGCTGAACGGCATCGCGCTGTCGCGCCTGTTCCGCCCCTACGGCGGCACCTTCCTCATCTTCTCGGACTACATGCGTCCGGCGATCCGCCTGGCCGCCCTGATGCGGCTGCCGGTGATCTACGTCTTCACCCACGACTCGGTGTTCCTCGGCGAGGACGGCCCCACCCACCAGCCGGTGTCCCAGCTGGCGGGCCTGCGCGCCGTCCCGCACCTGGCGGTGCTGCGGCCCGCCGATGCGAACGAGACCACCGCCGCCTGGGCGGTGGCCCTCGAGCGCCGCGACGGGCCGACCGCACTGGCCCTCACCCGCCAGAAGGTGCCGACGCTGGCCGCGACCGCCGAGCGGGCGGCGGAGGGGGTGCCGCGGGGGGGCTACGTGCTGGCCGACTGGCAGGGCGGCGAGGACCTGGTGCTGCTCGCCACCGGCTCGGAGGTGCAGCTGGTGATGGAGGCTCGCGAGCGCCTGCAGCGGGAGGGTGTGGGCACGCGGGTGGTGAGCCTCCCCTCGTGGGAGCTGTTCGCCGCCCAGCCGCAGGAGTACCGCGACTCGGTGCTGCCGCCGCGGGCGCCGCGACGGCTGGCAGTGGAGGCGGCGGCGGCGCTCGGCTGGCATCGCTGGGTGGGGGCGCAAGGGGAGGTGCTGGCGCTGGACGGGTTCGGCGCCTCGGCGCCCTGGCAGGAGGTGGCCCGCCACCTCGGCTTCACCGCCGACGAGGTGGTGCGGCGCGCCCGCTCCCTGCTCGGCCTTCCCGCGCCGCCCGACCCGTAGGGGCGGGGGCCGGCGGTCGATCCACGCCCAGCTCGACCCGGGCGGCGTGGAACCAGCTCTCCGCCGGCCACAGATCCACGGACCGCTCGACCAGCTGACGCGCCCCGGCGGTGTCGCCCACCTCGAAGGCGAGCGCCACCAGCGTTCGCGCCGCCGCCGGGCCGAGCGCCGGCAGCCGTGCCGCGAGGCCGGCCGCGGAGCGCCCCTCGGCCCGCGCCTTCAGGTAGGCGAGCTGCGGATCGGCGGGAGCGACGGCGAGACCGCGCCGCGCGGCGACCGCGGCCGCGGCCAGGTCCTCCCGGCGCAGCGCCAGCACCGCCAGGTGACGCCAGGCCGGCGCGTAGCCCGGGTGGACCGCTACCGCGCCGCGGTAGGCCGCCTCGGCCTCCTCCAGCCGCCCCTGGCGATAGTGGATCTCTCCGCGCAGCACGTGCGCCACGTGCGACCCGGGCGCTCCTTCCGCGGCCAGCGCGCGCTCGCCGGCCGCGGCGTCGAGGTCGCCCGCGTCGCGCAGCGCCAGCGCCCGGTCGAGCCGCGACGTCAGCACCGCCTCGTTGCGGGCGGCGCGCCGGTGGAC
>DATKEH010000307.1:0-4743 GCA_035546355.1 Thermoanaerobaculia bacterium
CTTCCACAGCGTGGAGAGCGCCGACGACCTCGACGACCTGCGGCACGCCCTGGGCGCCGAGAAGATCAGCCTGCTCGGCTTCAGCTACGGCACCCATCTCGCCGCCGCCGCCATGCGCCGCCACGGCGAGCGCCTGCACCGGGTGGTGCTGGTGGGCGTCGAAGGTCCCGACCACACCCGCAAGCTGCCGAGCAGCCTCGACACCCAGATGCGCCGGCTGTCGCTGCTGGCCGCCGGCGACCCGCGCGTCGGCACCGCCTTCCCGGACACCTACGGCACCCTGAAGCGGCTGCTGTCCCGACTCGAGGAGCAGCCGGTCACGGTGTCGATTCCCGACCCCCAGGGACGCCCCGTGGAGGTGCCGGTGGGCAGGGAGGGCCTGCAACTGATCCTGACGATGGACGCCGGCGACGGCAACGACTTCCCCGTCTTCCCGGCGCTGGTCTACGGCCTCGACCAGGGGGACGCCGGCATCCTCGCCTGGTTCGTCCGCAAGCGGATCGCCGGCTTCTCACGCGGCGTGCTGGCCACCTTCTACGCCGTCGACGGCGCCTCCGGCGCTTCCCCCGAGCGCTGGCTGCGCATCGAGCGCGAAGCCCGCGACGCGATCCTCGGCAACGTCGCCAACGCCGTCTTCCCGGAGGTCAACGCCGCGCTGGGTATCCCCGACCTCGGCGAGGGGCTCCGCGCGCCGCTGCACAGCACGGTGCCTACCCTGCTGATCTCGGGGGAGCTGGACAGCAACGCGCCCCCCTACCAGGCCGAGGAGCTGCGCTGGGGGCTCACCGACGGCACCCACCTGGTGGTCGCCCACGCCGGCCACGAGGGCATGCTGGGGCGCGAGGACGTCGGCATCGTGATCCGCGACTTCCTGCGCGGCGACGACGTGCGCGACCGCCACCTCGCCCTGCCGCCGGTGCGCTTCCTGTCGCTGGCCGAGGCCAAGGAGCAGCGGGCGCTTCGGCGCTGACCCGGCGCGGCGCCGCGACCGCCGGGCCGCCCCCGGGGAGCTCCCCGGGGGCAGCCTCGCCTTCCGTCGAGCCAGCCGCCCGGACTTCCCGGCCAGGACCTGCGGCGGGCTCCGATTTGCGGCGCCTCCACGGCCGGTGCGATACTGGTCGCGAACCCGGAGCGCCCTTGGACAGCGGCCCACCGACCCCACGCGAGGTCAGCGCGATCCTGTCGTCGGTCAGTGACGGGGAAGCGCCCGCGGAACGCCTGCTTCCCCTGCTCTACGACGAGCTGCGCAAGCTCGCCCGCGCCCGCCTGGCCCGCGAGCGCCCGCAGAGCCTGCAACCGACGGCACTAGTGCACGAGGCCTACCTGCGGCTGCTCGGCGGCGAGACCCAATCCTTCGCCAACCGCGCCCACTTCTTCGCCGCCGCGGCCGAGACCATGCGGCGGATCCTCATCGATCGCGCCCGCCATCGCCGCCGCCAGAAGCGCGGTGGCGGCCGCTTCGCGGTCGAGCTGGAGGAGGGGCTGCTGACCGAGGAACCGCGCGACGTCGAGCTGCTCGCCGTGGACCGCGCCCTCGAGGGCCTGCAGCGGCAGGATCCGGCCATGGCCCAGGTGGTGCTGTTGCGCGTCTTCGCCGGGCTCACCGTCGAAGAGGCCGCGGAGGCGATGGGGACGTCGCCGCGCTCGGTCGATCGCTCCTGGCAGGCGGCGCGCGCGTGGCTGCGGCGGGAGATCGAGCGGGAGCCGAAGGGGTGACCCTCGACGCCCCGCGGGAGGGCGCCACCGCCGGGGACTGGAGCCGGATGTGGAGCGTCTTCCATCACGCGGTCGACCTCCCCGCGGCCGAGCGCGCCCCCTATCTCGCCGTGGCGTGCGCCGGGGACGAGGAGCTCCGCGGCCAGGTGGCCGAGCTGCTCGACTGTCACCAGCAGAGCGAAGGCCTGCTCGACGCACCGGCCCGATTCCTCGCCGAGGCCGCCGCCGAGCTCGCCGGAGCTCCCCTCCCGCCGCTGCCGCGACTCGCCGCCGGCGACGTGGTGGCGAGCCGGTTCGAGGTGCGCCGCGAGCTGGGGAGCGGCGGGATGGGAGCCGTCTACGAGGCCCTCGACCGGGAGCTCGGCGCCGCCGTCGCGCTCAAGACGCTGCGCCCGGAGGTCGCGGCGCGACGCGACGCCCGCGACCGCTTCCGGCGCGAGATCCATCTCGCCCGCCGCGTCACTCATCCCAACGTATGCCGGCTGTTCGACCTCTTCTACGACGACTCCAGGCAGCTCCCCTTTCTCACCATGGAGCTGCTGCCGGGCGAGACGCTGGCCCATCGCCTCGCCAGGGGGCCGCTTCCCGTCGCGGAGGCCCTGGAGGTGGCCCGTCGGGTCGCGGCGGGTCTCGCCGCCGCGCACGGCGCCGGTATCGTCCACCGCGACCTGACCAGCGGCAACGTCATCCTGGTCGACGACAGGGAACGCCGGGCGGTGATCACCGACTTCGGCCTCGCCACGGCCGCCGACCTCGACGTTCGGCTCACCCTGTCGGGAACCCTCCTCGGCACGCCGTCGTACATGGCGCCCGAGCAGCTCCAGGGTGGGGCGGCGAGCCCGGCGACCGACGTCTACGCCCTCGGCCTGCTGCTCTACGAGATGACCTGCGGGCGGCTACCCTTCACCGCCGCCACGCCCTGGGCGGCGGCCCTGCAGCGCGTGGCGCAGCCGGCCCCCAGCCCGCGGCTGCACCAGCCCGACCTCGACCCGCGGTGGGCAGCGGTGATCTCGCGGGCCCTGGAGCGGGATCCGGCGAGCCGCCATCGCGATGCCGGGGAGCTGGTCGCCGATCTCGCCGAAGCCCCCGGCGGCGCGGAGGGCAGGCGTCGCTGGCTGATCGCCGCTCTGGTGACGGTGGTGATGGCCGCCGCGCTCCTCGCCGCCCTCTCCTGGCCGGGCGGCGGTTGAGGGGCGGCGGCCGCCGCCGCAGGACCGCCCCGAGCGGACGACCGCGCGGCCGCATCCAGGCCCGCGCGTGACGGCTTTCCCCCCGGGTGGCGTGCTTTTGCCGCCGATGGCGCATGAGGGTGCACAGGGCGAACGGCAACCCCGCCGCGACCCGACACAGGAGATACGCACATGGCAATAGGCACCCTTCCGATCGGCATCCCCACCAGCGGACGCGTCCTCGGCGGCGGCCGCAAGGTCACCCTCGGCTCGTCACCCAGCGGCAGCGCCAGCGGCGCCGGCGACACCTTCCAGCGCGCCGACGCGGCGGCGGCGGCCTACCAGCGCGACCGCGAGCTGATGCTCGCCAAGCAGCAGGAGATGCAGCGCCAGGCCGAGCTGTACACCTTCCTGTCCAACATGCTGAAGATGATGCACGACACCATCATGCGGATCATCGGCAACATCCGCTGAGCGATCCTCCAACCCCTCTACCCTCCGAAGCCACGAGGAGCAACGTCATGGACACTCCGATCAGCAACGACAACCGTCCGATCACCAATCCCGAACCGGCGCCCGCGCGGCAGGGCGCCAGCGACGCGCCGGCAAAACGGCGCCCGGCTGGCTGCGCCGCGCCCACCGACACGATGACCCGCTGCGCGGCGGGCTCGAACCTGCTCACCATGCTGCGCGGCGGCGCCGCCGCCGACGTCAACCTGGTGCCCGACGCCCTCGACCAGGCGTCCAACGGCTTCCAGCTGGGAGTGGAGGCCTTCACGCGCGCCGGCAAGGCGGCCGCGAAGACGCGGGACGCGCAGCAGGTGGCGCGGAACGGCACCAGCACGGCGCGGACCCTCGGCCAGGTGGCCAATGTCCTGGCGGTAGCCGGCGGCGTTGCCGCCGCCGTCGAGGAGGCCTGCAACAACGACTCGTACCACACGGTGACCGGCCGCGCCGCCGGCGCCCTCGGCGTCGGCGGGGCGCAGACCGTGGCCGGGCTCACCCCCCACGGCACCGCGGCCAACATGGTCTCGGGACTGGTGGACGACGTGTATCGGCTCGGCCAGAGCTACGGGGTGCTCGGCGAGGGCCCGCCCCCCAAGGCGATGGAGGTCTACAACAACGCCGGCCGCTTCGTCGGCATGCTCGCCGAGGTCGGGGTGGCCCAGTTCGAGCCGGCCGTCGACGCTCGCGGGCGCCGCAACCGCGGCGGCTGGCGCGCCGTCGAGGGCTTCGTCCACCACGCCAAGCGCGAACAGGGGTCGGTGAGCCGGGGCCTGGTGCACGCCGGCGAGTGGCTCGGTGACAAGGGCTACGACGCCTACAGCTGGGTCAAGGGCAAGCTCGGCTTCTAGGCGCGAGGATCCTTCACCCGCCCCCTCGGCCGGCGCCTCTGGCGCCCGGGCGTAGGGGGCGGTTTCTCCTTTTCTCTCTCACTTCCGGGGGCCTCGCAGCACCGCAGGACGCCGGCACCGACGGCACGAGGGTTGCACCTGTGTCGCGTGTGACCGAGAGCGTCGGAGCCGCGTGCGCTGCCACGCCGCCGCGTGTTGCGGCCGGTCGCCAAGACCGGGCGGACGGACCCGCCGGGAAACCACAGTAGAGGAGAAACACCATGGCCACCATGACCCACACCGAGACGCCGCGCGTGCTGTCCGCCAACACGATCATCGGCGACGACATCCACAACCCGCGCGGCGAGAAGCTGGGCGAGATCAAGGAGCTGATGATCGACGTCGACCAGGGCCGCGTCGCCTACGCCGTGCTGTCCTTCGGCGGCTTCCTCGGGATGGGGGACAAGCTGTTCGCCATCCCCTTCGAGAGCCTGCGGCTGGACGCCACCAAGGAGCACTTCCTC
>DATKEH010000308.1:0-11151 GCA_035546355.1 Thermoanaerobaculia bacterium
CCTCCTCCAGCGCGTCCGGATCCTCTCCCGCCTCGAGCCGGCGCAGCATCTCCTCCATCTTCGGCCCCGGGCGCATCCCCGCCGCCTCGCCGAAGCGGCGGAAGAAGCGGGCCATCTGGCGCGGGTCCTCCTCGTCCTCCATCCCCTCCATCTCACCGGCCAGCGACTCCATGGCGCGCTCCATTCGCTCCTCGTCGAGGCCGGCGAACGGGTCGTCCTCCCCCTCGCCCTCGTCGCCACCGCCGACGCCCTTGAGGGTGGCGAAGCGGGCCGGCCGCCGCTCCAACCGCTCTTCGTGGCAGCGCGGGCACTGGGGGCGGCTCTCGGTGTCGATCGACGCCGAGAAGAAGTTGAACAGCATGTTGCAGCGGCCGCAGTAGAACTCGTAGATCGGCATGGCGGCGGAGATTCTATGCGAGCCGCCCGGCGGCGCCGTGGCGCGACTTCTCCCCGGCGCGGGCCGTCGCGCTGCCCGAGGAGGATCGGACCGTGCGAGCAAGCCCGACGGGAAGGCGGCCGCTGCTCGCTGGCGCGAGCTCGCTACCGGGCGAAGGCGGCGAGCCGCGCCGGCTCCGCCGCCGCCCTGGCGACGAACCGCCCGGTCGGCGCCGCGGCCTCCGCCTCCTCGGGGCGCCATCGCACCTCGGGGGCCGGGACGACTCCGCCGGTGAGCCGATGGAGCGCGGCGCCCGGCGCCACCACCAGCTCTCCGGGGCGGGCGCCGCTGGCGAGCCAGCCGCCGGCGAGGGCGACCTCGATCTCGCCCGCCGGCGGCGGCTGCAGGAGGACGAGCAGGGCCGCTCGCGGGTCCTCGGCCCGCCGGTGGCCGCGGCCGCTGGCCAGCGGCTCCAGGAGGCCCGCGAGCTCTCCCGCGGCGAGCCCGAAGTACTGCTCGAGCCCGCGCAGCACGTCCCGCGCGACGTCCAGCAGCTCCTCCGTCGTCAGCCGGAAGCGGTCCGCCCCGGCGCCTCCCGCCTCGGCCGCGGCGTGCTGCAGCCGCACGACGCCGAGCTCGCGCAGGCTGTCGCCCAGCAGGTCCACCGCGGCGCGCCGATCGCCGGGGCCCCCCTCGCGGAGCTTGCGCAGGTCCACCCGTGGCGCCTTCTTCGGCGGCACCAGCCAGGTCACCGCAGCAGGCTCTCCAGCTCTTCGGGGCGGGTGCTGCGGATGCGGTCGACCAGCGCCGCCAGGGTCGAGCTCTTGCCCGCGCCGGTGGGGCCGCAGACCAGCACCAGGCCGCGCGCGGGCGTCACCAGCTCGGCGAGCGAGGCCGGCGGAGAGCCCGGCACCAGCAGCAGGTCGCTCGCCTGTTGGCGCACCATGCGCGCCAGCAGCCGGTCCAACGCCTCCCCCTCCCCCACCTCGCCCAACGCCACCGGGTCGAGGGCCGGCGGCGGCGCATCCCCCTGGGTCGCGCCCGCCGGCGGCGGCGGCTCCGGGTCGCCGGAGTCGCTGCGGTCGAGCTCCTGGACCAAGCGCTCGAGGTCGGGGTCGGGGAGCAGCTTCTTCACCGGGGAATTCTACGGCTCGACGGCGGGGGGCGTCGCGCCGCTGCCCCGCCCGCCGCCGAGCTCGAAGACCAGGATGGCCGGCAGGCCGAGAGCCAGGACCATCAGGTAGTGGAGGCCGCGGAAGACCAGCGTCGCCGCGGCCGCGTCCACTCGCCCGATGCCGAGCGCGACGAAGCTGAGAATCATCCCCGCCTCGGTGGTCCCCAGCCCGCCGGGCGTGCCGGTGACCGCACCGGCGGCGAACCCCAGGGTCACCGCCACCAGCACTGCGAGGAATCCCACGTCCCGGCCCATGGCGACGAAGATCGCCCACTGCGCCGCCCCGTTGAGCAGCAGGTAGGCCAGCCCGAAGAGCACGGCCAACCGGCGCAGCGGCGCGTCCGCCAGCAGGATTCCGAGCACCGCGACCGCCTCCCGGCCATGGCGAAACACCCGCTCGACGTTGCCGCCGCGACGCGCTGCACGGGTGGCGAAAAACTCCGCCGCGCGCGCCACCCACTGGCGATCCGAGCGATGCAGCCACCACGCCAGCGCCCCGGCCGCGAGCAGCAGCAGGCTCAGGGCGGCCACGGCCAGCACCAGGCGGTCGAGGACGAATGCCATGCCGACGAACGCCAGCAGGGTGGCGATCAGCATCACCGCCTGATGGGCCACCTGGTCGAACAGCACGGCACCGTAGACGCGCCCGAAGGAGTGTGGACCGACACGCGCGACGTAGCGGGCGCGCAGCAGGCCTCCCACCACGCGGGCCGAGGGAGTGATCAGGTTGACGCAGGCGGCCGACAGCAACACGAAGAAGGTATGGAGCGCGCTCGGCACCTCTTCCAGGCGCTCGAAGGCGAGGCGCCACCGCAGGTCCCACACCACGAAACGGCTCAGCAGCAGCAGGATCGACACCACCAGCCAGCCGGGGCTGGTCTGCGCCAACCGCTGGCGCAGGTCCTGCCAGCCGATCCCGGCCAGCAGCAGCCAGGAGAAGTAGAGGGCGGCGGCGACGACGACGAGCTGTCCCAGCAGGCGCAGGGCGCGACGCAACCGCCCGCCGCCCGCCCGCTCGGTCGCGCCCTCGTCGGCTGCCACGGCGCGAAGCATACAGCCGCGGCGGTTGAGGGGCCACGCAGGGAGCTGTTAGAGTCGGCGCCGCGATGGCTGATGGGCGAGCCGCAGGTGGGCACGGGCGGGCGGGGGTTGGCCCCGTATGGCGAAGGCTGATGCTTCTCGCCGTGTGCGCCGGCGCCTTGCTGCTCTCCTCCCCCGCCGCCGCCCGCCGCTTCCCCAGCGTGCTGGTGATCACGGTCGACACCCTGCGAGCCGACCACCTGTCCGCCTACGGCTACCCTCGCCCCACTTCGCCGAACATCGATGCCCTCCTCGGAGCCGGGGCGCGCTTCCGCCAGGCTCGCACGCCGGAGCCGCTGACGATGCCGGCGCTCGCCTCGCTGATCACCTCGCTGCACCCACACGAGCACGGCGCCAGCCGCAACGGGCTGCCACTCCGCCCGGGGCTGCCCTCGGTGGCCTCGGTGCTGGGCCGCCGGGGCTTCCGCACCGCCGCATTCGTGGGCAACTGGACGCTCGTCGACAAACTGTCCGGACTCGGCGAGCATTTCCAGACCTACGAAGAGGTGCTCAACCGCAAGCGCTGGTACGTCATCAAAGGAGAGGCCACGGCGGATGACTTGACCGACACCGCGGTGACATGGGTCGACGAGCACGTGGCGCGGCACGGTTCCCGCCCGTTCCTGCTCTGGGCTCACTACGTCGATCCGCACGCCCCCTATCGTTTCCACCAGGAGCTGGCACCCGCTATCGGCGTGCGCGGCCCGAACCCGGGGCCGATCGACCGCTACGACACCGAAATCGCCTTCGTGGACCGCGCCATCGGCCGGCTGCTGGCCGCGGTGCGCCGGGCTTCGCCGCCGGGCGACACGGTCATCGTGTTCGCCGCCGACCATGGCGAGAGCCTGGGCGAGCGGCGCTACTGGGGGCACGGTCGCCACCTCGACGAGCCCTGCCTGCGGGTCCCCATGGGGCTGGCGTGGAGCGGCCGAGTGGCGCCGCAGGTGGTCGCGGCCCCGGCCTCGCTGATCGACCTGGCGCCCACCGTGCTGGGGCTGATGGGATATCCGGTGCCGTCGAGCTTCCGCGGCTTCGACTGGAGCGGCGTCCTGGTGCGCGGCGAGGAGGCCCCCAGCGACCGTGCCACCTTCCACCAGGCGCACAAAGGAGCGGTACAGGGCGTGGAAAACCCACGCCGGGCGCGCCGCCGCGGTCTGCTCGAGGTCGGCCTGGTGCGCGAGGGGAGGAAGGAGGTGCTGCGCCTGAGGGGCGAGGTACGGCTGCTCTTCGACGTCACCGACGACATCGCCGAGGACGGCCGCGCCCTCGCTGCCTCCGCGTCGCCGCCGTCGCCGCTCCTCCTGCGCTGGCGCCGGACGGTCGAGGAAGGGCTGCGCAGCGCCGACGATCTGCCGCCGGCCGTGGTCGACGCCGAGACCGAGGAGCAGATGCGCGCGCTCGGCTACCTCGACTGAGACGGCGAGCCCTGGACGCGACATCTGCTACATTGAGGGCACCGATGACGCCCTCTCACCGGGACGGACCACCGTCACCGGCAGCGAGTGCCGCGAGCCAGCGCTCGTTCGGGGATGCGGCCGCCCAGCCTCCCAGGGTGCTGGTGGTCGACGACGAGGCCTACATCCGCGAGCTCCTGGTCCGCTATCTCGAGAGCGAAGGCTACGACTGCGCCACTGCGGGGAGCGTCGACGCCGCGCTGGCGCGCCTGGACCAGGAGCCGTTCACACTGCTGATCTCGGACATCAACATGCCCGGCAAGTCGGGCATGGAGCTGCTGGCGACAGTGCGCGTCAACCATCCCCACCTGGCGGTGATCATGGTCACCGCCGTGGACGACCGCCGCACCGCCATCGACGCCCTCAAGCTCGGCGCCTTCGGCTACGTGATCAAACCGTTCGACATGAACGAGATCTCCATCAACGTGGCCAACGCGGTCGAACGGCGACGCCTGGCGCTGCTCAGCCAGGCGCACCAGGAACGCCTCGAGGAGGAGGTACGGCGGCGCACGGTGCAGATCCGCTCCCGCGAGGAGGAGATCGCCCTGCGGCTGGTGGCCGCCGCCGAGTATCGCGACACCGACACCGGCGCGCACGTGCGGCGCATCGGCCTGTTCTCGGCCGCCCTCGGCCGGCAGCTGCGCTGGCCGGCGCAGATGCTCGACGACCTGCACGTGGCGGCGATGATGCACGACATCGGCAAGATCGGCGTGCCCGACAGCATCCTGCTCAAACCGGGGTCCCTCACCGCCGAGGAGTTCGAGATCATCAAGCAGCACACGGTGATCGGCGCCAGCATCCTCGAGGAATCCCACATCCCGATGCTGGAGATGGCGGCCGAGATCGCGCTGTCGCACCACGAGCGCTGGGACGGCGGCGGCTATCCCCAGGGGCTGAGCGGCGAGGCCATCCCGCAGACCGCGCGCATCGTCGCCGTGGTCGACGTCTACGACGCGCTGATCCACGACCGCGTCTACCGCCCCGCCTGGCCCGAGGAAAACGTGGTGGCGCTGCTGCGATCCGACCGCGGCCTGCACTTCGATCCGCAGCTCGTCGACGCCTTCCTCGAGATCCTCCCAGAGATCCACGACATCCGCCGCAAGGTCCGGCAGGGAGCCTGATCCTCGCCAGGGCCGGGGGCGCGGGAAGCCAGCGCCCGGGCGGCCGGTTCTACTCCTCGATGCAGGCCGCGACCTCCACTCCGCCTCCCCTTCGCGAACGCCCACCGCCGGCCGTGCCGGCGCACCGCTTCTGCGTCGCGCCGATGATGGAGCACACGGATCGCCACTGCCGGGCCTTCCACCGTCTGCTCACCCGGCGAGCCCTGCTCTACACCGAGATGGTGACGGCGGCGGCGCTGGTCGACGGCGGCCGGCACGACCTGCTCGCGTTCGGCGGCGAGCGTCCGCTGGCGCTGCAGATCGGAGGCGACGACCCCGGCAGGCTCGCCGCCGGCGCCACGCTGGCCGAGCAGCTGGGTTACGACGAGGTCAACCTCAACGTCGGCTGCCCCAGCGACCGGGTGCAGCGGGGCCGCTTCGGCGCCTGCCTGATGCGGCAGCCGGAGGTCGTCGCCGAGGCGGTCGCGGCGATGCGCCAGCGAGTGGCCATCCCGGTCACCGTCAAGCACCGCATCGGCGTCGACGAGATGGACGGCTACGAGCACCTCGCCCGCTTCGTCGCCATCGTCGCCGCGGCCGGCTGCTCGACCTTCATCGTCCACGCGCGCAAGGCGTGGCTGGCCGGGCTGTCGCCGCGCGAGAACCGCGAGGTGCCGCCGCTGCGCTACGCCGACGTCCACCGTCTCAAGGCGGACTTTCCCCACCTCGAGGTGGTGCTCAACGGCGGCATCGGCAGCGTCGACGAGGCGCTGCACCATCTCGAGCGAGTGGACGGCGTGATGCTCGGCCGCGCCGCCTACCACCAGCCCTGGCTGCTGGCGCAGGTCGACAGCCGCGTGTTCGGCGACCCTGGCGGGGGAGTGGCTTGCCGCCGAGAGGTGGTCGAGCGCATGCTGCCCTACGTCGCCGCTCAGCTCGCCGGCGGCGAGCGTCTGCACCGCGTCACCCGCCACCTGCTGGGGCTCTTCCACGGTTGCCCCGGAGCGCGCGCCTGGCGGCGCACCCTCGGCGAAGGCGCCCGGCGCCCGGACGCGGGGATCGAGGTTCTGGGCCAGGCCCTGGCCGCGGTCGAGGAAGGCCAGGAGACTGAGTTGCCGGGCACCCCTCGACCCGGCTAACCGGCGGGCTCGCGCTGGCGCCAGATCGACTGCGCCAGGCGCTCCTCGGCGGTGTGGATCAGGTCACCGAGCCCCTGGCGCGACAGCGCGCTCACCGCCACCCCCTGGTGCCGCCGCGCCAGCGCCGCGGCCTCCGCCGGCGGCAGGAGGTCGGCCTTGTTGAGCACCATCAACCGCGGCGCCTCGCCGAGCTGGAGCTGCTCGAGGAGCCCCTCGACCGCCGCGATCTTGCGCACCAGCTCGGGGTCGGCCGCGTCGGCCACGTGCAGCAGCAGGTCGGCGTCGGCGAGCTCCTCGAGGGTGGCCTGGAAGGCGGTCACCAGATCCTGCGGCAGGTCGGCGATGAAGCCCACCGTGTCGGTGATCACCACCTCCCCCTCGCGGGGAAAGCGCAGCCGCCGGCTGGTGGGGTCCAGGGTCATGAAGAGCTGGTCGGCGGCGGCGACGTCGCTGTCGGTCAGCGCGTTGAGCAGCGTGCTCTTGCCGGCGTTGGTGTAGCCGATGATCGACAGCACCGGGATGGCGCCCTCGCTGCGCCGCCGCCGCCGCACCTCGCGCTGCCGCGACAGCTTGCCCAGCCGCTCCTCCAAGTGGCGGATGCGGTCGCGCACCCGCCGCCGGCCGATCTCCAGCACGGTCTCGCCCGGGCCGCGGCCGCCGATGCCGCCGGTGAGCCGCGACAGCCCGGCGTCCTTCTCGGTGAGCCGCGGCAACGAGTACTTCAGCTGCGCCAGCTCCACCTGCAGCTTGCCCTCGGCGCTGTGGGCGCGCTGGGCGAAGATGTCGAGGATCAGCTGCGTGCGGTCGATGGCCTTCATGCCGGTGGCGTCCTCGAACGCCCGCGCCTGGGCGGGCTTCAGATCGACGTCGAAGATCGCTACCTCCGCTCGCCGCCGCATCCCCTCGAGCACGATGTCGTCGAGCTTCCCCTTCCCCACCACCGTCCGCGGGTGGAGCTGCGGCCGCTTCTGCCGCAGGGTGCCGGCGATCTCCACGTCGGCCGATCGCACCAGCTCGAGGGTCTCGGCGAAGCGCTCGTCGTCCGGCTGCACGCCGATCACCAGCGCCCGCTCCTTCGGCGTCTCCCCCGGCGCCCGGCGGTGCAGGCGCGCGAGTTCCTCCTCGAGGCCGGTGATGGTGTCCTCGAAGTCGAGGTCGAGCCGGTGGACGTCGGGCGCCGTTATGCGCTGGAAGGGCTCTTCCGCGCCGCCACCGTCGGTCGGCGTCAGGTAGGCCACCTCGACGCGGCCCGGCCTGCCGTCGGCCCGGGCCTCGACCATCGCCACCATGTCGAGGCGCAGCAGCGCCAGATCGTTGAGGTCGTCCTGGGTCAGGGGCTCGCCGCGCAGATGGGTGTGCACCAGCCGCAGGCCGCGGAAACGGCCCGGGCCGCCGCGCAGGCGCCCGACGTCGGGCAGCTCGAGGCGGTAGGCGTCGCCGACGATCACGTCGCGCACGGTGCCCTCGCGCGACAGGAACACCCCGACCTGGCGGCCGATCTCGCGCGAGGCGTCGGCGAGGTGGCGGGCGAGCTCCGGAGACACCACCTGGTCCGGCGCGACGCGGCGGCGGTAGGTGCGTTCGAGGGTGCGGATCTCGGAGGCCTTGAGGCCGCGGGTGTTGCCGTGGAGCTGCGCTATGTCCGTGGTTCCTTGCCCATCGTCGCTCGCGCCGTCGCTACTCCCCTGCACGCGCCCTGCCCGCAGGGCGGGCAGCGCCTCGACATCATAGCGCGCCACCGACGGAGGGTTCGCGGGAGCGCGCGGCTATCGGCCGCGGCCGCGCAGCCGTCACGACGGAGCGCCCGCACCCACGACGAGACGCCGTCCGGCCTCGACTCTCGAACCTACCTCTTTCGCAGCACCATCCCCGCTGCAGCGGCCAGCAGCAGGGCGAGGAGAATCGCCCCCACGTCACCGAGGGTCGGGATCTCGAGCACCGACGGCGGCGGCAGGTCCTCGAACAGCAGCGCGGTGAGCCCGAACATGGCGATGCCGTTGTTGCCCGAGTCGACGACGGATTCGCTGACGATGTCGTAGAAGTACCAGTCCCCGCTCCCGCAGCCGAGCACGAGCGTCGTGGTGTCGGCGGCGGCGAGAGCCGTGCCGGAGAAACTACAGCCGGAGGTCGGGCTGGACTGGCTGCCGATGAAGCTGCCGGAAGTGGCGTCGATCAGGATCAAGCCCTCGTCGCAGAGCAGCCAGAGGTTCCCACCCACTGCCTGCATCCCCTCCAGCCCACTGCACTGGTCAGGGAGCGGAATGTCACGGATGTCCGATCCGTCCGCAGGGTCGACGAAGAAGATGTCGTCCAGCGCGCCGCCAAACACGAGGGCGCCGCCGCTGAAGGTCATCGCCTGGACACTGCCGAGCTCGCCGCGCGTCCAGCTGAACTGGATGTTGCCGTCGAGGTCGTACGCGTACACCGTGTCGTTGGTGAAGTGAGCCGAGTAGATCAGCGTGCCGTCGAACGCGACTCCGTTCGGATCCTCGGCGCCTGCCGCGAAGCTGTCCACCGACGCCATGTCGGCGCCGAGGAGGACGATGGTGTCGTCGTCCCAGTTGCCGGCGGCAAAGGCCGGCTCCTGTGCCTGTAGGAGCGCAGCGTTGGCGAAGAGGCAGAAAACAGTAAGGATCGCACAGGGACTCGCTCTGCGGTTCATTTCGGTCCTCCTGACCCACCGTCGGATTGACGAGCTGGGCCTCGTTCTACCGCAACTGCCATCCCATTGCAAGTCGAGATGGGTGAGTCAGGGTCGCGGCCGTAGGGGCGCGGTCAACTTGACACCGTGCGGTGCGACCGGGATGATCTTCGAACGATGGTTCAAACGGCGGCGGACCACCAGACGGAGCGGGGGCACCAGCGCAAGCGGGAGATCCTGGCGGGCGCGTCGCGCGTCTTCCGCCGCCAGGGCCTGCACGGCACCGGCATGCGCGACATCGCCGCCGAGCTGGGGATGGCGGTGGGCAACCTCTACTACTACTTCCGCGACAAGCAGCAGCTGCTCGCCTTCTGCCAGCAGGAGTCGCTGGCCGGCCTGCTGGCGCTGGCGCGGCGGGTCGAGAAGAGCGGAGGCGGCCCGCCCGAGCGCCTCTACCGCCTGATCGTCGGCCACCTGCGGCTGCTGCACGAAGAGACCCCGGGCTCGCTCGCCCACCTCGACGTCGAGGCGCTCGACGGGGCTGCCCGCCAGCAGGTACAGCCCCTGCGCGACGAGTACGA
Organism: Thermoanaerobaculia bacterium; assembly: GCA_035546355.1. Lineage (GTDB taxonomy): Bacteria > Acidobacteriota > Thermoanaerobaculia > Multivoradales > JAIOJS01 > DATKEH01. The sequence goes on from DATKEH010000308.1 coordinate 9,546, forward strand.
AGCGGCGCTGCGGCAGCTGATCCGCGCCGGCGTCGAGCAGGGCGTCTTCCGGCCCGTCGACGCCAAGCTCGCCTCCTTCGCCATCCTCGGCGCGCTCAACTGGACGGCACAATGGTATCGGCCGGGGGGCGAGGCCAGCCCGCGGCAGCTGGGGCGGGAGTTCGCTGGCCTGCTGGTGCGCGGGCTGCTGCCCGACGGCGCCCCCTTCGGCGAGCCGGCGCTGGACCAGGAGATCGAGCCATGAGCGGCGCAGCCGCCACCATCACCCTGACCCTCAACGGGGAGCCGCACACCGTCGCCTTCCCGGCGCACCACACCCTCCTCGAGGTGCTGCGCGAGGAGTGCGCCCTCACCGGCACCAAGCACGGCTGCGAGCTCGGGGAGTGCGGCACCTGCACGGTGCTGCTCGACGGCCGTCCGGTGCTCTCCTGCCTGGTGCTGGCCGCCGAGGCGGCCGGCCGCACGGTGGAGACCGTGGAAGGCCTGCAGCAAGGCAATCGCCTCCACCCCTTGCAGCAGGCCTTCGCCGACCTCGGCGCGGCGCAGTGCGGCTACTGCACGCCGGGGATCCTGATGGCCGCCAAGGCGCTGCTCGCCGACGACCCGGCGCCGTCGCGCCAGCAGATCGAGGCGGCGCTGGCGGGAAACCTCTGCCGTTGCACCGGCTACCACAAGATCGTGCAGGCGGTGGAGTGGGCGGCGGCGACCCTGCGCGGGGAGGAGTGGGAGCCGCCGCGCGAAGTGCTCTACGGGGCGGACCTCCCTACGCCACCCACACGGTCTTGACGTTGACCAGCTCGCGGATGCCCTGGCGGCCCAGCTCGCGGCCGTAGCCGCTCTCCTTGACGCCGCCGAAGGGCAGCCGCGGATCCGACTTGACCAGCGCGTTGACGAAACAGCAGCCGGCGGCGAGCTCCTCGGCGGCGATGCGCTCGCCGCGGGCCAGGTCGCGGGTGAAGACGGCGGCCCCGAGCCCGAAGCGGCTGTCGTTGGCGATGCGGATCGCCGCCGCCTCGTCGGCCGCCGGCAGGATCGCCGCCACCGGCCCGAACAGCTCCTCCTCGTAGGCCGGCATCCCCGGGCCGACGGCGGCCAGCACGGTGGGCGGATAGAAGGCGCCTGGCCCCTCTGGGACCTCGCCGCCGAGGAGGCACCGGGCGCCTCGCTCGATGCTCTCCCGCACCTGCCGGTGCAGGTCGTCGCGCAGGTCGCGTCGCGCCAGCGGCCCCACCTCCACCCCCTCCTCGAAGGGGCTGCCCATCTTCGCCCTCCGCATGCGCTCCACGAAGCGGCGGGTGAGCTCCTCGCGCACCGCGTCGACCACCACGAAGCGCTTGGCGGCGATGCAGCTCTGCCCCGAGTTGAGCAGCCGGCTCTGGACGCAGGTCTCGGCCGCCAGCTCGAGATCGGCGTCCTCCAGCACCAGGTAGGGATCACTGCCGCCCAGCTCGAGCACGCTCTTCTTGACCAGGCTGCCCGCCTTGCCGCCCACCGCCCTGCCCGCCGCGACGCTGCCGGTCAGGGTGGCGGCGGCGATGCCGGGCAGCTCGAGGATGCCGTCGATCGCGTCGCTCCCCACCAGCAGAGCGCGGAACAACCCAGCGGG
>DATKEH010000309.1:0-2151 GCA_035546355.1 Thermoanaerobaculia bacterium
GGCCGCTGCTGGCCCAGGAGCGGGCCGTCGGCGGCGCCGTCGAGGGGCTGGTGGAGCGCTTCTTCGCCGGCTCGGCCGCGGCCCTGGCGGCGCACCTGGTGGAGGGGGAGCTGGCGCCGACCGAGCTCGAGCGGCTGCGCCGGCTGATCGAGCAGCGGCGGCGCCGCGGGGGAGGATCCTGAGATGGGTCTCGCCGCCGCCTTCGCCCCCTTCCTGCTCGCCAATCTGATCCTGCTGGGCGGCCTGTGCGCCGCGGCCACGGCCGCGCTGCTCGCCCTGGCGCCACGCGACCGCCCCCGCTTCCGCTACGGCCTGGCGCTGGCAGGCTTCTGGCTCGCCGGCTGCGGCCCGCTGTGGCTCACCGTCCTGGCCTACCTGCGGCGGCTGCCGGGGGGCCGTGGCGGCCAGGACGAGCCGATCGCCGAGGCGATCGCCGGCGCCGTCGGCCACCGCCTCGTCGCCGCGACCGGGTGGATCTGGGTCGCGGTGGCCCTGGCCCTGACCGCGCGCGAGCTGGGCGGGCACTGGCTGGCCTCTCGCCGCCGCCGCCGCTGGCGCGCAGCATCGCCGGATGTGCTGCAGCGGCTCGCGGTGCCGCCGCAGGTCCCGGTGTGGCTCGGGGACGGCGGCTCTCCCCAGGCCACGGGCCTGTTGCAGCCAGGCATCTACCTGCCGCGGGCGCTGGCGGCGTCGGCGGATCCACGGACGCTGCGCGCCATCGCCGCCCACGAGCTCGCCCACGTGCGCTGGCGGGACCCGCTGGTGCACGCGTCGTTGCGGCTGCTCCGTTGCCTGCTCTGGCCGGGGCTGCACCTGCTGTGGATGGAAGGCTGGGTGCGGCGCGAGCGGGAGGCGGCGGCGGACGCCGCGGCGGTGCGCGCCCTCTGCCCCAGCGGCGGGCTGGCGTCCCGCCTCGCCTACGGTGAGACGCTGCTGCTCGCCGCCGCCGCGGGGCGAGGCGCCGCGCCGGCGGCGGTGAGCCTCGGCGCCCTGGCCGACCTCGAGGAGCGGCTGGGTCGGCTCCTGGCCCCGCGGTCGCGGGCGCCGCGGGCGCGGCTCGGCGGGACCCTCGTCGGGTTCGCCGCGCTGCTCGCCCTCGCCGTGGGAAGCGCCGCCGCCCTGCCGGCCCCGCCGCCACCGGCCGGCCCCGCCGACCAGGACCGTTCCGGGTGGACGGCGGTCGATCATCTGCTCGGCCGCAACCCGACCCTCGAGGTGGTGGTCGAGATCCCGCGGCGCCAGGTGAGCCGCACCACCGAACGCACGCGCCGGGTCCGGACCAGCGAGCCGCGCGCCGGGCCGCGCTGAGCCCCGCCCGCTGCGACTGAAGCCGGGGCGACACGCCCCGAATCCGCCACGCCCCGCCGGCCGCGGCCCGCGGCGCCCTCCAGGAGCGCTTCCGGGAGAGGTGCGGCCGGCTCCACCACCACCCACCCACGAGGAGACCCCGATGACCCGAGCCACCGCCGAGATGCGCCCCCCAGCCGCCACCGCCTTCGCCTACTCCCTCGCCCTGCTGCTCGCCCTCGCCGGGCTGACCGCGCCGCCCGCCCGCGGCGCCGACCCGGCCGCCATCCGCTGGCAGACCGCCACCCTCGAGGGCCACCACGGCAAGACCGCCGAAGCGCAACTGGGGCGCCTGACGGTGCCGATGCGCCGCGACGCCCCGGACGCCGGCTCCGTCGAGCTCGCCTTGCTGCGGCTGCCGAGCCGCGCCGCGACCCCAGGCCCGCCGATCGTCTTCCTCGCCGGCGGCCCCGGCGGCTCGGGGATCGGCGCCGGCCGCATCCCCGGCTACTTCGAGACCTTCGTCGCCCTGACCGAGCTGGCCGACGTCATCCTCCTCGACCAGCGCGGCACCGGCGCCTCGACGCCGCGGCTGTTCTGCCCCGCCACCTCCCTGCCGTCGCCGCGCCTGTTCGCCGACTGGGCGGCGGCGCGGCGCTTCCTCGTCGACGGCGCGGTCGCCTGCCGCGACACGCTGGCGGCGCAGGGGGTCGACCTCGCCGGCTTCCACAGCGTGGAGAGCGCCGACGACCTCGACGACCTGCGGCACGCCCTGGGCGCCGAGAAGATCAGCCTGCTCGGCTTCAGCTACGGCACCCATCTCGCCGCCGCCGCCATGCGCCGCCACGGCGAGCGCCTGCACCG
>DATKEH010000310.1:0-2656 GCA_035546355.1 Thermoanaerobaculia bacterium
CTCGCTTGACAGGCCCCCGGGGCCGCTGCTGTAATCGCCGCGCAGCAGGCCATGACGACTTCGGACTCCGCCCGCACCACCACCGTCACCGGCGCCAGCCGCTGGTGGTGGCGGGGCTTCGTCCACAACCGTCTGGCCTAGCAGCCCGTGGCAGAAGTCTCGTGGGCCGCGTTGCGAGCGTCATGGGCCCAGAAGCAAGGCGCGCCGACGAAGGCGATACTGGGCTATCGTCGAGGAGGCGCAACGCAGCAGATGGGCCCATGCCGCCGTAACCCGAAGGGCGGCAGCGATTTGCGGCACCAGGCTGCGTTACTCGTCGTCGCCGATGAGCACCGCATCGACTCCTTCTCGCGCCTTGCCTGATACCGCAACTCGCTGCCGCGCGACCCGCGGGACTTCTGCCACGGGCTGCTAGGCGTCGTGCCGCGCCTCCGCCTCCGTCCCCTGCTCGCCCTGGCGGCCGGGCTGGCCCTGTGGGCCGCCCTCCACGCCTTCTGGATCGAGCCCCGGCTGCTGCTGTGGCGCAGCGACGTCGCCTTGCCGCTCGCGGGGGAGCCTCTCCGGCTCGTCCACCTGGCCGATCTCCACATCGCCGAGGAGACGCCGTTGCTGCGCCGCCTGCTGGCGCGGGTGGCGGCGGAGAGCCCCGATTACGTGGTGATGAGTGGCGACTGGGTCGCCGACGCCAAGGACTATCGGGCCAACGCGATCCACGCCCGCGCGGCGGCGCGCTTCGCGGCCCAACTGCGGGCGATCGCGCCGCTGCTGTCGGTGCAGGGACACAGCGACTATCTCGGCGAGGTGGTGGCGCCCCTGGCACGGGCCGGTGTCGAGTGGCTGTCCAACGAGGGGCGCCTGCTGGGGCCGGCGGCGAGCGTGACGCTGCTCGGGGTCAACCAGCAGGTGGGCCAGGACGCCCTGGTGCCGCAGGTCGACGTCCGCTTCGCGCCGCTGCCGGTCGACGGGGAGCCGGCGTTCGGGCGCCGTGGAGCCAGCCGCCGCTACAACGCCTGGTCGAGCTGGGACCCCTCGCCGCGGGGCCTGGCCGACAGCGCCGGCCCCCTTGCATGGAGCGGCTACGACCTCCACTGCCGGGTATGGATCGACGATGCCGACACCATGGCCGGGCTCGCCAGCCACAGCCGCTTCGTCGCCGGCGAGGACCGCATGGTGCGCCTGGCCAGGGGGCCGGGAACGGCTGCCGGCGAGGGGTCCTACATGCTGCTGGTCCACGGCAGCTCGCCCACTTCCGGCCAGACGGACACCGGGTTCGTACCCACCCCCGGTCGCTGGCACCACCTGCGCCTACGCACGGAAGTCCTCGCCGATCGGTTGCGCGTGCTCGGCCGGGCCTGGGACGAGGGGGCCGGCGAGCCCGGCGAGTGGCAGGCCTGGCTCGAAGACGCCTCCCCGCTGCGGGTGGCGGCGGGCACGGTGTCGCTGTGGTCGTTCGGCCCGGGCCTGGTCGCCTATCGCGGCTGCACCGTCACCGACGGCGCGCGCACCCTGCTGTCGCAGCCGCTCGATCGGGACGAGCGGCCGCACGGGTGGCGCGACGGGCCCCGTGGCACCCGCCTCGAGATGGCCCTCGCCCGCACGCCGCCGGCCCCGGCCGGGACGCCGGTGGTGGTGCTGTCGCACGTCCCGGCGGTGGCGCGCGAGGCCGCTGCCCGGGGCATCGAGGCGGTGCTCGCCGGCCACACCCACGGCGGGCAGGTGCGCGTGCCCGGCTTCGGCGCGTTGGTCACCCGTTCACCCCTGGGACGGCGCTACGACCGCGGGCTGTTCCGCGTCGCCGCCGGTGGCGGTACCACGGCGCTGTACGTCAACCCCGGGGTGGGGACCTCGTACCTGCCGGTGCGCTTCTGGAACCCGCCCACCTATGCCGTGGTGCGGCTGGGAAGAGCGGAGGTAGACTAGTGACCCCTAGGCGCCGAGCCACCATGACAGGCCGGGGAGCCACGGCCGTGACCCGCGGCGGAACGAGCGGCGCCTGCGCGGTCGCGGCGCTGCTGCTCGCGGCCTCACCGCTGGCGCTCGCTTGCGGCCGTCCCACCGCCGCGCCGGCGGACGCGCCGCTGCGCGTGGCGACGTACAGCGACCCCCTGTCCTTCGACCCCCACTTCTTCAACGAGTTCCTCACCTTCTCCACCCTGGGGAACCTCTACGAGAGCTTGGTCGAGTTCGATGCCCAGCTGCGGGTGCAGCCCGCGCTCGCCGCCAGCTGGGAGAATCCCAACGATCACACCTGGCGGTTCCACCTGCGTGACGGGGTGCGGTTCCACGACGGGTCGACGCTGGGGGCAGCGGACGTCGTCGCCAGCCTGCAACGGGTGCGGTCCCACCCGCGCAGCGCCTTCGGCAACTACCTGGTGATGGTCGAGGAGGTGCGGGCGCTCGACGGGCGCACCGTCGAGATCACCACCGCCCAGCCGTTCCCGCTGCTGCTCAACAAGCTCTGCTTCATCCGCATCCTCCCCGCCGCGGCGCCCGCGGAGGTGACGCATCCGGTCGGCACCGGTCCCTACCTCCTGGACGCGCACGAGCCGGGGAAGCGGCTGGCGCTGCGCGCCTTCTCCCGCTACTGGCGGGGTAGGGCGCCCGAAGAGCGGGTCGAGCTGCTGGTGGTGCCAGACCCCGGGGAGCGCGTCGCCGC
>DATKEH010000311.1:0-12193 GCA_035546355.1 Thermoanaerobaculia bacterium
TCGCCGCGGCCGGCAACGCCGGCAACACGCAGCTCTCCTACCCCGCCTCCTACAACTCCGTCGTCTCGGTGGCCGCGGTCGACTCGACCGGCACGGTCGCTTCGTTCTCGCAGCAGAACAGCCAGGTCGAGCTCGCCGGCCCCGGCGTCTGGGTGCTGTCGACGGTCCCCACCGGCGCCGGGTACAACGCCGAGCTGGTGGTCGACGGCGCCGCCTACGAGGCCGGCGCGATGCAGTACTCGGCGACCGGCTCGGCCACCGGCGGCCTCGCCGATTGCGGCCTTGCCGGCAGCACCTGCAGCGGGGTCAGCGGCAAGGTATGCCTGATCGAGCGCGGCACCTACTCCTTCTACGACAAGGTGAAGAACTGCCAGGCCGGCGGGGGCGTCGCCGCGGCGATCTACAACAACGTGGCCGGCGGCTTCAGCGGCACCCTCGGCGAGACCAACGACACCACCATCCCCGCGGTGGGCATCAGCCAGGCGGATGGGCAATACCTGAAGGCCAACAAGCTGGGCGCCTCGGCCACCGTCACTCTGCAGACCGGCAACTACGACCGTTACGACGGCACCTCGATGGCCACCCCCCACGTCTCGGCGGTGGCGGCTCTGGTGTGGAGCCACGACACCAGCAAGAGCAACGACCAGGTGCGCAAGGCGCTGCAGAACACCGCCTGGGACGCCAACGGCGGCGGCAAGGACAACGCCCTGGGATACGGCATCGTGCAGGCACAGGCCGCTCTCGACAACCTGCAGGGCGGCGGTGGTGGCGGCGGCTGCACCGTCACCGAGAGCCCGGAGACCAGCTGCAGCGACGGCGTCGACAACGACTGCGACGGCAAGGTCGACCTCGACGACACCGACTGCCAGACCGGCGGCAGCTGCAACGTGACCGGCGCCAGCTGCGGCGTCAACAGCGACTGCTGCTCCGGAAGCTGCAAGGGCAAGCCGGGCAGCAAGACCTGCAAGTGAGCCGAGGCTCAGGCGCGGACTTCGGGCGGGGGCCCTCGGGCCCCCGCCCCTTTTCGTCTCTCCGGGCCATGGCTCCAGCCGCTTCACCTCCGGCCCGGGTGGAGGGGTGGCGATGAGGAGCCGGTCCCGGGCCGTGCTGCCGCTCCTCCTGCTGTCCCTCCTCGCCGGTCTACCGGCGCCGACTGCAGCCCAGAAGACGGCCGACCCGACCCTCCAGCAGCTCCACCGCGAGGTGCAGGCCCTGCGGCGGGGGCAGGAGCAGATCCGGCAGCAGCTCACGGCGATCCAGGCGCTGTTGGCCGAGCAGGAAGCTGGCGCCGAGGCCGAACGACCGGTGAGGGCCACCCACGTGGACGTCGCCGGCGCTCCGTCCCGCGGCCGCGAGGACGCGCCCCTGGTGCTCGTCGAATTCGCCGACTACCAGTGCCGCTTCTGCGCCCGCTACGCACGCGAGACGCTACCCCTCCTGCTCGAGCGCTACGTCGAGCCCGGCCAGGTGCGCTACGTCTTCATGGACTTCCCCCTGGCCAGCCACCCGCACGCCGAGATGGCCGCCAGAGCCGCGCATTGCGCCGGCGAGCAGGCTGCGTTCTGGGCCATGCACGACCTGCTCCTGGCGAGCGTCGCCGACATCGGCAGCAAGCCGTTCGTCGCCTTCGCCGCGCAGCTGGGAATCGACCTGGCGCCGTTCGCGCAGTGCCTCGAGAGCGGCCGGCACGCGGCCACCGTGCAGCGGCGGCGCGCCGCCGGAGAGGCCGCCGGCGTCACCGCGACGCCGTTCTTCCTCATCGGCTATCCCGAGCCGGGTTCGTCGCGGGTGCGGGTGGACTCGGTGCTGCGCGGCGCGGTGCCGACGGCGCGCTTCCAGCAGGAGCTCGACGACCTGCTGCTCGAAATCCGGCCGGCGACGCCGCCGCCCCCCGCCGAGCAGTAGCCCGGCGCCCGTCGCTGCGGCGGCATTGACCCGTCTGTCGGCCCGGTCCCGGGCAACGGTTCGGCGCCCTCGGCGCACTCACGGGCAAGGAGGACCCGAAGATGGATGCGAGACGTCCCGGCATGCTCGTCGCCGGCCTGGCCCTGCTGGCCGCCGCCCCTTGCCTCGGCGCCGTTGCTCCCGAGCCGACCCCCTCGCCGGCGCTGGTGGAGCGAGCGTACCAGCGGTTCCACGGTCTGGTAGGCGAATGGCGGGGCCAGTCGACCCAGGGCTGGACGGGACGCAGCGAGTACCGGCTGCTGGGTCGGGGTACGGTGGTGCTGGCGCTCTCCAGCTTCGACGACGCGCCGCCGGAGCGGGACATGGCCTCGGCGGTGCACCGCGACGCAGGGCGCCTGCTGCTCACCCACTACTGCGAGGCCGGCAACCAACCGCGACTGGTGGCGACCAGGATCTCGCCCGATGCCCGCGAGGTGGAGTTCCAGTTCGTCGACGGCACCGGGATGGAGTCGCGTGACGACGGCCACATGGATCGGGCGCTCTTCCGCTTCCTCGACGACGGCAGCTTCACGTCGCGATGGACCTGGTACGTCGGGGGCCGGGAGAGCTGGATGGAGGAGATCGTCTATCGGCGTGCGCAACCGGCCGCGGCAGCGCCCCTTCAACCGGCGGCGGCAAGGGAGCACCACTGAGCGCGGTCGGCTCGCCGCAGTCAGCGGCGGGGCGTACCCGGGAGGGCGACGATGCCGCCGAGCGACGCCTCGTCGCTCGGTTCCTGCGGTCGCGCGACGAGGCGGCCTTCAGGCACCTCTACCGGCTCCACTCGCCGCTGCTCTACCGGGTGATCCTGCGCACCCTGGGACGGCCCGAGCTGGCCGAGGACGCGCTACAGGAGACGTGGATCCGCGCCGTCCTCGGCCTCCCCCGCTTCCGCTGGCAGTCGGCCTTCGCGACCTGGCTGACCGGCATCGCCATCCGCTGCTGCCACGAGGCGCGCCGGGCGCAGCGGCCGGCAGGGGCGGAGGCATCGCCGACGGCCGCGGCGGCGGCGCCCGGAACGGCCCTCCGCCTGGATCTCGAGCGTGCCGTCGCCGAGCTGCCGCCGGGGCGGCGCGAGGTCCTGCTCCTGCACGACGTCGAGGGCTTCACCCACGCCGAGATCGCGGCTTTGCTCGACCTCGACGAGGGCACGTCCAGGAGTCAGCTCTCCCGTGCCCGGCAGCAGCTGCGCCGGCGACTGGCGGCCGACGGCGGGGCACCGCAGACCACGGAGGTACCGACCGATGCGGGAACATGACGTCGAGGACGCGGCCGAGGAGCGGCTGCTGCGCGAACTCCGCCGCCTGGCCGCGGGGCCGGCGCCGCCGCCGGGCCTCGAAGAGCGGGTCGTGGCGCAGCTGCGGGGGCAGGGGCTGCTGGCGCACGCCTGGCGGCGGCGGCTGCTGGCCGCGGCCGCGGCGGCGATCCTCTTCGCCGCTGGATTGCTGGCCGGCCGCAGCTGGGTCGCCCCCGCCGCGACCGCACCGCCGGCCTCGCACTACGCCCTGTTCCTGCTCGGCGGCGTCGACCCCGGCCCCGACGAGGAGGCCCTGGTGGAAGAGTACCGCGCCTGGGCGGTAGGCCTCGCCCGCACCGGTCAGCTCGCTGCCGGCGAGAAGCTGGGGCCTTCCGCCTGGCTCCTCTCCGCCGGGGCCGATACCGTCTCGTTGCAGACCGCCCCGGCGGCGCACCGCGCCGCCCCGCTCTCGGGCTTCTTCCTGCTCACCACTCGCGACCCGGCGGCGGCCCTGGAGATCGCCCGCTCCTGCCCCCACCTGCGCCACGGCGGCGAGGTGCTGCTGCGCCCCATCGAGCCGACCTGAGGGAGCCTCTCAGTCCCGCCAGGCCAGGCGCGTGGCGCTCTCGTGCCAGCCCGGCAGGCGCGTCAGCACGCCGCCGAGCCAGCGCCGCGCCGCCGCGTCGACGGGGCGCTCCTCCCCCCCTTCGGTGAGCGCCAGGGTCGGTACCCCTGCCGGCCCCGGCAGTGCCTCGACGAGCCGCAGGCGACGCGCAGAGGCATCCCAGCCGAAGGCCGCGAGCCAGCCGTCGGCCGGCAAGCCGGCGAGAGCATCCCCTGCGGCGCCGAGCTCGACCGGTCCCCGCACGAAGACGCCGACGCGCTCGCCGCCCTCGTACCAGCCGGCCTGCAACACGCCGGCGCCGGGATCCCGCGAGGAACCGGGGACGCCGAGGATGTTGGAGCCGCTGCTGCCCAGCGGCCGCCGGCCCGGGCGGGTCGCCAGCGGATCGAGAGGGCCGAGGAAGGTGCCGGCAAGGTCCCGCCAGTCCGGTGCCAGCGCCCGCGCGGTGCGCACCAGCTCGGCCGCGGCGGGGTCGAACCCGCTGGTACCACCGGCGCGGCCCCAGCCACGGAGACGGCCGCCCTCCTCGTAGGCCCCCAGGCTCTTCCAGGAGCCATCGGAGCCGCGCTGGAACCACACCAGCAGCCCGCCCGGTCCCAGCCAGGGCTCCCCCGCCGCCAGCCGCGCCAGGTCGAGCTCCCCCTCCAGGAAGAAGGCGCCGGCCGCGCCGCGGTGCGCCCAGCGCAGCTGCTGCGGCTGCCAGGAGGCGATGGCGCCGGGAGCGGCGGCCGCTGCCGGGGACACCCCACCCGCGAGAGGGACGGGCTCGGCGCGCCCGGCGCGCACCGGCTGCACGGCGCACAGCAGGACCAGCACCGCCAGGCCGCCAAGGGTCGCGCCCCACACCCTCGCGCGGCGGGGCGGCGGACGCTCCACCATCGCCAGGACCCCTTCGATGCGCCTCCGCAACGAGCCCGAGGCCATGCCGGTGAGGGCCGCCGTCCAGCGCCGCCCGGCCAACGACCTCGCCACCGCCAGCAGGTCGGCGGCGTACTCCGACGGGCGCGCCCCGCCGGCCAGCACCCGCTCGTCGGCGGCGCTCTCGCACTCTTCGCGGGCGCGCCGCGCCGCGTACCACGCCAGCGGGTTCCACCAGTAGAGGCCGACGGCGAGCTCGGCGAGCAGGGCATGCGCCGCGTCGCAGCGCCGCACGTGGGCCAGCTCGTGCAGCAGCACCCGCCGCCGCCGGCCCTTCGGCCACCGCGCGAAGGCCGCGGGTAGGGCGACGACCGGACGCAGCAGACCCCAGGTGGCCGGCACAGCGACCTCGGCGGAGCAGACCACGCGCATCCGGCGACGGATCGCCGCTTCCTGCGCCAGGCGCCGGACCTCGGCGGCCACCGCCGGCGGCGGCTCGCCGGCCCGATGGCGCAGCCGGCGCAGGCGGTAGAGGAGCCAGGCCTGGCGGACGAGCAGCAGCAGTGCGCCGCCGACCCAGCCGGCGAGCAGGGCGCGCGTCGGACGAGTCGTTCGCCCGTCGACCGCACCCGCAAGCTGGACGTCCGAGGCGGCCCGCACGACGGCCCCGGCGGCGGCGGCCCCAGCGGCGCCGGGCGCTTCCGGCACCGCCGTCGGCGCCGGCGGTGGCAGCACGGGCACCTCGACGGGCCCCAGCGCGGCGGCGAGCGGGAGGAGCAGCAGCAGGCCCGCGAAGCCGATGCTCCAGACCCGGTGCCGGAGCGCCGCCGAGGTCCGCCGCAGGCCCGCGGCGACCAGGGCCGCGACGGCAAGCACCAGGCAGCTGCGCACGGCCAGCACGCCCGCCGGCGCTCCCAGCGCCCAGTCGAGGCCGCCGACCCCGTTCATCGCCCCTCCCGGCGCCGGCGCTCGATCAGCTTCGCCAGCTCGTCGAGCTCCTGCGGCGACAGATCGTCGCCGCCCACCCGCAGCAGGGTCGACACCGCCCGCGCCGTCGAGCCGCCGAACAGGCCCTGCACCAGGCGGTGCAGCGCCGAGGGCGCCGCCTCCTCGAGCGGCACGGTGGGCAGGTAGACGTAGCGCGGCCCGTCCTGCTCGTGGCGCAGCAGCCCCTTCCCCTCGAGCTTGCCGAGCATGGTGCGCACCGCCGAGTAGCTCGGCGGCTCGGCCAGGTCTTCGCGCACTTCGCCGACGGTGGCGCCGCCGCGGCGGTACACCGCCTCCATGATCTGGCGCTCGCGGCGCCCCAGGTCGAGCAGCTTGGTGCCGGGGGGTCGTCTCGGCAAGGGAGCGTCCTCTGCCACCAGATTAGCACCACGCACCCCAGGGCCGCCAGGGAGCGGCCCCTGCGCCGGCACGCGGCCGGTCCACGAGGCGGCGGGGGTAGCGGTAGACTCGCCGGCCTGATGGTCGACGAAGACTCGCACGGCGCCGGCTCGCCCTGGAGCGAGGACGATTCCGCCACCTTCCTGGAGCTCGCCGAGGTGTTCGTGCCCGAGCGGGAACGCCAGGTGCGAACGCTCTGCGAGCTGCTGCCCGCCACCGGACCGGGCGACGTCATCGTCGAGCTGGGCTGCGGCGAAGGGCGGTTGGCCGAGGTCATCCTCAGCCGTCACCAGCAAGCGGTGGTGTGGGGTCTGGACGGATCGCCGGCCATGCTGGCCGCCGCCGGCCGGCGCCTCCAGCGTTTCGGCGAACGCTGGCGCCCTCGACCCTTCGACCTCGCAGCCCTGACGCCCGCCGATCTGGCCCCAGGCGCCCGCGCCGTGCTGTCGTCGCTGGCCGTCCACCATCTCGACGCTGCCGGCAAGCGCCGCCTCTTCGCCTCCGTCCACCAGTCTCTCTCCGCGGGCGGCGTGCTCCTGCTGGCGGATCTGGTGGCACCGGCGTGGGAGGCGGGTATCCGCCTCGCGGCCGAGGAGTGGGATGCCGCCGCGGTGCGGCAGGCGCGGGAGAGCGGGCTCGGCGAGGCCGCGGCGGAACGCTTCGCGGCCGAGCGCTGGAACCACTTCCGTTTTCCCGACCCGGCCGACCTCCCCTCCCCCCTGGCCGATCAGCTCGACTGGCTGCGGGCAGCCGGATTCGTGGCCGTCGACGTCTTCTGGATGCTCGCCGGGCACGCCATCTACGGCGGCAGGAAGTAGACGCCGGGCCCTCCCTCGCGGGAGTCAGGGACCTGCGGTCCCCAGCTCCAGCAGGCAGCGCACCCTCCCTGCGCGCTCCTCGAGCTCGAGCAGACGGTGCCCGGCACGCTCGCACCACACCCGGAAGTCGAGCGCCATGGCGGGGTCGTCTCCCGTCACCTCGAGCCGCGACCCGACGGGAAGGTCCGCCGCCCGCCGCGCCGCCAGGCGCACCGGCAGCGGGCAGAGCAGCCCGCTGGTGTCGAGGCGATAGGTGGCGTCGTCCATCGGGTGACCCGGGTGTGACGCCGGTTACAATACCGCCCGTGCCCCGCCACCTCGTCGCCGCCCTCGTCGTGCTGGGCCTCTGCACGGGGACCTGGGCGGCCGCACCCGTCGCCGGCTGGACGCCGGCGAGCCAGGTCGAGATCGCTCGCGAGGCGGCCGAGCTCGCTCCGCCCGACCTGCGCCGCCAGCTGGTGCGCCACCTCGAGAGCCTGGCTCAGGGTGCGCGCGCCCCCTTCGAGGGAACCGCCGCCGAGCAGCACTACCGCAATCGCGACGGCGCCGGGACGGTCGATCGCACTATCGCCAGCGAGGTCGCGGCGGCCATCGAGGCGTTGCGGGCACCCCGCCCCTTCGCCGAGGTGGTGTGGCGCCTGGGCGTGATCTCCCACTACGTGGCCGATGCCAACCACCCGCTGAACGCCGCCGACGACGATCCCGAGGAAGGGCGCTACTTCGCCGACTACGCCCGCTACATGCAGAGCGCCGAGCCGCGCTTCGCGCTGGTCTTCTACGCCGCCGAGCCGCCCGTCGAGAGCGAGCGCGACGTCCGCCTGCTCGCCCTTCGCGCCCTGGCGCGCGGGCGCCAGCTCTACCCCCTCCTGGGCGAAGAGTACCGCCGCATCGGCTTCGCCACCGGCGTCGGCAGGTTCGACGACCGCTCCACGGCGTTCGGCGTCGCGGCGGTGTCGTTCAGCCACGCGGTGAGCGACATGGCGCGCCTGCTGCGCTACGTCTGGCTGCAGTCCGGGGGCGCCGACGACCGGCGCGAGATGTGGGCGCAGCAGAACCGCCTGCTGCTGCTCCCCCGCGCCCGCGGTTCCCGCTGACGTCGGGAGTGTGCGGGGCTCTGCCGCGCACACTCCTAGCCCGCCTCTGCGACAATGGGCGCCATGCTGCACGCTCGTCGGGCACTGGTGTCGGTATCGAACAAGGACGGGCTGGTCGCCTTCGCCCGCGGCCTGACGCGTCTCGGCATCGAGATCCTCTCCACCGGCGGCACCCGCCGGCATCTCGAGGAGGCGGGGATCCCGGTGGTGCCGGTGGCGGAGGTCACCGGCTACCCCGAGATCCTCGACGGCAGGGTGAAGACTCTCCACCCGCGGATCCATGGCGGCATCCTGGCCGATCGCGCCCGCGCGGCGCACCTGGCCGAGCTCAAGGAGCACGACATCGCCCCCATCGACCTGGTGGTGGTCAACCTCTACCCCTTCCGCGAGACGGTGCGCTCGGGGGGGAGCTTCGCCGAGGTGGTGGAGATGATCGACATCGGCGGCCCGTGCCTGGTGCGGGCGGCGGCGAAGAACTACTCCGGCGTGGCGGTGGTGGTCGAGCCGGACGACTACACCCAGGTGCTGGCGGCGCTGGAGAACGGCGAAGGGGTGATTCCGGAGGTCCTGCGGCGCAGCCTGGCGCTCAAGGCCTTCCGCCACACCCAGGCCTACGACGCGGCCATCGCCCATTGGCTCGAAGGGCAGGTGGGGGGAGCCACCCCCCTCCCCCGCCACTGGAGCCTGGGGCTGGTGCAGGAGCTCTCCCCCCGCTACGGCGAGAACCCCCACCAGCAGGCCGTCGTCTACCGCATCGAAGGCGGCGCCGGGGTGCTGGGCGGCATGGTCCAGCACCAGGGGAAGCAGCTGTCGTGGAACAACCTGCTCGACGCCGACGCGGCGCGCCGCCTGGCGGCCCTGTTCGCGGAGCCCGTGGTGGCGATCGTCAAGCACAACAACCCCTGCGGCGTGGGCCGGGGCGACGACCTGGCCGCCGCCTTCCAGCGGGCGCTGGCCTCCGACCCGGTGTCGGCCTTCGGCTCGATCGTCGCCGTCAATCGCGCGGTGGATCGCCAGCTGGTGGTAGCGCTGGGCACGCTCTTCGTCGAGGTGCTGGTCGCCCCCGGCTACGACGACGAGGCCCTGGCGGCCCTCGCTCCCAAGGAGAACCTGCGGGTGCTCGGCTGCCCCGCCTACGCGGCCGCGCCGGGGGTCGCCGAGCTGCGCGCCATCGACGGCGGCTACCTGGCGCAGACCCCGGACGACGGGCCCGAGGACCCGGCGGAGTGGAGCTGCCCCACCGCACGCCAGCCGAGCGAGGAGGAGCTGGCCGCCCTCGACTTCGCCTGGAAGGTGGCACGGCATGTGAAGTCCAACGCCATGGTGCTGGCCAATACCCACCAGACGGTGGGCATCGGGGCCGGCCAGATGAGCCGGGTGGACGCGTGTCACCTGGCGGTCAGCAAGGCCCAGCTCCCCACCGCGGGGAGCGTGGCCGCCTCCGACGCCTTCTTCCCCTTCCGCGACGGTCTCGACGTGCTGGCGCGGGCAGGGGTGAGGGCGGTGGCCCAGCCCGGGGGCAGCAAACGCGACGACGAGGTGATCGCCGCCGCCGACGAGCATGACATCGCGATGCTGTTCACCGGCCGGCGGCACTTCAAGCACTGAGGGACGAACGTGAATCGAGGCCCATCCACCGTCGGTGTGAGGCGACGCGTCCGTCCGCTGGGCGGGACACTCCTGCTGCTGCTGATCCTCTCCGCCGCCGCGCCGGCGATCCCGCATGCGGTGACCGAGGATCCGTGGGCAGTCATCGAAGCCTTGCGGCAGCAGTGGCAGCGGCAGGGCAGCGTCGCCTGGGACTTCACCCAGACCTTCGTACCCGCCGGTTTCTCCTCCGGCGAGGAGGAATCCGGGCGGGTGGTCCTGGACCTGCCGCGCTGCCTGCGCTGGGACTACCGCGACCCCTACCCGAAGAGCTACCTGTTGTGCGGCGACGAGCTGCGGGCCTGGAACCCTGGCGAACCGCTGGGGCGCGTCTATCCGGTGGACCGCCTGGCGCAGCCCGGCCTCGACCTGCTGCTGCTCGACGTGGACCGCCTGCGGCGGCGCTACGACGCTTCGCTGCGCCAGGAGGGGAAGCGCGGAGTCCGCGTGCGCCTCGAGCCGCGCGGCGGGGCCGCCGGCCCGCTGCGCGAGGCCGAGCTGCTGGTCGACCCGGGAAAGGGGCGGCTCCTGGAGATGACCTACCGCGATGCCGACGGCAACCGCACCCGGTTCCGCTTCCGCAACCGGCGCCCGGGTCCGGGCGACGACGTCTTCGAGCCTCCTGCGGGCGTGCGCTGGGAGCGCGAGAGCTGACCCATATAATGCCGGCATGAGCTCGCCCGCCGCGCCCCTGGGCTATCGCCTCCGGCGCCCCGTGCTCGCGCGCGGGGCGCGCGTGCAGGCGCTCGCCCTCGCCGCCGCGCTGATCTGGGGGTGCGCCGGCTCACGGGCGGTGACTCCCAACCGCTTCCCCTTCGCGTCGGGCGAGACGGTGCAGGTGACGGGGATGGTGACGGACGCCAGGGGGACGCCGCTCCGCGACCTCGACGTCGTCCTCGAGGCGTCGCGAGAAGGGTTCGGGCTGGAGCCTCTCGGCGGCGGCACCCGCGAGGTCTCTCGCGGCGCCACCCGCACCGACCGCCAAGGGGAGTTCGGGCTCGAATGGGGCTGGAGCCGCCGCTATAACCGCTTCGAGCTGGTGGTCGGGGTGCCGGTGAGCACCGGCGCCGGCGAGCGGCTGCACGAGCTCGAGCGGGTCGACCTCACTCGCCGGCTCCGGCAGGGCAGCCCGGTGGCGGTGCCGCTGGTGATCGAGGACACCAGCTTCCTCGCCACGCTGAGGGGGTTCCTGGCGTCGCTGTCCTCGCCCGACGAGAAGCGCGTCTACCAGGAGATGGGCAAGCCCGATCGGGTCGACGAAGTCGACTTCCCCGATCGCCGGGAGGCGTCCTGGTGGTACTTCGACCGCGGCAAAGTGTACCGCTTCGTCGACGGGCGTCTCGCCGAGGTCGACGAGTTCGAACCGATCTCGCCTCTCTGATGCGCCCCACCTCGCCCCTCGCGGCCCGCCAGGACGACACCAGCCTGCCGTCGCCGGACAGGTTTCTCTCCCTCGTCACCGACAAGCTGGCGGCGACCGAGGGGGTCTTCCGGCGGCACCTCGAATCCGACGTACCGTTCATCCACGGCGCCGGGGAGTACCTCGCCGGCAGCGGCGGCAAGCGGATGCGGCCGGCCCTGCTGCTGCTGTGCGCCCGGCTGCTCGACCACGACGGCGAGGAGGAGGTCACCTACGCCGCCGTCGTCGAGCTCATCCACACCGCCACGCTGATCCACGACGACGTCATCGACCACGCGCCGCTGCGTCGCGGCCGCCGCACGGTCAACGAGCTGTGGGGCAACAGCATGACGGTGCTGCTCGGCGACTGGCTCTACACCACCTCGATGCGCATGGCGCTGTCCCACGGCAACCTCGACGTGGTGCGGGAGCTGTGCAACGCCACGCTCAAGATGGTCGAGGGGGAGCTGCTGGCTCTGCAGCGCCTGGGCTCGATCGACCTCAGCGCCGAGGAGTACTTCGCCATCATCGAACGCAAGACGGCCCACCTCTTCGCCGCTGCCTGTTCGGTGCCCTGCCTGATGCACCCGCGGCGGCCCGACGCCGCCTGGTCGCTGCAGCGCTACGGCCGCAGCCTCGGCACCTGCTTCCAGCTGGTCGACGACCTGCTGGACTTCACCGCCGACGAGCGGGAGCTGGGCAAGCCGGTTCTCTCCGACCTCAAGGAGGGCAAGCTCACCCTGCCGCTGATCCTCATGCTGCCGAGGGTCGGGGCAGCCCAGAGGCGGCTCGTCGAGCACGTCCTGGAGGACGGTTCCTTCGAGCGGGTCGCCGCCGAGCAGGTTCTCGAGCTGGTGACGCGGGAGGGCACGCTGGACGAGGCGCGGGAGCTGGCCGAGGGCTTGGCGGAGGAGGCGCTGGGCGCGCTCGACGGGCTTCCGGCCAGCGCCGCCCGCGAAGCCCTGGAGCAGGCTCCCGGCTTCGTGTTGCGCCGGCGCTCGTGAGCCCGTCGCAGCCCCACGACTCGGTGGCGCCGCCGGCCGCCGCCCCGATCCGGGTGGTGGTCGCCATCCCCGCGCGCTACGCGTCGACGCGGTTGCCCGGCAAGCCGCTGCTGCCTCTCGCCGGCAGGCCCCTGATCCAGCACGTCTACGAGCGCGCCTCGCGCGCCGCGGGGATCGACCG
>DATKEH010000312.1:0-2174 GCA_035546355.1 Thermoanaerobaculia bacterium
TGCTGCCGGTGGACGTCACCGCCCTGTGCCTGCTGTTCGCCCTGCTGGCTACCGGCATCGTCCCCCTGGAAGTGGCGATCGCCGGGTTCTCCAACAAGAGCGTACTGACGATCGGCGGGCTGTTCATCCTCAGCCATGCGCTGATGCGAACCGGTCTGCTGGAGGTCGTCGGCGAGCGCCTGAGCAGCCGCTTCGGCAAGCGGCGCTGGGCCGGCATCGCCGTCCTCCTCGGCCTGGTGGCCCTGATGTCCGGGTTTCTCAACAACACCGCGGTGGTGGCGATGACCATCCCGCTGGCGGTGGAGCTCTGCCGTCGCCTCCAGGTCAGCCCCAGCAAGGTGTTGATGCCGTTGTCCTTCGCCGCCATCTTCGGCGGTACCCTGACGCTGATCGGCACCTCCACCAACCTGCTGGTGAGCGCGCTCGTCGAGGAGGCGGGAGAAGCGCCTCTCGGGATGTTCGAGTTCACGCCGCTGGGGATCCCCTTCCTCGTCGTCGGCCTCGGATACGTGCTGCTGCGGGCGCCGCGCTCGCTGCCGGAGCGGGCGAAGATCGAGTCCCTGACCAGCAACTTCGAGATGGGCGCCTTCCTGACCGAGCTGCGCGTCGTCGACGGCTCCAGGCTGATCGGCAAGACGGTGCGTGACATCCGGATGAGCGAGCGGTACGACGTCATCATGCTGGCGGTCATCCGCGGCGCCGAGCGCATCTCCGAGAACCTGCGGGCCGTTCGCTTCCAGCCCGGTGACGTCCTCCTCGTCCGCGGCGGCACTCCGGGCCTGATGCGGCTTCGCAACGAGACCGGGGTCGCCCTTCTCAGCGACGTCGCGCTGTCCGACGAAGAGCTGGCGGGCGGCGAACAGGTGGTGGTCGAAGCCCTGGTCAGCCCCAACAGCGACCTGATCGGGCGCACCCTCCACGACGTCGACTTCCGCCGCAGCTACGGCGCCTTCGTCCTCGCCATCCGGCGGCAGGCGGCGACGCTGCGCGAGCGCCTGGCGCGGACCCCGCTGCGCTTCGCCGACACGCTGCTGATCGTCGCCTCGCAGGACCGGCTGGGCGAGCTGCAACGCAACGACGACCTGCTGGTGACCTCCCAGCTCGACCTGCGGCTGCGCCGCGAGCGGCACTGGTGGCTGCCGCTGGCCCTCGTTCCCGCGATCATGGTGCTGGCCGCGGCAGGAGTCGTCGACCTGCTCGTCGGGGTGATGGGGTCGGTGGTGCTGCTCCTGGCTCTCGGGGTGATCCGCCCCCAGGAGAGCTACCGGGCGGTGGAGTGGCGCGTGATCTTCTTCATCGCCGCCTTCATTCCGGTGGGGGACGCGATGCTGCGCACCGGCCTCGCCGACGTCCTCGCAGCGGCGGTCCTGGCGCCCGCAGCCCTGGTACCCGAGCACCTCGCCCCGTGGGTGGCGGTGTCGGCGCTCTACCTGGTGACCTCCGTGGCGACCGAGACCGTGACCAACAACGCGGCGGCCATCGTGCTGACCCCGGTGGCCCTGAGCATGGCGGCCGAGCTCGGGATCGACCATCGGGCGCTCGTCTTCGCCGTCTGCTTCGCCGCCTCGGCCTCGTTCCTGACGCCGACCGGGTACCAGACCAACATGATGGTCTACGGTGCCGGCAACTACCGCTTCACCGACTTCACGAAGTTCGGGGCGCCGCTCAACGTCCTGTTCTGGATCGTCGCCTCGCTGCTGATCCCCGTCGTGTTTCCGTTCCGCTGACGCCATCCCCGGCTCGCCCTTCCCGCCTCGGGCCCCGGCGGGCGCCGTTGGCCGCTCGGCGCTCAGGGCGGGTCGTCGGCCTCCTCCAGCGTTCGGGGCTGCTCCCCCGGCCGGCTCGGGGGAGCGAAGCGCTGCGTCTCCGGCACCGCCGGCAGCCAGTCGCTGAAGGTCTCGCCGTAGATGTGCCAGATCGTGACGAACAGCGCCGCGACGATGGGGCCGACGATGAATCCCACGGCCCCGAAGAGGAAGATCCCGCCGAGGGTGCTCAGCAGGATGAGCAGGTCCGACATGCGCGCGTCGCGACCGATGAGCCGGGGGCGCAAGAAGTTGTCGATGGTGCTCACCACCAGAGCGCACCACAGGAGCAGCCCGACGCCGGCGGCGACCTTGCCGACGAGGAACAGGTAGATCACGGCGGGAACCCAGACCAGCGCCGCACCGAGG
>DATKEH010000313.1:0-2156 GCA_035546355.1 Thermoanaerobaculia bacterium
GAGAGGCTGCGGCGCGACCAGACGTCGAGCACCGCGGTGCCGGTCGGCGCCGCGACCGCCCGCCGGCGCGGGGGGTGGCTCGGCTGGGCGGCGGTGGCGCTGCTGCTGGCGGCCACTGCGGCCGGGCTGTGGTGGACGCTCGGGCGCGCCTCGGAGGCCGAAGCGGCGCAGGGAGCCGTCGCGGTCCTGCCGTTCGACAACCGCGGCGGTGACGAAGACCTGGACTACCTGCGCCTGGCCCTCCCGGACGAGATCACCACGGCGCTGACCTTCGCCCCGACGCTGGCGGTGCGTCCGTTCGAGCCGGACTCGCCCCTCGCCGGCGATCCGCTGGAGTCGGGCCGCAACTTGCGCGCCGCCACGGTCGTCACCGGGCACTTCGCCCCCGAGGGCGGGGTGCTCGGGATCACCCTCGAGGCGATCGACGTGGCCGCCAACCGCCTCCTCTGGCGGCAGCGCGTGACCGCTCCCGCCGCGGACGTCCTGGCACTGCGCGAGCAGGTGGCAGGGGTCGTGCGCAGCGGTCTCCTGCCGGCCCTGGGCAGGCAACAGACCCCGGAGGGTGCGACCCGCCCCGCCGATTCGGTCGCCTACGAGAGCTACCTGCGCAGCCTGGCGGTGGCGCGCGATCCCGAGCCGAACCAGCGCGCCATCGAGATGCTCGAGAGCGCCGTCGAGCAGGACCCCTCCTACGCGCCCGCCTGGGCCGAGCTGTCCGCCCGTTACGCGTACAAGGCCTATTACGCCCAGGGCGGGGCGGCGGCCATGCGCCGGGCCGAGGCGGCGGCGCGCCGTGCGATCGAGCTCGATCCCGACCTGGTCGAGGCGGCCGCCCGCCTGGTGACGCTGCGCGCCGACGCTGGCGACCTGCCGACCGCCTACGCGGGTGCCGAGGCCCTGGTGCGGCGGCGCGGGGACAGCGCCGAGGCGCACTTCGCCCTCGCCTACGTCCACCGGTACGCCGGCTACCTCGACGAGGCGAAGCGTCATTGCGAGGCGGCGCACAGCCTCGACCCGACCAACTACCAGTGGCGCTCCTGCGCCATGGCCTTTACCATGAGCGGGGATCTGCAGGCGGCGCGGCGCTTCCTGGACCTGGACGCGGGCTCGCACTGGGCGGCGCTGGTGACTCCCGGCATCCTGCTGCGCGAGGGGGACCGCTCGGCGTTGCGCCCGGCGATGGACCGTCAGCCTGCGGACTCGCCGTTCCGCGGCTTCATGCAGGCGTGCCTGGAGCGCGACTCGGCAGCTCTGGCGGAGAACGGGCGATCGATCATCGAGTCTCTCAGCGAGCATCCCGATCCCGAACCGATGTACTGGTGGGGCGCCCAGTACTCGCTCTGCGGCGAACCCCAGGCCGCGCTCCACCTCCTCGCCATGGCTATCGAGCGCGGCTACTGCGCGTTCCCGGCGATCGACCGCGACCCGGCGTGGGAGGCGCTGCGCGGTGAGCCGGAGTTGCGGCGCCTGCGCGATCAGGCGATCGCCTGCCGAAGCCGCTTCGCCGCCGCCGTCGAGGAGCTCACCGGATCCCCGCCGGGCGGCAGGGAACCCGGTTCAGCGCCGACCGCGCGCCAGCCCGGCTGAGATCCGCTCTCGCCCGGAAGGACCGGCGCGGTTGCGGGCGGCGCCGCCGCGCGACACAATAGCCTCGCCCGGCACCCCGGCGCCCGCTCCGACGACACTCTGGAGGAACCCTGCGATGTCGCGACTTCCCCGGCACCTCGAGCACCTGCGCACCGGCTTCACCGCCGAAGCGGCCAGCGCCGCCACCTTCCGCGCCTTCGCCGAGCAGGCCGAGGCCGAGGGCAAGCCGAACCTGGCCCGCCGGTGGCGCGAGCTGGCCGCCGCCA
Organism: Thermoanaerobaculia bacterium; assembly: GCA_035546355.1. GTDB lineage: Bacteria > Acidobacteriota > Thermoanaerobaculia > Multivoradales > JAIOJS01 > DATKEH01. Next base: position 1,854 of record DATKEH010000313.1, read on the forward strand.
AGGACCGCGTGGCGATCGATCTGTTGATCGCCGCCGGCGAAGTGGGCGAGGAGGCGGCCAACCTGCGCGTCGCCATCGCCGAGGAGCAGTACGAGAACGAGGTGCTCTACCCTCGCCTGATCGGCGAGATGCGGCTCCTGGGCCGCAGCCAGGAGCTACGGGCCCTCGAGCGGGTGGTGGAGGCCCAGGAGGGGCACCTGCGCGAGCTCGACGGCCTGCGCCGCGGGCTGACCTCGTCCACCGGCGACGTCGAGGAGCTCGAGGTCGCGCAGGTCAGGGGCTGAGGCAGATCGAGACCGTGGC
>DATKEH010000314.1:0-8295 GCA_035546355.1 Thermoanaerobaculia bacterium
CTGGATGGTCAGAAGATCCTCCTGAGTACTGCCGGGGGCCAGTCCGGCCAGCGGGAGTTGCTCCATGTCTTCGTCGGCTGGAAGTCGCGGCTCCCCCAGCCGTGATCTCGCCAGGATTGCGTCGTCCGCGAACAGTGCTGCCGAGGGCGCGCGCTGCCTGCACCGCGTGTCGGGCTGGGCCTCGCGGTCGTGGTGGACCGGGGGAGCGGGGGTGAGCTGATGAGCGAAGCGCTTCGCGGAAATGGGGGCTGGATGGGCGTCTCACGAACCCTACCGCCCGTGTATCCGCATCAGCTACGACCGCGGTGCTGCGGGAGATCCACATGACGCGACCCGTGACGCTCGCCACATTGGCAGTTTCCATTCTGCCGTCCCAGCGCAGCGAGCCGAGCACCAGCACCAGGGCGAAGGCGCGAAACGCCGGGATGAGGATGGCGAAGGCCAGGAAACCGAGGGCGAACGGCCACCAGACGTCTTGGTAGATCACCGGCACGCTCGACACCAGCCGCGTCTCCTCGAAGACGAGGTTACGGATGGTCGAGTGCATGCACGGCAGGAACACCGCCGCCGGCAGCAGCACCAGCATCGCCGTCGCGGCGACCAGGCTCAGCCCGAGACTGGTGGCGGCGCTGCGATCGAGCAGCCGACCAGCTCGCGAACCTCACTTCCCTCGACGGGAGCGAGATCGTCATCGAGCGGCTCGAGGTAGAGCTCGGCTCGCTTCGCGGTGATTCTAGCTTCCCACTGGCCCGATCCCCTCCAGCGGGCTGGCGTGGCGCGGTTCGTAGAGCAGCATCTCGACGCCGCCGGGCAGGCCGAGCATCACGGTGAGGCCGAAGCCCTCATCCTCCGGCTCGCCGCGCACTTCGACGCCCTTCTCCCGCAGCTCGGCGACGGTCGCCGCGATGTCGTCGCACATCAGGGTGAGCTGATGGCGGCCACCGGACTCCCAGGTCGGGCCCTCCGGCGGGTGGACGCCGAGCTCGGCGGGCGGCAGGGCGAAGATCAGCCAGCCGTCGCCGGCGTCGACGTGCTGCCAGCCGAAGACGTCGCGCAGCGTGGCACGCAGCGCCTCCGGCTCGGTGCTGTAGAGGAGCGCGTGGGCGCCGATGATCGCCATCGCCGGTCAGCCGCGGCGGGGTGGGGCGCCCTTGGGGATCAGCCGGTAGCGCTCCTCGCAGAGCAGCAGCAGCGACTCGCCTCCGGCGAGGCGCATCTCGTTGGCGCTGACCAGGGTCATCGTCGTCTGGCCGCGGCCGAGCACGCCCTGGGCGCGGCTGCCGCGCAGCGTGCGGCCGGCCGCTCCCCGGCTCTCGGTGGTCAGGTGGGCGGGCACCTGGGCGCTCTGCCCGTCGAGGGTGACCTCGAAGACGAGGTCGGCCTCGAACCTGCCGGTCGCCGGATTGTAGTCGATCTTCGCCGGGCCGGCGAGCCGGGCGGCGTAGTCGCGGCCCTTCTTCGTCGTCGCCTGGAAGGCGAAGTCGCTGCCGATCTCGTGGCCGCTGGCGAGCTCGAGCAGGGTGGCCTCGAAGCGACGGTTGACCGGGCCGACCTCGTCGACCGCCTCCCACTGCCCGCTCTCGCCCTTCTCGAAGATCTCGATCCGGCTCTGCAGGTGGACGTCGAGCGGCTGGGTGACGGTGTCGGCGATGACCAGCGCGGCGGCGCCGAGCGCCACCAGGACGAGCGTCGCGACCAGGGCCGTGCGTCGCTGGACGGGGAGTCGGATCATCTCAGCCTCCTGTCGGTGGTTCGTGGTCCGGTGCGTCGAAAGCACCACAAGAATAATAGAAGCCGCCGAAACCGATCGAATGGACGAGGACGCGCGGCGTCGCCAGAGGCTCGAGGGCGGTGACCACGCGCAGCGGCCCGCACCGCGGATCGGTCGTCCGGTGGTTGATCGTCGGCGGGATGCGCCGGCGGTCGATCGCCAGGCACGCGGCGGCGACCTGCAGGGCGGAGGAGCCGGCACCGTGCTGCCCGAGCATCGACTTGATCGAGTGGACCGGCAGGCGGGGGAAGGCGTCGCCGAAGACCTCGGCGAGAGCGCGCGCCTCGAGCGGGTCGTACTGCACCGACGAGGAGCCGTTGGCGTTGACCGCGCCGACCTCGTCGGGTGCCCAGCCGGCCTCGGCGAGCACCCCGCTGAGCACCCGCACGCAGGGGCCGAGGTCCTCGTCCGGCTCGTCCGGTGAGTAGGCGCGGCCGCGGCCGGCGGCGCAGACCGCGTGGGCGGCCACTCGGGCGAGCGGGCGCCGCCCCCGGCGCGCGGCGTGCGCGGCGCTTTCGAGGAGGAGGGCGGCGGCGCCCTCGCCGACCACGTTGCCGTCGCGGTCGACGTCGAAGGGCCGCGAGGCGGCGCCGGGGTCGTCCTCGAAGCGGGTGGCGAGCGCCCCGCAGGCGCCGAGCACGCGCAGCAGGTCGGGGAACACCTCGCAGTCGCTGCCGATCGCCAGCACCGCGTCGGCCTGGCCGCCGGCGATCAGGCGCAGCCCCTGGCCGACCGCGTCGAGGCCGGAGTTGCAGCCGGTGGTCAGGGTGAGCACCGGGCCGCGCAGGTCGAAGTGGGCGGAGACCAGGCAGGCGGCGAAGTGGTTGAAGAGGTGGAAGCCGCCGTCCGGGCGGATGCGCTCGGTGCCGGCGCGCCAGCGGTCGCGGGCGGCGAGGCCGTCGCCGAGGTTGCCGACCGAGGTGCCGACGCAGACGCCGACCCGGTCGCGGTCGAAGCCGTCGTCGCTCAGCCCGGCGTCCTCGAGGGCGAGGGCGGCGGCGGCGAGCGCCAACTGGGCCGGCCGCGGGCTGCGCCGCGCCAGGGCGGCGCCCTGCGGCAGGAACCGCGCCAGCCGGAAGTCCTTGACCTCGGCGGCGATCCGCGTCGGCGACTCCGCGACGTCGCAGAGCGTGATCGGGGCGAACCCGTGCACCCCCGCCTCGAGAGCGTTCCAGAAGTCGTCCGCTCCGCTGCCGATGGCGCTGACCGGGCCGACGCCGGTGACCACGACCGTCATCGCCGCCCGATTCTACCCGGCGGCCTGCGGAGCTTTGGGCCGGACCGCTGCGGGGGCTGCGGCTGCAGCCAGGTGCGCTACTATGGCCATTACTCCAATGTCGCTCGAGCCAAGCGAGGCTCGCGATCGCGGAATCGCGCTCGAGCGCGTCTCCTCGACGCACTGGGGCGCCGCGCCTCAGCGAACACGCCCAAAGCAAATCCCTATCCCCGACGTTCCCGGAGAGGAGCACCCGATGACGCTCGACTCGGACTCGAACCAGATCCTGCCCCTGTCGTTCCTGCTGCTCACCTGCCTGGCCTGCGTCGCCGGGCCGCCAGGAGACGGGAGGGCGCCGCGGACGACACATCGGCGACTCCGCCGGCCGCGGCGACCGCCGACATCCGCTACCACGAGTTCCGCGACCCGCAGAGCGGCGCGGTCCAGGCGGTGTCGCCGATCCCGGCCTCCTGGGAGGTGCATCCGCAGGGCTCGCCGGTGTTCATGACGGGCCCCGGCGGAATCCAGCTCTACCGCACGGAGACCACGCAGTTCGCCTGGGCGGACGATTCCTTCGCGCAGCAGACGGCGCGGCAGATGGGGCACCAGGTGATGCCGCCGCTGCCGCTCGACCAGGTCCTCGCGCAGCTCGTCGAACCCGCCGCCCGCGCCCAGGGCAACCGCCTGCTGCGCTCGTATCCGGTGCCCGAGATCGAGGGCTTCTGGCGGCGCTTCCAGGCCGGGATGATCCAGACCGGCAGCCAGCGGCAGGTCGGCGCCCTGGGCACCGAGTGGACGGACGAACGCGGGACGCGCACCTTCGTCTCCGTGGTGCAGTCGATCTACCGCCAGGGGCCGCCACCTTCTGGACGCTCCAGACCGCCAGCCTGGCGGCGCCGGAGGAGGTGTTCGAGGAGGCGCGCACCGCCTACCTCTACGCCGTCGGCAACACGCAAATCAACCCGCAGTGGCAGCAGATGGCGAACGGTCAACTGGTGGGCCAGTTGCGGCAGGACCAGGCCTTCCACGCGGACATGATGGCGAAGAGCCGGGCGGCCCACCAGCAGCGGATGGCGGCGATCGAGCAGGCGGGGAACGCCGCCCGTTCGGTCGGCCAGACCTACAGCGACATCCTCGACATCAGTCACTCCGGCTACTTGAACCGCGACTCGATCAACACCGCCGGCCACGCCAGCACCATCGACACGATCGGCGAGCGCACGGTGATCGGCAACCACGAGACCGGCGAGCACTACAACGTGCAGGCGGGAAGCCGGTACTACTGGGTCGGCAACGACGCCACCTACTTCGGGACCGACAACCCCCTCTACGACCCCCGCACCGACCAACGGGTCAACGATGTCGTTTGGTCGAAGTTCGTCAACGAGCGCTGACGCCGTGCCGCCGGCGGCCACACTGCTGCGGCTCTGCATCCGGGCTCGCCACCAAGGGGGGCAAGAGCGGCGACGGGCGTGAACGTCGCCGTGATCCCTCTTCTCGAGCTCCTGCGCGATCCTGTGTAGAGGCGGAAGTCGAGATTCGGACAACGAGGAGGAGAACCATGGGCGTAGGAAGTGTGGGAGTGGCGAGGATCCAATCGAGCTGGGACTCGAGCTTGACGGGGACGATCAAGGTGACGACGCGGAGGGCGACCACGGCCAGGGACCTGGCGCGGGATCTGGCCCTCCAGCATCCGGAGCTGCGAACCACGGAGGACCAGGCCCTCCTGGCCCTGCGACGCAGTCGGCCCGGTCTCGAGGGGAGCGACCGGATCCGCGGCGGAGAGAGCTTCGAGATCGACCTGAACCACGGGTTGGCAGACCGCCTGGGCGACGGCGCCCTGGAGTTTCACAAGAGCGTCGACCAGCAGGCGGGCCGCGTGGTGGACTCCTTCGAGAAGAGCAAGAAGGGGGTCGAGGACTGGTGGACCGGGAAGCGGACCGGGACCACCATGTCCGCGGCCAACATGGCCGACTGGACGACCACGGACAAGAAGAAGGTCGCGGAGGCGATCGGGGAGCTCACCAAGGAGCCCAACAAGCCGCTGGCGGAGCGGGCGGGCGAGAAGGCGTTCTCGATGCTCGTAGACAAGCTGGACGACGTGATCGCTCCCGCGGCCAAGACTCCTCTCGCCCTCATGAAGAAGGCAGCCGAGGAGGGTCCGAAGGTCCTCCACTCTTCGTTGCAGGAGGCGAGGTTCGCCAACCACGTGGCGGATCTGCGGGAGTACGTGAGCTCTCCCGAGATGAAGGCTCAGTTCCCCGACGGGATCACCGTGAACGAGCTCCACGACCGGTTGAACGACCACCAGTACCTCGGTGACGGACCCTCCGCGCGACTGGCCCAGAACAGCGCGAAGCCAGAGAAGCTGGCCGCGGTCGTCATGGTCTACATGGCCGCCTTCGAATCGGAGGGCCGAGTACGGCTGCGCTGAGCCCACACAACATGCCTGGCAACCTGTCCGGCATCCCGCGCTGCGCCGCCGCACCGCGGCGGGTCGGCCGGTGCCTGGGGTTGCCGCCGCATGGTTTGTCTCGAAGGCGCGACCGCAGGCATCGCAATCTTGGGACACCTGACTCGAAATCCTCGGTAAGTGCTTGCAAAGTTTGATCCTATACATCGGCACGCCACTTGCAAAGGCGCCAAGTCGCCTCATCAACGCCAACGGGGCACCCCGCCCCAGCAACCGACAAGGAGGGGACCGTGCAACTCAGTATCAGACGACGAGACCGCCGGTGGCAGGGGGGAGCAGCCGCCTCGAGCATCGTACTGCTCTTCATCGCCCTTCTCGCCGCTCCAAGGCCTGCCGCCGCCGAGCCCGGTTACTTCGGGCTCAGCGCTCCGGCCCACAACACTGCAATCACCTTCGACACCAGCTTCTCATGGGCATCGTCGAACAATGCCACCGAGTACTACGTGGAGATCAAGCGGAAGCCCAGGCCCAATGAGAGCCCCAGCTCGTCCTGGGAGAGTATCCCAGTCGGTAACTCAACGAGCTGGAAACCGCCCTGGAATCCCGATACCCTCGACTACATGGCTGGACGGGAAATCGATTGGCGGGTCCGCGCCTGTCAGCCCTCCGAGCCGGACCCGGCGAAGCGCTGCCGATACGGCAACACGGGGGGAACCGGAGAGCCGACTCCGCGCCTTTTCAAAGTGCCTCTCTTCCCTGCGCAACTGAGCTCCCCCGCCAGCGGCCAGGTGACCGGCCTCCAGCCGACCTTCGAGTGGCTCGGCAGCACGACCGTAGGGGGCCTGCCCGTGACCTTCCGCGTCAAGGTCAACGGCAGTCTGGTGGCCTGCCAGCAGGCTGCGAACCAAAAAGCTTGCACCCCCACGTCGCCGCTTCTCGCGGGAACTCACCGGTGGTGGGTGGAGCAATGCATCACCCTCGGCGGCACCTCCGTGTGTGGTGAGCCGCCCCAGGCCACGAAGCGCTCCGCACCCAACCAGCGGATTCACGAGATCACCACCATAGGGGGAGCGACTACCAGCCGTTCCGGTCGATGATCCGCGGGGCCAGCCGAGCGGACGAGTTTCGGAGACGGTGGCACGAGGCGGTGGGGCGGGCCCGGCGGCCCCTTCGAGCCGCCGGGCCGAGCCGAGCCAGGTGCCCGAGGACGCCGAGATGCCGGCGGCGGCTGAACCGGCCGGCGGGCGTCGCGCAGCTCCCAGCAGGCCGCGAAGCGGGTGGCGTTGGGGTACGGCGGGTCGGGCCGGCAGGTGTGCGGCGCCCCTCCCCCCAGCTGCCGCTCCAGCAGCCAGCCCTCCTCGGCGAAATAGGTGGTTTCCAGCCCCCGCGAACGCGCGTAGTCGAGCAGCCGCGCGGCATCGCCTCGGCGGCCCTCGGCGAGCGCCAGCCGCGCCAGGATCAGCTCGCGGGCGCCGAGCAGCTCGGGGATGCGCGGCAGGCTCTCGGCCACGGCCACTGCGTCGGTACGCGGGTCGCCCCAGCGCAGCGCCAGCAGCGTCGCGGCGGCCTCGGCGATCTTGCCCGGCGCCAGCGCTGCGGCTTCCGCCAGGCGGCGGTCGCGCTCGTCTCCGGCGCCGCGCTCGCCTTCCAGCCAGGCGAGCAGGGTGAGCGCTTCGAAGGCGGTCCACGGACGTAGCCCGCTGGCCAGCGACGCCACCTGCGCCAGGCGCTGGCGGGCGCTGGGGTCCCGCTGCTCGGCCGCCATCAGCGCCGCCAGGAAGGTCGCCTCGACGGCGAGGTCCGGCTGCTGCTGGCGGCGCGCCAGGCCGGCGGCGGCGCTGAAGCTCCGCTCGGCCTCGCCGGCGTCGCCGCGGCTCCACGCCAGGCGTCCCCGTACGTAGGCGGCCAAGCCGCGGCCGGCAGGGTGGCGAGGAGCAGGGTGGCGAGGAGTACGGTGGGGCGGTGGGTCATGGGCGGCCTCCAGCGTCACCATGGGGCGTGCTCCGACCCGCACCCTAGAGCAACCGCGGCCCTGTTGCCTGACCACGACCTGACCGAACCGTGACCGCTGCTCTACTCCTCGACTCGGGACCGCTCGGCCGACGGGGCTGCCGCGCGCTGCCCGCCGGCGCCGCGTAAGGGCTGAGGAGGCTCAGGCGACCAGCGCGCCGCCGTCGACCACCAGCGCGCCGCCGTCGACCACCCAGCGTGTGGCCGGTGCAGTACGAGGAGGCGCCCGAGGCGAGGTAGACTGCCGCCCCGGCGATGTCGGCGGGCTGGCCGTGCCGCCCCGCGGGCAGCCACTCGCGCCAGTGCCGGCGCTTCTCCTCGGTGTCGAGCACCGCCTCGGAGAACCTGGTCTCGATGACGCCGGGGGCGATCGCGTTGACGCGGATCCCCTTCGGCCCCAGCTCGGAGTCGACGCGACGGAACAGCGCCTCGATCTGGTCGGCCTTGCCGCCGTCCTGCCGGCGCGACGAGAGGACCACGGTGGCGCCGAGCTCGGCGAAGGCGCGCGCGATGCACTCGCCGATGCCGCGGCTGGCGCCATGGATGGTGGCGACCTTGCCTTCGAGCCCGAAGTCGACGATGGGCAACGGAGCGGTCCTGCTCTGCGAACGCTACGCAGCGGCGACCGCTTTAGCCACGGCTTCGAGCTGCTTCGCGGTCAGTCCGGTGGCGGCGACCTCGACGAAGCCCTTCTTCGTCTCGACGAACATCCGCAGGCGCTCGGGCTCGGTGAAGAGAACGGCCCGCACGCCGATCCCCTTGATCGCCTGGCCCTTGCTGCCGCCGACATCCTCGGTGGATCGCACGTTCATGTCGAAGAACTCCGCCACCGTCTCCGCCGAGATCATCCCTTCCTGAATGGCCTTGAGGTTCTGGAAGGTGACC
>DATKEH010000315.1:0-4086 GCA_035546355.1 Thermoanaerobaculia bacterium
CGAGGTCGACGTCAACGAGGCCTACATCCAGCGCGTCACCGCCGGCCAACCGGTGGAGGCGCGCCTGGACGCCTACCCCGACTGGACCATCCCCGCCCACGTCATCGCCATCGTGCCGGCGGCCGACCGCCAGAAGGCGACCGTGCGGGTGCGGGTGGGGATCGACGGCGCGGATCCGCGCATCCTCCCCGACATGGGCGTCAAGGTGGCCTTCATCGGCGGCCAGCCGCAGGGCGCCGCCGGCGCGCCCCGCGCTGCGGTCGGCGTGCCGAAGGCGGCGCTGCGCCGCGACGGCGAGCGGGACGTGGTGCTGGTGGCGAGCGCCGGGCGGGTGGAGCGGCGCGCCGTCGAGGTCGGCGCCGCGCTGGGGGAGCGGGTGGAGATCCTCTCCGGCCTCGCCGCCGGGGAGAGGGTGATCGTCGAGGGGCCCGCCGGGCTCGCCGACGGGGACGCCATCGAGGAGGTTCGCCGATGACCGACGCAACCGGCTCACTGGTCCGCATGCAGGGGGTGGAGAAGGTGTTCCGCCGCGGCAGCGAGCAGATCCACGTCCTGCACCAGCTCGACCTGGAGATCGCGAGCGGGGAGTTCCTGGCCCTGATGGGCCCCTCCGGCTCGGGCAAGACGACGCTGCTCAACCTGCTCGCCGGGCTCGACCGGCCGACCCGCGGCAGCGTCGAGGTGGGAGAGCAGCGCATCGACCGCATGAGCCAGCGGCAGCTGGCCCGCTGGCGCGCCCGCCACGTCGGGCTGGTGTTCCAGTTCTACAACCTGCTGCCGGTGCTGTCGGCGGCGCGCAACGTCGAGCTGCCGCTGCTGCTCGTTCCGCTGTCGCGCCGGCAGCGCCAGCAGCAGGTGGCGACCGCGCTCGACATCGTCGGCCTCGCCCACCGCGCCCGCCACCAGCCGTCGCAGCTGTCGGGGGGCGAGCAGCAGCGAGTGGGCATCGCCCGTGCCCTGGTCACCGACCCGACGCTGATCCTCGCCGACGAGCCCACCGGCGACCTCGACCGCAAGACCGGCGACGGCATCCTCGACCTGCTGGCGGCGTTGCAGCGCGAGCACGGCAAGACCATCGTCATGGTTACCCACGACCCCCATGCTGCGGCCCGCGCCCAACGGACGCTGCACCTGCTCGACGGCCAGCTGTCGCCGGAGATGGCGGCGTGAAGTACCTCGGGCTGCTGCTGGCCAACTTCCGCCGGCACCGCATCCGGGCCCTGCTGACGGTGCTGTCGATCGTCGTCGCCTTCGTGCTCTTCGGCTACCTGGCGGCGATCGACAAGGCCTTCGAGATGGGGGTGGAGGTCGCCGGCGCCGACCGCCTGGTGGTGCGCCACAAGGTGGCGATCATCCAGCCGCTGCCGCAGAGCTACGAGCGGGAGATCGAGCAGATCGCGGGGGTGGTGGACGCCACCCACGCCTCCTGGTTCGGCGGCATCTACCAGGACCCGCGCAACTTCTTCGGCCAGTTCCCGGTGAAGCCCGAGGAGTTCCTGGCCATGTACCCCGAGATGCTGCTCCCCGCGGCGCAGAGGGAGGCGTGGCTGGCCACCCGCACCGGCGCCGTGGCGGGGCGCACGATCGCCGAGAGGTACGGCTGGGAGGTGGGCGACCGGATCCCCATCCAGGCCACCATCTGGCGCCCCAAGGGCGGCGGCAACACCTGGGAGTTCGACTTGGTGGGGATCTACGACGGCGCCGAGAAGGAGACCGACACCACGCTGTTCCTGTTCCGCTACGACTATTTCGAGGAGAACCGCGCCTTCGGCAGCGGCAACGTCGGCTGGTACTACATCCGGGTCGCCGACCCCGGCCGCTCGGCGCAGGTGGCGGCGGCGGTGGACGCCGCCTTCGCCAACTCGCCGGCCGAGACCAAGACCGAGACCGAGGGCGCGTTCGTGCAGGGGTTCGCGGAGCAGGCGGGCAACGTCGGCGCCATCGTCGTCGCCATCCTCTCCGCCGTCTTCGTCACCATCCTGCTGGTGGCCGGCAACACCATGGCGCAGGCGGTGCGCGAGCGCACCCGCGAGCTGGGGGTGCTCAAGGCCCTGGGGTTCAGCAACGGTCAGGTGCTGGGGCTGGTGCTCGCCGAGTCCTGTCTGCTGGCGGTGGTCGGCGGCGGCCTGGGCCTCGCCCTGGGCTGGATGCTGGTGGCGGCCGGCGATCCCACCGGCGGGGCGCTGCCGATGTTCTTCTATCCCGTCGAGGACCTCCTGCGCGGGGTGCTGTTCGTCGTGCTGTTGGGAGTGGCGGCCGGGCTGCTCCCGGCGCTGCAGGCGACGCGGCTGCGCCCCGTGGAGGCGCTGCGCCGGGAGTAGCCGAGGAGCTGCCATGACGCACTGGTTGTCACAGATCGGCGCCCTCACCGCGTTCAACCTCAAGACCATCGGCCAGCGCCGCGGCGCGGCAGCGACGGCGGCAGTGGGCATCGCCTTCGTCGTTGCGGTGCTGGTGGGCGTGCTGTCGATCGCCCGCGGCTTCCAGCGCACCATGACGGTGACCGGCTCCCCGGACACCGCCGTCGTGCTGCGCGCGGGTTCGGACAGCGAGATGACCAGCGTGCTCTCCAAGGACGAGACGGAGCTGCTGGCGGAGGCGCCGGGCGTGGCGCGCGGCGCCTCCGGGGCGCTGGTGTCCCCCGAGCTGTTCGTCATCCTCAACCTGCCCAAGCGCTCCACCGGCACCGACGCCAACGTGCCGCTGCGCGGCGTGCGCCCCGCCGCCTTCGAGGTGCGCGGGGAGGTGGAGATCATCGCCGGCCGCCCCTTCGCCTGGGGCCGCAACGAGGTGATCGTCGGGCGCCGCGCGCAGTCGCAGTTCGCCGGCCTGGATCTCGGCGCCGAGCTCGAGCTGGGGCAGAGCCGCTGGCGGGTGGTGGGCGTCTTCGCCGCCGACGGCGGCCTCGCCGAATCCGAGGTATGGGCCGACGCCGCCGTGGTGCAGCCGGCCTATCGGCGGGGATCGAGCTTCCAGATCGCCACCGTACAGCTGGCCTCGGCGGGCAGCTTCCAGGCCTTCAAGGACGCCTTGACCACCGACCCACGCGTCAACGTCAAGGTGGTGCGCGAGACCGAGTACTACGCCGAGCAGTCGACGACGATGGTCATGCTGATCACCGGCCTGGGGCTGCTGATCGGGGTGTTGATGGGCCTCGGGGCGCTGTTCGGAGCGCTCAACACCATGTACACCGCGGTGGCGGCGCGGGCGCGCGAGATCGCCACGCTGCGCGCCCTCGGCTTCCGCGCCTCGCCGGTGGTGGTGTCGGTGCTGCTCGAGTCGCTGGCGGTGGCGCTGGTCGGGGCGGTGGTGGGAGCCGCGCTCGCCTGGGCCGCGTTCGACGGCTACACCACCGCCACCCTCAACTGGCGCAGCTTCTCGCAGGTCGCCTTCGCCTTCGAGGTCGACCTGCCGCTGCTGGGGCTGGCGATCCTCTACGCCCTGGGCCTGGGACTACTGGGAGGGCTGCTGCCGGCGATCCGCGCGGCGCGCATGCCCATCGCCCGCGCCCTGCGCGAGGGGTAGCCGGGCGGTCGAGACCGGGCTCTCACGGGTCAGGGAGCTCTCGGGCCGGTCGCTGGCGGGCCAGGGTCGAGCCCGCCTGGGGACGGCGCCGGCCGGGAGGTGTGCCAAGGGGCCGCCGGCGCCTCCATTCGGCTCGCGCGGGACCGGCGGTGGGCTGCTACGGGAGCTGCCCTGCGCTCGCCTCGAGGCCCCTGGCGGGCGCGACCCTGGCCCGCCGGCGACCTCCGTCGGTGATGACTCTCCGGTCGCCCCGAAGGGTGCATTGGCGCTCGACGCGGCCGCTGAGAGGGAGGTGTCGGGAGGGAGCGGACCTATACTGGGCGTACCCAGCCGTTGAAGGCGCGGCGCCCGGGGCCGCCCATCGACCATGTCGCGAGCCACACCCGGCGGCGAGTCGCCGCCCCTCCCATCCCCGGTGGGACCGGACCCCGGGGAGCCGCTCGAGGCGACCCGCGCCGAGCCGGGGCGGCCTGCACGTCCGGCCGCTCCGCCGGCGCCCCGCCGCGGCGACGTGCTGGGGCGCTACGTGGTGCTCGAGGCCCTGGGCCGCGGCGGCATGGG
>DATKEH010000316.1:0-4315 GCA_035546355.1 Thermoanaerobaculia bacterium
AAGCTCCCGGAGGAGGCGACCTGGGATGACCTGATGTACGAGATCTACGTACGTCAGAAGATCCACGCGGGCCTCGAAGCGGTGAAGCAAGGACGGGTCGTCCCGCACGACGAAGTCAAGGAGCGCTTCGCGTCTCGCTGATGAAGATCGTGTGGCCCGACCCGGCGGTGTCGGACCTCGACGCGCGTCACTCGCTGGATCCGCTCTTTCGTTTCCGCCGCCCGCCCTTGGCCAGGTTGCGGTCGGCGTAGGCGGCGATCTCGGCGAGCTGCTCGAGGGGCTTGTCGAGGCGCGGGTCCTGGGTGCTGCGCAGGACGACCTCCTTGGCGAAGAGGAGGGCGAGGTAGCGGGTCTTGAGCGCCGGTTGGGCCTTGATGGCGCGGTAGTCGGGGTGGGCGGTGTTGACCTGCCATCGCTGCTCGACGATGCGCGAGCGCCAGGCGGCGCCGGGGTGGTCGACCAGCTCGGGTTCGGGGATGCCCTCGTCGCTGCGGCCGCGGCCCGGCTCGCTGGCCACCTCGATCGGCGCCGAGGCGGAGGCGACGCGGCCGCCGGCCATGGCGACCACGGTGAGGGTGGCGCGGCCGGGGCTGTCGCCGGCGCGCACGATCACGGTAGCGGGCGACGACGGGCCGTGGGAGGCGGCCGGTCGCGCCGGGCCGTCGGCGCCCTCGCGTCGAAGCGGGTCGTCCGCGCCTCCATGCGCCACGTCAGGCGGCGCATCGGCGGGCGCCCCTTCCACCTCGAGCGCCACCACGTCGCCGATCAGCCGCCAGCGGTACTCCACCTCTTCCGCCACCCGCCGTCCGTCCTCGTCCACCGCCTCGGCGCGCAGCCGCCGGGCGGTGCCGCACAGCAGGCGCACCGAGGCGGGTAGCAGCCGCACCTCGGCCAGCGGCCCGGGTGGGAAGGGCAGCGCCGGCGCCACCTCGGGCGCCGCCGGCGGCTCCTCCAGCCCGGCCTCCAGGGCCTCGGCTTCCAGGCCCTCCGCCCCCGGCGGCGGCACCGCCGCCCCCACGTTCGGCCCCTCCGCGCCCTCGCCCGTGGCCGGCCCCTCGCCGGCGCCGCTCCCGCCCCCCGCCTCCTTGCCCGCCTCGCTCTGCACCGGCAGCAGGGTGTAGCGCGACTGCTGGCGGTAGAAGCCGCGGAAGGCGCGCTGCAGGTCGCGCAGCACCCGCTGGTCGAGCTCCTCGGCCTGGCGCTCCTGCTGGCGGCGCAGGGCCTCGCGCAGGCGCGGCTCGACCTCGCGCAGGGCGTCGACCAGGGCGCCGGCGGCGGCGTCGGGCACCACCCCGCGGCGGCTGCCGGGGGCGACGGCGAGGGCGGGGAAATCGACCAGGCCGGTGAGGCGCGCGTCGGTCCAGGGGTCGCGGTCGAGGCCCAGGGCCTCGAGGTCGGCGAAGCTGGTGGCCACCAGGGTGCCGGCGGCGTAGAGCGCCAGGGGCGAGGCGGTGCGCGTCTCGTCCTCGTCGACGGTCAGGTAGATCTCGAGGCGGGCCGGCGGGTGGCCGGCGACGTCGAGGCGGTCGAGGTCGGCGAGGCGCTCGCCCAGGAAGCGCGGCGGCCGCACCGCCACCAGCTTCTCGGCGCGGCCGCGGGACATGCGGTCTTCGAGCACCAGCTCGACGGCGCGGGCGAGCAGCTGGCCGCGCAGCTCGGCGGCCAGGTAGTCGGCGGCGCGGCGCGCCACCAGGGCGCTCATCGCCTCCTTGTGCAGGCCGCCGACGACGACCTCGGTGAAGCTCTCGTCGAACAGGCCGCGCGCCCGCAGCGGCTCGATGCGGAAGTCGGGGCGTTCGCGAAAGAGCACCAGCCGGTGCGGCTTCTGCCCCGGCAGCGCGGTGCGCATCTCCAGCGTCTCGCCGAGGCTCCAGAAACCGAGCAGGCCGATGCCGTACTGCCCCTGGGTCATCAGCTCCAGCCGCTCGCTGGGGGAGAGCGAGCGCTTGCGGCTGTGGCCGATGTGGGTGGCGATGTAGCGCAGCGCCTCGGTGCGGCCGAGCTCGGGGATCACCCCCTCGCCGTCGTCGCGGATGCGCAGGGTGGGCAGGCCGCGCTCGCGCACCCGGGTCACGCGCACGTGGCGGGCGCCGGCGTCGAGGCTGTTCTGCACCAGCTCGGCGAGCGCCTTGCGCGGGTCGGGCTGGGAGAGGGCGAGCCAGCGGATCAGCTCGAAGGGGTCGTGGACCTTGAGCTTGCCCTGGACGACGTCGCGGTCGACGCGGCGGCGGCGGGAGGGCTTGCGGCGCGAGGAGCGCTCGCCGGCGCCGGCCTGGCGGGGAGCGTCGGACGGGCCGCCGAACAGGTCGCGCGTGTCGTCGGGCACGGTGGCCGGGACGCTAGCACAGCGGGAGCGGCGGGTGCGGACGTGTCGTCGCGCGCCACAGGGTGCCGCTGTGGGTCATGGGCTGCAGCTACCCGCCACAGCCTGCAGCGGCGCAGCACAGCCTGATGTCGCCGCGCGTACGGCGCGCGAATGCAACCGTCGTCTCACGGGGTGACACAATGGGGGGCTATGAAGGCGGTGACCGTTCGCGACTTGCGCAATCGAGGTGGGGAGGTGCTCGCTCGCGTGCTCAACGGAGAGTCGGTGACCGTGACACGGGCGGGCACGCCGGTTGCCGAGCTGGTGTCGAGCAGTCCCGCAGTGGCAGGATCGGCGTCGCTCACAGGGCCGGATCCACTGCGCCATCGACGTCACGGCGGAACGCCTCGACGTCGACCTTCGGCAGATGCCGCCAGCGCGCCAGGAGCGTCTCCCGATCGACGCCCGGCCGCCCAACCGGCCGCAGCACGGTGATCCTCCTGTCGCGCTTCTCGGATCCGGCGGACCTGCCGCTGGCGCCGTCGCCGGGTGGATCCGATCGCGACGCTGCGCAGCGAGTAGGAGCGCCGGGTGCTGGGGCAGGAACGCCGTCCGGGGTGATGTGGGTGCGTTCCCCGGACAAGGGTGTGGGGCGCCGACTGTCGAGTGGAAACCGAGGCTATGTACCGGGGGTTTCCGGTCGCCCGACGGATCATGACTCTCAGCAGTGCCGCCGGCGAAAGGTGTCGGGTGCCCGGGTAGTCGTCGACCCCACCTGCTAGGCTGGGGCCGGCGCACCCATGATCGACACCACCCTCGGGCAGTTCAAGATCACCGCCAAGCTGGGCGAAGGCGGCATGGGAGCGGTCTATCGCGCCGAGGACACCAGGCTCGGCCGCGAGGTGGCGATCAAGGTGCTCCCCGAGCTGTTCACCGCCGATCCCGAGCGCCTCGCCCGCTTCGAGCGCGAGGCCCGCATGCTCGCCTCCCTGAACCACCCCAACATCGCCTCCCTCCACGATGTCGGCGAGGCGCCGGCCGCGGCCGGCGAGGCGCCGGTCCACTTCCTGGTGATGGAGCTGGCTCCCGGGGTGGATCTCACCGAGCGCATCGCGCGCGGGCCGCTATCTCTCGAGGAGGCGCTGCCGATCGCCATCCAGATCGCCCAGGCGATCGAGGCGGCTCACGAGAAGGGGATCATCCACCGCGACCTCAAGCCCGCCAACGTCAAGGTGACGGAGAAGGGTGCCGTCAAGGTCCTCGACTTCGGCCTCGCCAAGGCGTGGGCGCCGCAGGGCGTGTCGGGGTCGGGCTCGGTGCTGGCCCACTCGCCGACCCTGACCGCGCAGATGACGCAGGCCGGCACCCTCCTCGGCACCGCCGCCTACATGAGCCCGGAGCAGGCCCGCGGCAAGGAGGCCGACAAGCGGGCCGACATCTGGGCCTTCGGCTGCATCGTCGTCGAGATGCTGACCGGCGAGCATACCTTCGGCGGCGAGACGGTGACCGACGTCTTCGCCTCGATCATCACCCGCGATCCTCCGTGGGAGCAGCTGCCGGCCCGCACTCCGGCGCCGGTGCGCCGCACCCTCCAGCGCTGTCTAGAGAAGAACCCGGACCGCCGCCTCCACGACGTCGCCGATGCCCGCATCGAGCTCGAGGAGGCGCTGGCGGCGGGGCTGCCCACCGGCCCGGCGGCGAGCGCCGAGGGTGCGGCGCCCGGCCGGCTCCGCCTCTGGCAGGGTATCGCCGCGGCGGCGATCCTCGCCACCCTGGCCCTCGGCGGGCTGCTGCTGCGCCCCACCCCCGGGCCGACGGCGGCGACCCGGTCCACGATCCTGCCGCCGGAGGGTACGACCTTCGACCTCGACTGGCGTGACCCCGGCGTCGTCGCCGTCTCCCCCGACGGCCGCAGCCTGGCCTTCTCCGCCGGCGGCGAGGACGGCGCCACGCGGCTCTTCGTGCGCGACCTCGACGACCTCGAGGCGCGGCCGCGGGCCGGCACCGAGG
>DATKEH010000317.1:0-10627 GCA_035546355.1 Thermoanaerobaculia bacterium
GGGGCGCCGGCGCCGCCGCCTGGTGGGAGCGGACCGAGCCCGCACGGCAGGAGCGGCTCACCCGCCGCGCCGTCGCGCTGTCGGCGATGGTGGCCGCCGACGGCGGGCGCGGGCGGTGGTCGTGGGCCGGCTCGCTCGCCGCCGAGGGTGCGCGCGGAGAGACGGGGGGCGGCGGGTGGGGGAGCTGGGGAGGCAGCGCCGGGCTGCGCCTGGGGCGCGGCGACCTCGACCTGGAGATGGCGTGGGCGGCGCAGGGCGTCGACGACCCCCGCCACCCCCTGGACCTGGTGCGGGTGGGGGGGCTGCCCTCGTCGTTGCTGCCCGGCCCGGTCACCGCCCACCGGGTCTTCGAGCCGGCCCTGCCGGCGGGGACCCTGCTGGGTGAGCGCTACCAGGGGCAGCGGGCCAGCCTCGGCCTCCCCGGCGTGCCGCTGCGCCCGTTCTGGGGCCGCCACCGGGTCGAGAGCCAGGGCCTCGCCGGCGAGTGGCTGCAGCTGGCGGGCCTGGAGCTGCGCCTCGACCTGCCGCCGCTGCCGCTGCTGCGCCTGCCGGCCGCCACCCTGCAGCTCGGCGCCGCCGAAATCCTCGACCCCCCCTTCGAGGGCGACACGCACTGGTGGCTCGGCCTCGCCTGGCGGCCGTAGGAGCCGTGCCGGGCCCCGTCTGCTGCTACATTGAGCCGATGAGCGCACCCGCCGCCGACACCCTGTTCCTGGTGCGCCTGTCCGGCGAGATCGCCACCAAGGGGCGCGGCACGCGCCTGCACTTCACCCGCCAGCTGGTGCGCAACCTCGCCGACGCGCTCGCCGCCGCCGGGCTGCCGCACCGCATCCAGCGGGAGTGGAGCCGCCTGTTCGTCGAGGCCCCGGCGGCCGCCGCCGAGGTGCTGCCCCGGGTGTTCGGCGTGCACTCCGTCTCGCCGGTCGAGCGCCGATCCTGGCGCACCCTGGACGACGTGGTGGCGGCCGGCGAGGAGCTGTTCGCCGCGGCGGTGGCGGGGAAGCGTTTCGCCGTGCGCGCCCGCCGCGGCGGCGATCGCCGCTTCGTCCCCTTCCGCTCCGGCGACGTCGACCGCGCTCTCGGTGCGCGGCTGCTGCCGGTGGCCGCCGGAGTCGACCTCGGCGACCCCGAGGTGACGGTGCGGGTCGAGATCCGGGAGGGGGAGGCCTACTTCTTCACCGAGCGGCTGCCGGGGTTCGCCGGCCTGCCCGCCGGCACCGAGGGGCGCGCCCTGTCGCTGGTCTCCGGCGGCTTCGACTCGGCGGTCGCCTCCTGGCTGCTGCTCAAGCGCGGCGTGCGGCTCGACTACCTGTTCTGCAACCTCGGCGGCGAGGCCCACCTCGAGGGCACCCTCAAGGTGATGAAGCTCATCGCCGAGCGCTGGAGCCACGGCTACCGTCCCCGGCTGCACGCCGTCGATCTGCAGCCGGTGGTGGCCGGTCTGCAGCAGCGCACCGAGCCGCGCTACTGGCAGGTGGTGCTCAAGCGGCTGATGCTGCACGCCGCCAACCAGCTGGCGCGGGAGCTGCGCTGCGACGCGCTGGTGACCGGCGAGGCGGTGGGGCAGGTGTCGTCGCAGACACTGCGCAACCTGCGCGCCATCTCCGAGGTCGCCGAGCTGCCGATCCTCCGCCCGCTGGTCGGCGCCAACAAGGAGGAGATCGTCGAGCAGGCGCGCCGCATCGGCACCTACGAGCTGTCGGCGGCGGTGGCGGAGTACTGCGCGCTGCACCCCCGGCGCCCGGCCACCCACGCGGGGGTGGGAGCGGTGCGCGAGGAGGAGGGCAAGCTCGACCTCGCCGCCATCGCCGCGGCGGTGGCGGCGCGGCAGGTCTACGACCTCAAGGAGCTGGACCTCGCCGCCCTGGGTGATCCCGAGCTGGCCGTCGCCGCGATCCCGCAGGACGCGGTGTTGATCGACCTGCGCTCGCCGGCGGCCTTCGCCGCCTGGCATCACCCCCGCGCCCGGCGCATGGACTACTTCGGGGCCCTCGCCGAGCACCGCGGCTTCCCCCGCGAGCGCCACTACGTCTTCTACTGCGAGGTGGGGCTCAAGAGCGCCCATCTCGCCGAGGTGCTGCGGCGCGACGGCTTCACCGCGCACCACCTGCGCGGCGGCGTCAAGGAGGTGCTGCGCCAGGTCCAGGAGGAGGATCCGGCCCTCACCGCCCTGCTGTCGCCGGCGCTGCTGGGATGACCGCCATACTCGCCGCTTCCCTTGGCATCGGGCGTCTCGCGGAGGTCGGGAGGTGAGCGGCGGGCCGCGGCCCGCTGCCCCCGGCCCGCTGGCCGGGGACTGGTTCCGCACTGTCGCCGAGACCACCGCCGCCGCCCTCTTCGTCTACGACCAGACGCGGTTCCTGTACGTCAACCCCGCCGCCTGCGAGCTCACCGGCTTTCCCGAGCAGGAGCTCCTGCTGCTGCTCCGCCCCCGCGATCTGCTGCTCCCCGAGCAGGTCGACGCGCTGGCGCGCTACCGCCCCGACCGGCCGCTGGCGAGCCCGGCCACGCGGCGCGACGAGTTCGTCATGCGGCGCAAGGACGGCGATGGGCGCTGGGTGCTGCTCACCACCACCGTCATCCAGTGGCACGGCCGGACCGCCGCCCTCGGCACCGCCCACGACGTCACCGAACGGATCTGGGCCGAGGAGGCGCTGCGCCACAGCCAGGATCGCTTGCAGCTGGCGCAGAAGGCGGGGCGGAGCATCGTCTGGGAATGGGACGTCGCCTCGGACCGCATGCAGCTGTCGAGCTTCGCCATGGAGCTCTTCGGGGCCAGCTCGAGCGAGGTGCCGCGCAGCGGCGAGGAGCTGATGCGCTTCGTCCCCCCCGAGGACCAGGAGCTCATCCATCGGACACTGCGCCGCACGCTGCACGAGGGCAAGCCCTACGTGCTGGAGCACCGGATCCTCACCCCGTCGGGCCAGATGCGATGGCTGGCGGTCCGCGGGCAGGTGCTGGAGAGCGAGCGCGGGGTGCAGATCCTCGGCGTCTCCGCCGACATCAGCGAGCACAAGGCGGCGGAGGAGGCGCTGCTGCGCGAGCAGGAGCGGGCCCAGGTGACGCTCGCCTCGATCGGCGACGGGGTGATCCGCACCGATTCCCTGGGCCAGGTCGACTACCTCAACCCGATCGCCGAACAGCTCACCGGCGTGCCGCTGGCCGAGGCGCTCGGTCGCCCGCTGGCCGAGATCTACCGGGTAGTCGACGAAGAGAGCCGGCACCCGCGACCCGACCCGGTGACCCGCTGCCTGGCCGAGGGGCAGGTGGTGGTGCTGGCCGAGCCCGGGGTGCTGCTGCGCGGCGACGGCGTCGAGTTCGCGGTACGCGACTCGGCGGCGCCGATCCGCGACCAGAACGGCTCCTCTTGCGGCGCGGTGGTGGTGTTCCAGGACGTCAGCCAGCTGCGCCGCCTGGAGCGCGAGATGGCGTGGCTGGCCGGGCACGACCCGCTGACCGGCCTGCTCAACCGCCGCCAGCTGGAGGGCGAGCTCGACGCCGCGCTCGCCGCGGTGCGGTCGGATGGCCGCCATCACGTCTTCTGCTACCTCGATCTCGACGAGTTCAAGGTGGTCAACGACACCTGCGGGCACGTGGCCGGGGACGA
The DNA here is from genome assembly GCA_035546355.1 of Thermoanaerobaculia bacterium. GTDB lineage: Bacteria > Acidobacteriota > Thermoanaerobaculia > Multivoradales > JAIOJS01 > DATKEH01. Next base: position 3,608 of record DATKEH010000317.1, read on the forward strand.
GCTGCTGCGCCAGCTCGCGGCGCTGCTGTCGTCGCAGGTGCGGGAGGGTGACGTGCTGTCGCGACTGGGCGGGGACGAGTTCGGTGTGCTGCTGAGCGACTGCTCGCTGGAAAATGCCCGGCGCATCGCCGACAAGCTCTGCCGCACCGTGCGCCAGCATCGTTTCGAATGGGAGGGGCGGGCGTGCGACGTCGGGGTGTCCATCGGCGTCGTCGGGGTAGACGCCGCCAGCGGCTCGCTGGCGCAGGTGCTGTCGGCGGCCGACGCGGCCTGCTACGTGGCCAAGGAGCAGGGGCGCAACCGCACGCACGTCTACCAGCCGGACGACCGGGCGGTGGCCGAACGCTACGGCGAGATGCAGTGGGTGCAACGCATCCACCACGCCTTCGAGCACGACGGCTTCCGACTGCTGCGCCAGCCGATCCGCCCGCTCGCCGCCGGCGGCACCGAGATGGCGGAGGTCCTGCTGCGGATGGTGGGAGACGACGGCACCGCGTATCCCACCGCATCCTTCATCGCCGCCGCCGAGCGCTACCACCTGATCGGCAGCCTCGACCGTTGGGTGGTCTACCGGGCGCTGCCGCGGCTGGCGGCGCTGGACGAGGCCACCGTCTTCACCATCAACCTGTCGGGGCAGTCGCTGGGCGACCCGGCCTTCCTCGAGCTGGTGATGGAGCGGCTGCGGTCGAGCCACCTCCCTCCCGAACGGCTGTGCTTCGAGATCACCGAGACGGCGACGATCACCAACCTGGCGCGGGCGCGGCACTTCCTGGCGGTGGTGCGCGCCGCGGGGTGCCGCTTCGTGCTCGACGACTTCGGCACCGGCCTGTCCTCGTTCGCCTACCTGCAGAGCCTGCCCGTCGACTTCCTCAAGATCGACGGCGAGTTCGTCCGCCACCTGACCGGCGACCCGGTGCAGCGGGCGCTGGTGGAGTCGATCCACGAGATCGGCCACCTGATGGGCCTGATCACCATCGCCGAGGCGGTGGAGGACGAGGAGACGCTGGAGGCCCTGCGCGCCATGGGCCTGGACTACGCGCAGGGGTATCTGTTGGGGAGGCCAGAAGAGCTGTAGCGGGAGCGGGCGGCCTCAGGCCCGCACGGCGCGGGGGCCGGCCTCGACGACGTCGGCGGCCACCTCGGCCTCGAACTGGCGGAAGTTCTGCGCGAACATGTCGGCGAGCTTGCCGGCCTGCGCGTCGTAGGCGGCCGCGTCGCCCCAGGTTCGGCGGGGCTCGAGCAGCTCGTCGGGCACGCCCTCTACCCGCATCGGCACCGCCATGCCGAACACCTCGTCGTCGCGGGTCGGCGTCGCGTCGAGCTCGCCTGCCAGGGCCGCTTGCACCATGCGCCGCGTGTGGGCGAGGCGGATGCGGCTGCCGGTGCCGTAGGGGCCGCCGGTCCAGCCGGTGTTGACCAGCCAGACCCTGGCCCCGTGGCGCTGCAGCCGCTCGCCCAGCATCTGCGCGTAGACGCTCGGGTGCAGCGGCAGGAAGGGGGCCCCGAAGCAGGCGCTGAAGGTGGCCTTCGGCTCGGTGACGCCACGCTCGGTACCCGCTACCTTGGCGGTGTACCCGGAGAGGAAGTGGTACATCGCCTGCGCCGGCGTCAGCCGGCTGATCGGCGGCAGCACCCCGAAGGCGTCGGCGGTCAGGAACACCACGTGCCGCGGGTGCCCGGCCTGGCCCGAGAGGTCGACGTTGTCGAGGTGGGAGATGGGGTAGCTCGAGCGGGTGTTCTCGGTGTAGTCGTCGGCGTCGAAGTCGATGCGCCGCATCGCATCCATCACCACGTTCTCGAGGAGGGTGCCGAAGCGCTGGCTGGCGGCCCAGATCTCCGGCTCGCCGTCGCGCGACAGGCGGATCACCTTGGCGTAGCAGCCCCCCTCGACGTTGAACACCCCGTCGTCGCTCCAGCCGTGCTCGTCGTCGCCGATCAGGGTTCGCGCGGGGTCCGCCGACAGCGTCGTCTTGCCGGTTCCGGAGAGGCCGAAGAACAGCGCCACGTCGTCGCGGTCGCGGCCGTAGTTGCAGCTGCAGTGCATCGACAGGACGCCCTGCCGCGGCAGCAGGTAGTTCATCACCGAGAAGATGCTCTTCTTGATCTCGCCGGCGTACTCGGTGCCCCCGATCAGCACCATTCGGCGGGAGAAATCGAGCAGGATGAAGGTCGGGCTGTGGGTGCCGTGCAGCGCGGGATCGGCCCGGCAGCCCGGGGCGTCGAGCACCGTGAAGCCGGGGGCGAACTCGGCCAGCTCGTCCGGCGGCGCCGCCAGGAACATGTTGCGGGCGAAGTGATTGTGCCAGGCGAGCTCGTTGATCACCCGCACCCCCAGGCGGAAGCGCGGATCGGCGCCGGCGTAGCCGTCGAAGACGTAGAGGTCGCGCTCGGCGAGGTAGCCTCGCAGGTGGTCGAACAGGGCCTCGAACGCCTCGCTGGCGATCGGCCGGTTCACCGAGCCCCACCAGATGTCTCCCTCGGTGACGGGCTCGCGCACCAGGAACTTGTCGCAGGGAGAGCGGCCGGTATGGCTGCCGGTGCGGGCCGCCAGCGGCCCCTCGGCGGCCAGCATCGCCTCTCCCCGGCGCAGGGCGTGCTCGTAGAGCTCGGCGCGGGAGAGGTTCCAGTGCACGGTGCCGGCGGCGGTGAGGCCCTGCTCCTCGATGCCGTGGCGGCTGACGAAGGCTCCTGTATGGCGCATGTCGGGGTTCCTCGGTAGGGCGCTGGCCGGGGCCGGAAAAGATCCAGTTTATCGCAGGTGGGCGAGGGGGATGGCGCCCTGCGCGCCGGCCCGGGGGCGGGGCCAGGCTCGCCCCGCCCTCCTACTGGCGCGCCAGGAAGTCCACCACCAGCCGCGTCATCGCCGCGATCCCCGCCGGGACCGCGGCGTCGGCGGCGCGGAAGTCGGGGGTGTGCAGCCCCCCCGAGGCGCCGCCGGGCTCGGTGGTGCCGAGGTGGAAGTAGTACCCCGGCACCCGCTCGGCGAAGAAGGCGAAGTCCTCGCCCCCCATCACCGCCGGATAGGGGACGACGCCCTCCTCGCCGAACACCGCCACCAGCGAGGCGCGCGACGGCCCGTGCAGCGCCTCGGCGTTGACGGTGGCCGGCGTCACCCGCTCGTACTCCAGGGCGTAGCCGCCGCCGTGGGCCAGCGCCACCCCCTCGAGGATGCGACGCATCCGCGCCTCGACCTGGTCCTGGACGGCCTGCGAGTAGGTGCGCACCGTCCCCTCCAGCAGCACCTTGCCGGGGATGATGTTGAAGCGCTCGCCGCCGTGCACCATCCCCACCGTCACCACGCTCGGCTCGCTGGGGTCGAGGTTGCGCGAGCGGATGGTCTGCAGGGCGAGCACCGCCTCGGCGGCCATGACGATCGGGTCGACGCTGTCGTGGGGCCAGGCGCCGTGCGCCTGCTTGCCGACCAGCTCGATGGTGAACTTGTCCACCGCCGCCCACACCGGGCCCGGCTTGACCCCCACCTGACCCACCTCCAGGGCCGGCTGCGAGTGCAGCGCGAAGATGGCGGCCGGGGCGAGCCTATCGAACACCCCCTCCGCGAGCATCAGCGGCGCGCCCCCCTGCTCCCCCGCCGGCGGCCCCTCCTCGGCGGGCTGGAAGACGAACATGACGGTGCCCGGCAGCTCCTGGCGCAGCGCCGCCAGCGCCGCGGCGGTGCCCAGCCCGACGGCGGTGTGGACGTCGTGGCCGCAGGCGTGGGCCACCCCCACCTCCTGGCCGTCGGCGAGCGTCGCCCGCTTGGTGGAGCGGAAGGGCAGGTCGGTGGCCTCGGTCACCGGCAGCGCGTCCATGTCGGCGCGTACCGCCACCACCGGCCCGGGCTGGCCGCCGCGCAGCACCCCGACGACGCCCGTGTGGGCGATGCCGGTCTCCACCTCGAGGCCGAGCCGCCGCAGCTCGTCGGCCACCAGCGCCGCCGTCTCGTGCTCGCGGTTGGACAGCTCGGGGTTGGCGTGGATGGCGTGGCGCAGCTCGACGGCCCGCGGGGCCGCCGCCTCTACGGCGCCGGCGAGCTCGAGGGCCGCGGCGGCAGGGACCGCGGCGACCGCGGCTAGGGCAGTGAGCAGCAGGGTTCGCCGCATCGTCGCCTCCTCGCGAAGGACGCTGCCCGTTTGGCGCCCCGGACGGCGTCCGCTAGAGTAGGGTGGTTCGCGGAGTTTCGGGGAGTCCCGAGCTCCCTCATCCCGCGCGAGTCTACCGGAACCAGTCGTGGCGCCCGGCATGGCGCAGGGGCCCGTGGCCACGCCCGCGTGCCGGCGAGGCGGTCGCCGCGGCGCCCGCGCCGCCGGCCGCGCCTCGGAGGTGTGACGGTGAAGATCGAAGACAAGAAAGTCCTCGTGCTCGGCGGCTACGGGCTGGTCGGCATGGCGGTATGCCGCGAGATGCTCGCCAAGCGGCCGCGCGCGGTGCAGATCCACAGCCTGCGCCGCGAGGAGAGCGAGCAGGCGCGCGACGAGCTGTTGCCCGAGGCCAGCGGCTGCGAGCTGCTGCTGTCGTGGGGCGACATCTTCGGCCTCGCCGAGGCGGGCAGCCGGCGCGACGCCATCCGCGCCCAGATCGGCGTCCTCGACGACGGCCACCTCGCCAGCTTCCTGCTCTACAGGCTACTGGTCGAGAGCCGGCCCGAGATCGTCATCGACTGCGTCAACACCGCCACCGGCATCGCCTATCGCGACATCTTTCGCGCCGCCGACCGCGTGTGGCGGGAGCTCGCCGGCGAGGGAGCGAGCGACGAAGGGGCCGAGGCGCTGCTCGAGGCGCTCTACATGCCGCGGCTGATCCGCCACATCCAGGTGCTCTACCGCGGCATGATGGACGCCGGCACCCGCATCTACATGAAGGTCGGCACTTCGGGCACCGGCGGCATGGGGCTCAACATCCCCTACACCCACTCCGAGGAGCGGCCGAGCCGGGTGCTGCTCTCCAAGAGCGCCATCGCCGGGGCGCACTCGATGCTGCTGTTCCTCATGGCGCGCACCCCGGGCGCGCCGATCACCAAGGAGATCAAGCCGGCGGCGGCCATCGCCTGGAAGCGCATCGCCTACGGGCCGATCGCCCGCAAGGGGGAGCCGATCCGGCTGGTCGACGCCGCCCCGCGGCCGCTGCCCGAGCGCCTGTCGACCCACGACCCGGAGGCCGCGACGGTCCGCGACGAGGTGCTGGAGACGGTGTTCATCGACACCGGCGAGAACGGCATCTTCAGCCTCGAGGAGTTCGCCCTGCTCACCACCGCCGAGCAGATGGAGTTCGTCACTCCCGAGGAGATCGCCCAGTACCTGCGCTTCGAGATCGAGGGCGGCAACACCGGGCACGACATGATGAACGCGCTGGACAACGCGGTGCTCGGCCCGACCTATCGCGCCGGGCTGCTGCGCCACTGGGCCCTGGAGTACATGACCGAGCTGGAGAAACGGCACGACACCCACAGCGTGGCGTTCGAGATGCTGGGGCCCGCGCGCAACTCCAAGCTCCTCTTCGAGGCCCACCTCCTGCGCCTGGCCTTCGGCACCATGACGGCGGTGCGGAAGAGCACTCCCGAGGAGGTCACCGCCGCCCTCGACCGGCTGGTGCGCGAGCAGCCGGAGGTCGCCAACCGGGTGGCGGCGGTGGGCATCCCGATCCTGCTCGACTCGGGGGAGCTGATCCGCAGCCCCAGGGTGATCGTCCCCGCCGACGCCTGCGGCCTGGAGGTCACTCCCGAGCGCCTCGAAGCCTGGGTGCACGACGGCTGGGTGGACCTGCGCCGCGCCAACTGCGCGCTGTGGATCGACCGCTTCCAGCGCATCCACGACCAGGTGGAGGCGATCTCGGAGAGCGACACCTCCAGCCGCCACCTGCGCAACCGCCGCTTCTGGCACGAGTCGCGGGGCATCCAGCCGGGCAAGATCGTCGGCTGGATCCTGGGCACGGACGAGCAGGGGTCGCGGTTCAAGCGATAGGCACCACGGCTGGCCTGCGATGGCCTGGTCGCCAACCGAAAACCACGCCCCCCGGGCGTCTGCTTACCGCCCCTCTCCGGCGTCCGCACCACCTCTCGGCGGGTACAATCCACCGTTCACCGGGTCTCTCTGGAACATCCCACCCCGGCGCCCGTACCCTCCTCGGAGACGACGCCATGACCGCCGACACCTCTCGCCTGCACGAGCTCAAGATCGATCGCGGCGCCGACGCGGACGCCCGGCCGCCGCGCTGGCCCTGGGCGGTGGCGGCGCTGGTGGCCGCCGGGGCCGTCGCCTGGTGGCTGCTGGCCCGCCCCACCGCCGCCGAGGTGGTCACCGCCCCGGCGGTGGAGGTGGACACACACGGGCCGACCGCGGTGCTCAACGCCTCCGGCTACGTCACCGCCCGACGCCAGGCCACGGTCTCGTCGAAGGTGACCGGCAAGGTGACCGAGGTGCTGGTCGAGGAGGGGATGACGGTGGCGGAGGGGCAGGTGCTGGCGCGGCTCGATCCGGCGACCGGCGGCGCCGCGCTGCGTCTGGCCGAGTCCCAGGCCGCCGCCGCCGCCTCGGCTCTCGAGGAGACGCGGGTGCGGATCGCCGAGGCCGGCCTCGAGCTGCGGCGGGCCGAGGAGCTGGCCGCCCAGGCGGTGGCGAGCCAGGCCGACCTCGACCGGGCGCGCGCCCAGGTGGCGGCCCTCGAGGCGCGGCTGGCGGCGCAGCGCGACGAGCTCGAGGTGGCGCGGCGGCAGGTGGCGCTGCGCCGCCAGGACGTCGACGATCTCGCGATCCGCGCCCCCTTCGCCGGGGTGGTGGTGTCCAAGAACGCCCAGCCCGGCGAGATGATCTCGCCGATCTCCGCCGGCGGCGGCTTCACCCGCACCGGCATCTGCACCCTGGTCGACATGGATTCGCTGGAGATCGAGGTCGACGTCAACGAGGCCTACATCCAGCGCGTCACCGCCGGCCAACCGGTGGAGGCGCGCCTGGACGCCTACCCCGACTGGACCATCCCCGCCCACGTCATCGCCATCGTGCCGGCGGCCGACCGCCAGAAGGCGAC
>DATKEH010000318.1:0-3557 GCA_035546355.1 Thermoanaerobaculia bacterium
CTTTCACCTCGAGCCGGAGATGATCGCGGGTGTGGTCGCACCGCGGGGCGGCGGCCTGCCCGCGACACGCCCCGTCCGCGAGCACGCGCGGCTGGCGGGAACCCTCCTCGCCGCCCACCGCGCCCTCGACGAGGGCGGCGACCGGGAGGTGGGGATCCGCCTGCTGCGCGACGCGCTCGTCGCCCTCTTCGCTCCGCGCGGCCGTCGGCCCGCCGGGGTGGCACCCAGCCACACCACCCCAGATCCCCGCGTGGCCCGGGCTCGCGCGCTCCTGGAGACGCGCTATCGCTGCGGCATCGCGCTCGAGGACCTGGCGCGGGCGAGCGGCAGCAGCCGCCACCACCTGGTGCGGCTGTTTCGCGAGGAGGTCGGGGTGACCCCCTACGACTATCTGATCCAGGTGCGAGTGCGGCGCGCCCAGGAGCTGCTCGCCGCGGGTTGGCCCATCGTCGAGGCGGCGCAAGAGGTGGGCTTCGCCGACCAGAGCCATCTCCATCGCCACTTCAAGCGCCGTCTGGGCGTCACTCCCGGCGCCTTCGTGCGCGGTTGACGTCATCCGTGCCGAGGCGCAGGCGCGCCGTGGCCGCGCGGCAACATTTGGCCTGATCCGTCCGCATCGCTAGACCAGGACACCCCTGTTCTTCTGCTGCACCGAGTAGGCGAGCAGGGCGAGGGCGATCAGCCAGATCACCGCGGTCATCACCACGCCCGTCGCGCCCATCATCTCGGCGCCCGAGGAGAGGCCGAAGTTGTAGATCGTGCTGACCGCCAGCCCGGCGATCGAGATGGCGAACATCCACACCGACCAGGCGCGCGCCAGCAGCAGGCCGACCGAGCCGGCGAACGCGCCCCACACCCCGAAAGCCCAGGCGGCGACGACCCAGGCCGGGAATCCGTAGAAGTACGCCAGCTGCTGGTCGGTGAACTGGCTCATGTAGAGCTCGAGCCGCAGCTGCGTCGCCAGATAGTCGAACGCGCCGACCGAGTTCCACAGCAGCGCCAGGATACCGACGACCCACAGGTGGACCGGACGGCGGACCGACCGCGCGGGGGTTCCCTCGACAGCGACCTGGGACATGGCTCAGCGTAACACGGCGTCGGCGCGCGGAGTCCCAGGCGGCCGCAGCCGCGAAGTGAGCGTCAGGCGCTGTCGCAGCGCGCGCCCCTCGATCCACTCGACCCGCGGATTACGCCAGAATGGACGAGCACCCCGGAAGGACCCGGGGGCCAGGGGACGACCGAGGAGGAGTGCCATGCCCGACATCCCGTCCGGACCACCCCGCTCCACGCCGCCTGCACGCGGCTCGAGCGACGCGACCCCTGCGGCCGGCTCGTCCGCCGGGCCGGCCGCCACGCCCGCTGCCGCGGAGAAGCCGGGACCCATCGGCGCGGCGGTGGGCGAGCAGTTCGAGAAGGCGGCGCAGGCCCTGGGGGCGTTCACCGGCCTGCTCGGCCTGCCGGGCTCGCAGCAGCTGGGCGAGCTCGCGGCCAAGGCCACCCGAGTCGCCGACGCCGTGCTGCGGCAGGCCCAGCCCGACCCGCTGGTGCAGCAGGCGCGAGAGCTGAAGGATTGGGCGGCGAAGCAGGCCGAGGACCCCTACGCCAGGGACAGCGACTACTCGCAGTACCGCAAGCCGGCGCACGAATCAGTGCAGAAGCAGGCCTACCACTACAAGCGGGGCGACTGGAAGTGCAACGTCTTCATCGGCGACGTGCTGTCGCAGGCGGGTTTCGAGCCGGCGCTGAGCAGCAAAGGGAGGTACTCGCAGGCCGAGAGCCTGCCGCGCAAGGATGCCTTCACGCCGATCACCGACCTGCGCGACCTGCGGCCGGGAGACGTGCTGGTGCTCGATTACCCGGGATCGGGCGGCGCCACCGCCCACGTCGAGATCGTCACCGGAGTGGCGCGGGACGAGCAGGGCAAGCTCACCCAGGTCACGTCCATCGGCGGCCGCGGCGAAGGGGTGGTCGAGAACGACGACAAGGGGGCCCTGCTGGTCGCCGGCCAGGACAGCCCCAGGAGCAGCGGTTTCCAGAACGGCACGACTACCCTCTACGTCATCCGCCCGAACCAGGGCGGCGGTACGACGGCGCCGCTGCAGGAAGGGGCCTGGTAGCAGGTCGCTACGCAAGCCGGCAGCGGCTCAGGGCGAGCAGGTGGCGGCGACGTGCTCCATGGCGGTGGCGTGGAAGGTCTTGCCGTCCTCGTTCTTCTCCCAGGTGCCGGTGAGCTTCACCTCGTGGCCGACGTGGGCCGCGAACGAGTCGTCCCCCTTGACCTGGATCACCTTGGTCTCGTCGCCCTTCTTCTTGGTCAGGGTGTAGCCGTCGTCGGCCTCACCGGCCCCCAGGCACCCCTGCATCGTCTTCACCCCCTCCTTCTTCCCCTCGTCGCCCGCCTGGGCGGCGGGGGCGAAGACGAGGAGCGCTAGCGACAGTGCGGCGGTCAGCGACAGGATCTTCTTCATCGGTCGTCCTCCTGGGTCGGTTGCTATCTCGCACATCCACGGCGACCCTATCATCCTGCGGCCGTCAGGCGACCGGGGCGATCAGCGGCAGGCGCACCACCAGCTCGCTACCGCGGCCGGCGCTGAACGCCTCGACGGTGCCGCCGTGCATCTCCACCAGGCGTTTGACCAGGGAGAGCCCGATGCCGAGACCGCCATCGCCGCGGTGGGACTCGCGATGAGCCTGCACGAAGATCTCGAAGATCGACGGCAGCAGGTCGGGATCGATGCCGATGCCGTCGTCGCGGACCCGCAGGATGGCCTCTCCCTCACCCGCCTCGAGGGCGACCGCCACGTGCCCCCCCGGGGGGGTGAACTTCGCGGCATTGGTCAGCAGATTGGCGAGCACCTGCGCCAATCGATCTGCGTCGCCGCTGACCACCAGGGGCTGCTCGGCGACATCGACCGCGACCTCGTGCCTCCGCTCCGCCAGGAGAGGCTCGGCGGCCTGCAGCGCCTGCTCCACCAGCTCCTGCAGCATCACGGGTCGCCGGTCGAGCACGATCTTGTTCTGGGTGACGCGCGAGACGTCGAGGAGATCGTCGAGAAGGCGCGTCATGTGCCTGGTCTGGCGGTCCGCGGCGGCGTGCACTCGCTCGAGGGCGGAGTCCTCCGGCATCCGGGCCCGCAGCACGGCCAGGGCGTTGACGATGGCCGCCAGTGGGTTGCGCAGCTCGTGGGACAGCATGGCGAGGAACTCGTCCTTGCGGCGCGCCGCCGTCTCCAGCTGCGCCCTGGCGCCCTGGCTCTCGCGCCAGAGCTGCCGATAGCGGCTGGCGTGGTCGAGCGTGATGGCGGCCTGGTCGGCGAGAGCCGACAGCAGGAGCTCGTCCTCCGGTGCGATGGCCCGCGGCTCGCGACTGTGAGCCATCAGGATGCCGATCACTTTCCCTTGATGGATTACCGGCACCCCTAGCCCGGATCATGCACGAAGGTGCATGTAATCCATAGACACGGAAGGCTCCGCGGGTCAGAATTCGCTTTAGCACGAACGACTTCTGACGAGTCCACGGAGCCTACCGATGCCGAATGCTGCCACACAGTGTGTTG
>DATKEH010000319.1:0-8692 GCA_035546355.1 Thermoanaerobaculia bacterium
CAGCAGGTCGTGGCCGAGCTCGGCCACCAGGCGGTAGAGCAGGGCGAGGGGGAGCCCCACCACGTTGCTCCAGCTCCCCTCGATGCCGGCGACGAAGAGCGCGGCGCGCCCCTGGACGCCGTAGGCGCCGGCCTTGTCCAGCGGCTCGCCGGTCGCCACGTACCAGTCGATCTCGCGCTCGGACAGCGGCGCCAGGCGCACCCGTGAGACTTCCACCTCGGCGGCGGTGCGCCCGGCGCCGGCGTCGCGCACCGCCACTCCGCTGAGCACCCGGTGCTCGCGCCCCTGCAGGCGGCGCAGCATGGCGCGGGCGTCGGCGGCGTCCGCCGGCTTGCCCAGCACCTCGCCGTCGAGCGTCACCACGGTGTCGGCGGCGACCACCAGCTCGCCGGCGGCGGCCACCGCCTCGGCCTTCTCGCGCGCCAGCCGCTCGACGTGCGCCGCGGCTTCCTCGCCCGGCAGCAGCCGCTCGTCGACGGCGGCCGGCCGCACCGCGACCGCGAGGCCGAGGCCCGCCAGCAGCTCGCGGCGCCGTGGCGAGGCCGAGGCCAGGACCAGGTGGGGGCGGCCCGCAGCCGGGCTCACGGGTAGTAGCCGGCCAGCGTGCGGGCGGAGAGGCCCCTCCCCTGCACCTCCACCTCGATCCGGCGGAAGCCCGCGCCGTCCGACTGGTCGGACTGATAGGCCAGCAGGTACTGCGCGCGCAGCTCCTCTTCGATGGCGCGGTAGATGTCGCCGAGCCCGGCAGCCCCCTCGGTGAAGAAGCTGCGCCCGCCGGTCTCGCTCGCCAGCCGCCCGAGGGCCATGCGCGCCGAGTCGGCCGAGGTCGGCAGGCTCATGCCGATGGTGTAGATCGCCACCCCGCTGCGGCGGGCGAACTCCAGGACCTCTTCGAAGCGGTAGCGGCTCTTGACGTCCTCGCCGTCGGAGAGCAGCACCAGCAGACGCTTGCCGCGGATGCCGCCGAAGTAGTAGAGGGAGTAGATCAGGCTGTCGTAGAGGGCCGTCTCGCCCTCCGCCCGCAGGCCGGCGAGCCCGCCGGACAGCACCTCCACGTCGCTGGTGAAGCGCACCTTGAGCTGCGGCTGGTCGTTGAAGGTGATGACCGCGGCGCGGTCGCGCGGCGTCAGCAGCTCGTCGAAGAAGCGCAACGCGGCGCGCTCGGCGTCCCGCAGCCGCTCGACCATGGAGGTCGAGGTGTCGATCAACACCGCGGCGTGCACCGGCAGGTTCTCCACCCACTCGAAGCGCAGCAGCGGCTGCTCGCGGCCGTCCTCGCGCACCCGGAAGTCGTCGGCGGCGAGCCCGCTGACGGGGCGGCCGCGGCGGTCGACGACGGTGGTGTAGAGCTCGACCAGGTCGACGTCCATGCGGTCGAGGTTGTCGGGGGCGTGGAGGTAGACTAGATCCTCGGCCGAGCCCCCCTCGGCGAGGTGCGCCACCACGCGCACGAACGACGGCTCGTCCCCGGCGGGGCGCCGCAGGGGCTGCACGAAGGGGGGCTGGTAGAGCGTCGCCAGCCGCTCGTCGTCGACAAAGAACTCCACCCGGTCGAGGCGGTCGCTGTCGGGCACTTCGACCACCGCCTGGGCTCGCAGGACCTCGGGCAGCGGCCCGCCGCCGCGCGGCTCCACCAGCCGCACCGAAAAGCGGTGGGGGCCGGCGTTGAAGGCGATCTCGTCGCTGGCCAATGCCTCGCCGTCGGCCGCCTCGGCCACCGCGCGCAGCGTGCGCAGGCGCGGCTCCCGCCCGAGGTCGAGCTCGACGCTGTAGGGGGCCCGCGTCTTGGTGAGCACCGGCTTGCCGTCGAGCTCGAAGCGCACGCGGGCCACCGCCTGACCGCGCACCTGCGCCGCCACCCGCACCCTGCCGGTGTGCAACTGGTCGGGGGGCGAGGAGAGCTTGACCACGGCTTCCTCCGGCGGGGCCTGGCCGGCGGCCGATCCGTTTCCTGCGGCTGGCGGCACCGGGTCGGCCGAGGCCCTCGCGGCGCCCGCCGCACCGGGGCCCGCCACCACCGGCACGGCGAGCTCCTGCTCGCGGCGGAAGAAACCGCCGCCGTGGAGGTCCTCCAGGCGCAGGATCAGCTGGTATTCGCCAGGGCGCAGGTAGCGCTCGACCTGGAGCGGGAGGGTGTCCGTGGCCTGGCGAGCCGGCAGGTCGAAGCGGTAGCGGAAGGCGTCGAAGAGCTCCCCCTGGCGTAGCACCTCGCCGTCGAGGAGAAAGCTGTGCACCGGTTCGCCGTCGCTGCCGCCGACCCCGGCCGACCGGCGCGGCACCTCCACCCTGGTCGCCACCACCGTGCGGCTCTGGTGGCGGCCGGGGAAGTCGATCGACAGCTCTGCGGGGAGGGTGGCGGCGCCCTCGGGGACGGCGGTCGAGCGATCGGCGAAGGCCGCCACCCACTCCGCGTCGGGTCGTGGCACCCCCACTCCCCGCTCCTCGAGCTGCTGCCAGTCGGCGGCGCCCGCCAGCGCCCCCAGCAGCTCGTCGCCGCGCAGGCACTGGTCGCGTATCGCCTCGGCCGCGGCGTGATCCGACAGCGTTCCCGCCGGCGGCAGCAGGAGGAGCGAGAGCAGCCCCTCACCGGGGCGCCACAGCCGATATCGACCCTGGCGGTCGCCGCCCGAGGCCACGAAGGCCAGCGTCAGCGCCGTGCGGGTGAGGTCGGTGCCGCTCCAGCTCCACGCCTCCAGCGGGCGCAGCAGGGCGCCGCAACGCCCGGCGACGACGCGCTCCGGCGGCCCGTGCAGCAGCAGCATGCGGGCCCGCTCGTCGGTGAGATCGTCCCACCGCTCGCGGGCCGCTGCCACGCGCTCCTGCCAGCGGTCCCGGAGCTCGTTGCGCGGCGTCTCGGGGAAGGGGTCGCGCAGCTCCCAGAAGCGGCGGATGAAGGCCTGCCGGCGGTAGTCCTGATCGAGGGCGAGGAAGGCGGCGCGCTCCTCGGGCGAGATCAGCGGCGCCACCTCTTCCAGCCACTGGCGGTAGCGAGCGGGCAGGTCGGCGGCGGCTTCGGCGGTGGCCGACTCGGGAGTGTCGACCGCGGCGTCCGCCGCCGGCGCTGGGGCGGCGACCGACAGCAGCGCGGCTGCCAGCAGGACGGTGACGGCTCGCCCGCCGCTCATGGGTAGTACCCGCGCATCGTCTGGGCGCGCACGCCGGGCCGCTCCACCTCCAGCTGGACACGTCGGAAGCCGCCGTCGCCGCTGGTGTTGGTCGACTGGTAGGCGATCAGGTACTGCGACCGCAGCTCCTTCTCGATGGCGTAGTAGATCTCCCTGAGCGCCGCCGAGTCGTCGACGAAATAGCTGCGCCCGCCGGTCTCCTCGGCCAGCTGGGTCAGGCGCTTCTTGGTGTCGCCCTCGCCACGCCCGAGGGCGAGGCCGATGGTGTAGACGGTGACGCCGGCGCGGCGCGCGTACTCGAGGGTCTCCTCGAAGCCGAAGCGGGAGGTCTCGTCCTTGCCGTCCGAGAGCACCAGCAACGCCCGCTGCCCCTTGACGCCATTGAAGTAGTGGAGGGCGAAGATCAGGCTGTCGTACAGCGCCGTGCCGCGCTCGGCCTTCAGCCCGGCGAGCCCGCCGCCGAGCTCGAGGAGCCGGTTGGTGAACTTGGCCACCAGCTGCGGCCGGTCGTTGAAGGTGATGAGGGCGGCGCGGTCCTTCGGCGTCAGCGTCTGCTGGAAGAAGGCGAGCGCCGCCTCCTGGGCATCCTCGAGCCGCGACGCCATCGACGCCGAGATGTCGAGCAGCACCGCCGTCTTGATCGGCAGGTCGCGCACCTGCTCGAAGCGCACGATCTCCTGGGGCGCGCCGTCCTCGCGGACGCGGAAGTCGGCTTCGCCGAGTCCCTCGACCGGCCGGCCCGAGCGGTCGATGGCGCTGGTGTAGAGCTCGACGAGCTGCACGTCGATCTCCTCCAGACCCGGCGGCGCGTTGACGAAGACGTGGTCGTCGGTACTGTTGCCGTCGGGGAGGTAGGCCACCGCTCGCAGGTAGGTCAACTCCCCCAGCGTGGGGAGCACCAGCGGCTGTTCGTAGGGCGGCTGGTAGAGGGTCGCGACCAGCGTCTCGTCCAGGTACAGCTCGACCCGCTCGATCCGCTGCCCCTCCGGCGCTTCGACGTCGGCGACGGCGCGCAGGCTGGAGCGGAAATGCTGCCCGGGCCGCGGCTCCACCAGCCGCACGGTGAAGCGGTGGGCGCTGGCGTTGAGCAGCATCTCGTCGGCGGCGACCTCCTTGCCGGCGCTGTCCATGACGGCGGCGCGCAGCACCTGCGACCGCGGCAGGCGGCCGAGATCGAGCTCGACGCTCCACGGCGCGCTCCGCTTCCTGAGGATCGGCTGGCCGTCGAGGGAGAACACCACGCTGGCGATGTCGCCGTTGCCGGTGACCAGGGCATCGAAGCGCACCTTGCCCACCAGTATGTCGTCGATCGGCTCGACCAGGGTGACGGTGGTGTCGCCGGTCGACAGGATGGCATTGGCCTCGGCGAGGATGGCGGCGGTCTCAAGGTCGGCCGGCGGCGGCGGCGCGTCCTCCACCAGCGGCACCGACAGCTCGCGATCCAGGTAGTGGTAGCGGTCGCCGTTCAGGTCTTCGGCCTTGAGCACCAGCCGGTAGTCGCCCGGTCGGAGATGCCGCTGGAACACCAGCGGCACCTGCGGCCCGGAGAGCGTCTCCAGGGGCAGGTCGAACTTGTAGCGAAAGCGGTCGAAGAGGCGGTCTTCGCGCAGCAGCTCGCCGGTGATCAGCAGGTTCAGCGATCTGGCGCCGCCGAGCTCCGCCGTGCTCAGCTCCTCGCGCGCCACCAGCAGCGTGCCCTGGACCACGGTGCGGCTCTGCTTGCGGCCGGGAAAGCCGAAGGACAGCTCGGCGGGGAAGAGGGCCGCCCCTTCGGGGAGGTCGGTGGAGTAGCTCTGGAAGGTCGCGAGCCACTCGCCGGAGGGGCCCTCGATCGGCGCCTCGGCGGCCATCAGCAGCAGCGGGTAGCCCAGTCGGCCGTGACGGTAGATGTAGGCCAGCGCCGCCATGAAGGCGTCGCCGTTGAGGCTGCACGAGCGCGCCGCCACGGCCAGCATCTCCCGCTCGCTGGCGCGGAACGGCGGGGTCTGGAACAGGTCCTGGATTCCCGCCGCCGGCTGCCAGAGCTGGAAGTCGCCGACCCCCCAGCGCTGGTAGAAGATCAGGTACAGCTCGTCGCGCAGCCGCTCGTTCTTGCCGTAGTACCAGACCTCGATGGGCCACAGGTCGATGCCGCACTTGACGTCGGCGCTGCCGTCGGGCGGGCCGTTGAGCAGCAGCATCCGCGGCCGGTCGCCCCGCAGGCTCCCGTAGCGGCTGCGCGCCTGCTCGACCCGCGCCTCCCAGCGGTCGCGGAGCTCGTTGCGGGTGGTGTTGGGGTAGGGGTCGCGGATACGCCAGAACTGCTCGATGTAGGCGTCGCGCTGGTAATCCTTCTCCAGATCGAGGAACGCCTGCCGCTCCTCCTCGGTGAGCAGCAGATCCACCTCCTCGAGGAACTGGCGGTACTTGGGCGCCAGCTCGGCGAGGCGCGGGTCCTCCTTCTGCTTCCTGGCGGCGGCCGGCGCCGCGGCGAGCAGGAGCAGGGCGGCGAGGGTGACGAGAGCCGCGAGGGTGCGGGTCGGGGGCCGTCTCATCTGTCTACATCGTAGCTCGCGCCGAGGATGCTGGGTGCCCACACGCAGGACAACGGTTCAGTCCGGCCGCACCTTCCCCCTCGCTACAATGAGGCGATGCGGTACGTCTACTTCGACCACAACGCCACCTCGACCCTCGACCCCAGGGTGCGCGAGGCGATGCTGCCCTGGCTCGGCGGCGATCCTGGCAATCCGTCCTCGGCGCACCGGCTGGGGCAGGCGGCGCGGGGCGCGGTGGAGGAGGCGCGGCGCCACGTCGCCAGGCTGATCGGCGGCGAGCCGCTGGAGGTGGTGTTCACCGCTTCGGGCAGCGAGGCGAACAACGCCGCCATCTTCGAGACCGCGCGGCGCGCCGGCTATTCCGGAGAGCTGGTGATGTCGACCCTCGAGCACCCCTCGGTGCGGCGGGCGGCGGAGCGCTGCGTCGAACAGGGCATGACCCTGCGGGAGGTCGCCCCCGGAGCGGACGGGGTGGTGGCGGCAGCGGCGGTGCTGGAGGCCCTTCGTCCCGACACGCGGCTGGTTTGCCTGATGCTCGCCAACAACGAGCTGGGCACGCTGCAGCCGGTGGCGGAGGTGGCGGCCCGGTGCCGCGGGCGGGGCGTGCCGGTGCTCTGCGACGCGGTGCAGGCGGTGGGCAAGATGCCGGTCGACGTGGGCGAGCTGGGGGCCGATTTCGTCAGCCTGGGCGGCCACAAGTTCCATGGCCCGCTCGGCGCGGCGGCGCTGTGGGTGCGGCCGGAGATGCCCTTCGAGGGCCACCTCGTCGGCGGCAGCCAGGAGCGCGGCCGCCGGGCCGGGACGGTGAACGTGCCGGCGGTGGTGGGGCTGGGCACCGCCTGCGCCCTGGCCGCCGAGGAGCTGCCGGAGCGCCGGCGGCGGCTGACGGTGATGCGCGACCTCCTCGAGGAGAGCATCGTCCAGCGGCTGGCCGAGGCCCGCATCCACTGCCGCAGCTCGCCGCGCCTGCCGCACACCTGCCACGTGGCCTTCCCCGGCGTCGCCGGGCAGAGCCTGGTCATCCGCCTCGATCTCGCCGGCTTCGCGGTATCGGCGGGCCCCGCCTGCTCCTCCGGTACCGTCGAGCCGAGCGCGGCCCTGCTGTCGATGGGGATGCCGGCCTCCGAGGCGCTGGCTTCGATCCGCATCAGCCTGGGCATCACCAACACCCGGCAGGAGGTGGAAGCCTTCCTGCCGGTGCTGGAGCAGGAGGTGCAGGCGCTCGCGTTGTTGGCGCCGAGCGGGGAGGACGGGTGAGTGGCCTGACCGCGGTGGCGATGAGCGGCGGCCTCGACTCCTCGGTCGCCGCCTGGCTGCTGGCGCGCCAGGGCCAGCCGGTGGTCGGCCTCTCCATGCTGCTGTGGGACGCCGGCGAGGAGACGGGGGCGCCCGGCGGCGGCCGCTGCTGCGGTGCGCTCGACCTCGGTGACGCCCGGCAGGTCGCCCATCAGGCGGGGATCCCGCACTACACGCTGCGCCTGGACGGCGAGTTCCGCGAGCGGGTCGTCGACCCCTTCGTCGCCGACTACCTCGCCGGCCGCACCCCCAGCCCCTGCGTGCGCTGCAACACCTTCGTCAAGTTCGACCTGCTGCTGGAGCGCGCCCGCGCCCTGGGCGCCGAGCGGGTCGCCACCGGCCACTACGCGCGCATCCTGCCGGGCGCCGAGGGGCTCGAGCTGCACCGCGGGGTCGATGCCGCCAAAGACCAGAGCTACTTCCTCTTCGAGCTGTCCCAGCAGCAGCTCGCGGCCTCCACCTTTCCGCTCGGCGGGATGCGCAAGGAGGCAGTGCGCGAGGTCGCCCGCGAGGCCGGGTTGGTGGTGGCCGACAAGGGCGAGTCGATGGAGATCTGCTTCGTCTCGGGGGCGGTGCAGGAGTTCGTCGAGCGGCAGGCGGCGGCGCGGCCCGAGCGCTTCGCGGTGGCCGGCGGCGCCGAGCGGCTGGGGGCCGGCAGCACCCTGGTCGACGAGGCCGGCGAGCGGCTGGGGGAGGGAGCGCCCTACTATCGCTACACGGTGGGGCAGCGGCGGGGCCTGGGGATCGCCGCGGCGCAGCGCCGCTACGTGCTGCGCGTGCTGCCCGAGGAGAACCAGGTGGTGGTGGGGGGCGAGGAGGCGTTGCTGGCCCGCGGCCTGCTCGGCGAGCGGCTGAGCTGGATCGGCCCGCCGCCGGCCGGCGAGGTCGATGCCGAGGTGAGGATCCGCTCGCGGCATGCGGGCGTCGGCTGCCGGGTGCGGCCGCTGCCGGGGCGTCGCGTCGCGGTCGACTTCGCCGCCCCTCAGCGGGGGGTGGCGCCGGGCCAGGCGGCGGTGTTCTACGACGGCTCACGCGTCCTCGGCGGCTGCTGGATCACCGACAGCCGGGGTTAGGCGGGGGTTAGGCGGCCGGGCCGATCACCAGCGCCACCTCGCCCTTGAGCTTGCCGCGGGCCGCCACCGCGGAGGCCAGCTCGCCGAGCGTGCCGCGCAGGACCTCTTCGTGCAGCTTGGTCAGCTCGCGAGCCAGCGCTGCCGGGCGCTCGCCGAAGGCGGCCGCCGCGTCGCCCAGGCTGGAGGCCAGCCGGTGCGGCGACTCGTACACCACCACCGTGTGGCCGAGGCCGGCCAGCTGCCCGTAGAAAGCGCGTCGCCGCCCCGGCTTCTGCGGCGGGAACCCGGCGAAGGTGAAGGGGTGTGGGGGAAGGCCCGAGACCACCAGCGCCGCCAGCAGGGCCGAGGGCCCCGGCACCGCCTCTACGCGGTGGCCGGCGGCGACCGCCTCCCGCACCAGCAGGAAGCCGGGATCCGACACCAGCGGCGTGCCGGCGTCGCTGACCAGCGCCACCCGCTGGCCGGCGGCGAGCGCGGCGAGCAGGCGGGGCAGGCGTCGCCGCTCGTTGTGCTCGTGCAGCGACAGCAGCGGGCGCTTGAGGCCGAGCCGGGCGAGCAGCAGCCCGCTGCGCCGGGTATCCTCGCAGGCCACCAGGTCGGCGCTCGCCAGCGCCTCGCGGGCGCGGGGCGAGAGGTCGTCGAGGTTGCCGATCGGCGTCGCCAC
>DATKEH010000320.1:0-3777 GCA_035546355.1 Thermoanaerobaculia bacterium
CGGCGCCGCCGGCCTCCTCGCCTCGCTGCTGGCGCTGGCCACGGCGGCGCCCGCGGCGGCCGAGCGCCTGCGCCTGCGCGAGGTCTCGGTGGAGCTGCCGGCAGCGCCGGCCGCGGTGCTCGCCGGCGACTTCGACGGCGACGGCGTCCGCGACCTCGCCGTCTACCTGGTCTACACCCGCTGGGACCAGGTGGTGACCGAGGAGCTCTCCCGCATGGACGAGGTGGAGGGGCTGGTGGAGGTGATGAGCATCGTCCCGGCGCTGCTCGACCGCCGCGAGCTGTGGCTGCTGCGCGGCGACGGCGAGGGGGGCTACGGCCGCGCCGGCGAGCCGCTGCCGATGCCGCTGTCGGTGCACGCCCTGATGGTCGACCCGGGCGGCCAGTCGCTGCTGGCGCTGACCGACGACGGGGTGGCCGAGGTGGTGTGGCGCGAGGCGAGCGACGTGCTCGAGCTGGTACCCCGCCTCGCCGCCACCTCCCGCCTCGCCGGCACCGGCGTCTTCCTGCCGGGCCTCGAGCTGCTGGCCGACGTCACCGGCGACGGCCGCGCCGAGCTGCTCTTCCCCGCCCCCGACGGGCTGGCGCTCTACGCGATCGGCGGCGAGGCCGGGTGGGGCCGGCCGCTGGGGCGTGTGCCGATCCCGGCGGCGGCGCCCGACCGCGGCGGCAGCGCGCTCGAGCTGCGCTACCCGCTCCCCGAAGTGCGCGACGTCACCGGCGACGGCCTGGCCGATCTCGTCTGGCGCGACCCCGACCACGGCTGGAACCGGCCGTGGGTGGCCGAGAACCTCGGCGGCGGCCGCTTCGGCCCGCCGCGAGCTCCCCTCGGTGGACCGCACGAGAGCGCCCCGGAGACCCTCCACTTCGGCGACCTCGACGGCGACGGCCGCGCCGAGGTGGTGACGCAGCGCGAGCACGAGACCTCCGAGGACGCCGGCATGCGCGAGGAGATCCGCCACGCCGAGTCGCCGCCCAGCACCCTGCGGGTGTTCGCCACCACGCCGTCGCTGGCCGCCGCCGCCGAGCCCTCCCAGACCTTCGACGCCCAGGGGTACGCCGCGCCCGGCGGCGGCTCCAGCGTCCAGCTGCCGGCCGGCTTCCGCGACCTCGACGGCGACGGGCGGCTCGACCTGGTGACCGTGTCGCTGCAGATCTCG
The DNA here is from genome assembly GCA_035546355.1 of Thermoanaerobaculia bacterium. Taxonomy (GTDB): domain Bacteria; phylum Acidobacteriota; class Thermoanaerobaculia; order Multivoradales; family JAIOJS01; genus DATKEH01. The sequence goes on from DATKEH010000320.1 coordinate 1,160, forward strand.
ATCACCCGCCTCCTCGCCGGGCTGGCTCTCGGACGGGTGTCGCTGCCGCTCGACTTCCACGTCTGGTGCCAGCGCCAGGACGGCAGCTTCCACGCCGTCGAGGGCCTCGACCTCTCGGGGCGCTTCCGCATCGACATCGGCGAGCTGAAGATCAAGAGCCTGCCCGCCTTCGCCGGCGATTTCGACGGCGACGGCCGGCTCGACTTCGTCCAGCTCGGCCGCGGACGCCTGGTGACCATCCACACCGGCGGCCCCGGCTGCCGCTTCCCCAGCGCGCCCGACCTGACCGTCGAGCTGCGCCGCGAGCCCGCGCACCTGGACCTGGTGCGGGTGCAGGACCTCGACGGCGACGGGCGGGCCGACCTGATGATCGTCCAGCCCGGGAAGCCACCGGAGCCCGGGGTCACGCCCCCGTCGCGACTCGACCTTTACCTGAGCGGGGGGACGCCGTGAGACGGCCGCTGGCCGCCGCCCTGGCCCTGATTTCGGCCCTCGCCGCGCTGCCGCCGCCGGCGGCCGGCGTCGAGCGCAGCGACTTCCTGCTGCCCGGCCGCTGGCTGCGCGGCAGCACCGACGGCGGCCGGGTCTGGCTGCTCACCGCCGACGGGCCCGACCAGCCCCGCACCCTGCTGGCGCTCGACCTCCGCCGACGGTCGCTGGAGACGGTGGCCACCGGGCTGCCGGCGGAGGTGGTGGGCGTCGTCCCGGCTCCGGAGGCGTGGGGCGGCCGGCTCCTGCTGCCGAGCGGCCGCGGGTTCTTCACCCTCGACCCGGTGGCGCGGCGGCTGCAGCCCGTCACCACCGGCGGCAGCGAGCTGCTCGCCGGGCCGGCCGCCGGCGCCTTCGCCACCGCCGCGCCACCCTGGGTGGCGGTGGCGCGGCTGGGCGAGGCGCGGGAGCTGCTCCCGGCCGCCGGGGTGCCGGCCCTCGGCCCGGCGCAGGCGCTGGCGGTCACCGCCGAGCGCGAGGGGTGGGGGCTGCGCCTGCGCTCGCCGCCGCTGCGCTACGCCGGCCGGTGGCTGGTGAGCGGCCCCCGGCAGGAGGGCCGGCGGCTGGTGACGCTGCTGCTCGGCCCCGGCGGTGAGCGCCTGGAGAGCCGGTCGCTGCTGCCGGCGCCCGAACAGGTCGCCGAGTCCGCGGTGGTGCTGGTGGGCGACCGCCCCTACCTGGTGGTCGGCACCTTCCGCGGCGTCGGCCCGGCGGCCAACAAGCTGCTGCGGGTCTTCCCGCTGGCAGCCGGCGGCGAGGGCGCCGGCACGCAGCCGCTGGTGGCCCTGCAGCTCCCCTCCAAGATGTGGCACGAGGTGCGGCCGCTGGTCGCCGACGCCGATGGCGACGGGCACCCGGACCTGCTGGTGGCGGCCAACGAGGGGCTCGCCGGGCGCCACGTGACGGTCGCCCTGTTCCGCGGCAGCGGCGGCGGCGCCCTCGCGCGCCAGCCGGCGATGGTCAACGTCGAGCTCGGCGACGGCGCCTGGCGCCACGGCGACGTCACCGGCGACGGGCGGCCCGACCTGGTCACCCTCCGCCGCGGGCGGCTGGCGATCTACGCCGCCGGCGCCGACGGCCTGCCAGCGAAGTCTCCCACCCGCGTCCTCGAGCTCGGCGAGGCGCCGGAGCCCCGGCGCGAGGAGACCACGGTGTCGGTGAGCGTGAGCACGGAGGGCGGCGAGACCGAGGTGACCCGCAGCCGCGACAGCGGAGGCGCTTCGGGCTGGGGCCTGCTCGACGTCGACGGCGACGGCACGCAGGAGGTGCTGCGCTGGTCGCCGGCGGACGGCGGCCGCACCCTGCTCACCGTCGTCGCCCTTTGAGCGGCGCGACCGCTTCGCCGCCGCGCACTACCTCGTCGGATGGCCGGGCCACTGCCCCGGCGGGTGTTCCACGCCGCCCGGCCGCGGGTGAGACTCGAGGCGCCCGACCACCGGAGGTGCCGCCATGACCCCGACCCTCTCCCGCAAGATGCGGCTCGACGCCGACCCGGACCTGGTGCGGAGCCGCGTCCGCCAGGCCCTCGCCGCCCGCCGCCACCCAGCCGAGGTCTCGGTACGCATCGAGGAGGGCGCGGCGGTGCTGTCGGGCTCGGTGATCTGCTGGGAAGACCAGTGGGCGGCCGAGTACGCGGCCTGGAGCACGCCCGGCGTCGAGGTGGTGGTCAACCGCATCGAAGTCGCGCGCTGACGCTCCGTCCCCGCCCGGGCCGACGGCTGGAGGGCCACGCCGGTCGTAGGGGCGGGGCTCCGTCCCCGCCCGGGCCGACGGCTGGAGGGCCACCGCCGGTCGTAGGGGCGGGGCTCCGTCCCCGCCCGGGCCGGCGGCTGGAGGGCCACCGCCGGTCGTAGGGGCGGGGCTCCGTCCCCGCCCGGCCGCGGCTCAATCCACCCGCTTCCAGGTGGTGGTGCGCCCGAAGAGAGTGATGCCGACGTAGCCGCGCACGTCCAGGGTGTCGGGGCCTTTCAGCGTCATCTGCGCCTTGTAGGTCTTGCCGTTGGCCGGATCGTAGATGGTCCCGCCGGTCCATTTGCCGTCGGCGTAGCGGAAGCCGACGAGGATCCGCAGCCCCACGATCGGCCGCTCGCGCAGCTTCGGGTCGGGGTTCTCGAGGTCGACCTTGGGCT
>DATKEH010000321.1:0-2650 GCA_035546355.1 Thermoanaerobaculia bacterium
TCGCGAGGGCGCCGGCCGCCCGAGAAGGGGAAGCAGGCGATCTGCACGCCCTCGATCGCGGAGAGCTCGCGCAGCATCGCCCGCAGGATCGCCTGGTCTCCCTTGTTGGGGGAGCCGACCCCGTCGTTGCAGACGACGACGCGAACCAGCCCGCGCCTCACTTCCGGTGCAGCAGGCCGGCCAGCGTCCCCACTCCGTAGCCGACGAAGACGATGGCCGATGTCAGCGGCACCACCAGGATCGCCCGGGCATCGCGCAGCCGCGCCGCCGCCAACAGCCCGTCGACGACCAGCAGACCCACGTAGGCGGCGGCGCATGCCAGCCAGAGGAGCCCCAGCGGGGGCACCAGCAAGCCTGCCACGGCCCCCAGCCCGGCCGCCGCGACGCCCACCGCAGGGGCCAGCTGCGCCGCCTGCGCCTGCCGCGGGCGCCGCCGGAACAGCTTGGCGCGGGCGATCCCCGAGCCGTACATCTGCCGCCAGAAGGCGCGAATGCTGGTACGGCGGCGGTGCCAGACGCGCGCGCTCGGCACGTAGGCGATGCGCAGTCCGGCGGCCCGGAGCCGCGCCTGAAGGTCTTTCTCCTCGCCGCGCGGCAGCATGGTCTCGTCGAAGCCGCCAATGCGCTCGACGGCTTCCCGGGTGACGGCCATGTTGCACCCCGCGGGCCAGTACCGCGCCAGCGGCGAGCCGGCTCCGCGCACCCCGCCCGAGCCGATCAAGGAGTGCATGGAGTAGCCGACGCAGCGGCTGATCAACGGGTCGTCGGCGGGCACCTGGTCGGGGCCCCCGGTGCAGCCGACGCCCTCGTCGCCCAACGGTCTCACCAGCTCGGCCAGCCACTCGGGCTCCGCGAAGGCGTCGGCGTCGACGAAGGCGAAGACTTCGCCGGCGGCGTGCTGCATCGCGACGTTGCGGGCGCCGGCGACCCCGGCGCTCTCCTCGAGCGACACGATCCTCACCTCGGGGTGCTCCGCGGCCAGGGCCTGCGCCCGGGCCAGCGTGCCGTCCGTCGACCCGTCGTCGACGACGACCACTTCGCGTGCGTCGTGGGTCTGCCGGACGAGGCTCTCCAGGCACTCCCCGATGGTCGTCTCGTTGTTCTTGGTCGAGACCAGGACGCTCACCGCTCGGCGGGGCCCGAGCCTCGTTTCGTCTTGGTCAGCAGGGGCCACAGGGGGAGCACCTCGAGATCCCGCCGCCCCAGCTCGCCGAGCGCGATCAGCAGCAGGAGGTACGTAGCGTATGCCAGGAACGGCTCGAGGATGCCGGCGATGCCCTCCAGGGGGAGCGCCCGCCCCAGCAGGAAGACGGTGGTGGCGGCCGCGGCGATGCGAGCCAGGCTGCGCCACGGTGCGAGCACCCCGAGCTGGCGGTGCACGGCGGCTCCCAGCGGTACGACCAGGCCGGCAGCACCCCCCAGGGCGGCGCCCGCCGCGCCGATGGGCCCCCAGCGCGGCACCAGCCAGGCGGCCAGCAGCGCCGCCAGGGGCAGCGCGGGTAGCGCCGCCATCAGGCACAGCCGCGAGCTGCCGGCGGCGGTGAGGATGGCGGTGGCGACCGTCGAGGCGGCGAAGCACACCGCCGCCGCGGTCAGCATGGCCAAGGGCACGGCGGCCCGGGCGTAGGTCGGCGAGAACAGCGCCGCCAGCAGCGCCTCGCTACCGGCGGCGAGCGCCGCGACCCCTCCCACTCCCATGAGCAGCACGAAGCGGAAGCTCTGCTGCACGAGCTCGACGATCGTCTCCCGCTGCCCGGCCACGAGCGCGCGGGTCAGGCTGGGCAGGGCGGCGGTGCCGACCACTGCCAGGAATCCCATCAGCACCGCGGAGACGTTCTTGGCCAGTCCGTAGCGGCCGATGGCGACCGGCTCCGCGCCGAGCGCCTTGAGCGCCCACAAGTCCAGGTAGTTGACGGTCTGGAAGACGAGGCCGGCGCCGAGCAGCGGCAGGGCGAATCCGACCAGACGCCGCAGTGGGAATCCGCGGCCGAAGGCGGCCCCGCCGGCGCGCGCGGAGACCACCAGAGCGACCAACGACGCGACCACGCTGCCGGCGATGGCCCCGGCGATGTCCAGCCCCGCCGCCACCAGCGTGCTGACGGCCACCGCCTTCGCCCCCCAGTACAGGGCGTAGGTCAGCGCGAAGGCGCGGTAGCGGTGACGCCCCACCAGCACGCTGCGCACCACCTGGAGCAGCCCGTAGAGGACGATGTCGGCGCTGAACCAACGCAGGTAGGGCGTCAGGCTGGGGTCGCCCAGGAGGCGGGAGATGGCCGGCGCCAGCACCACCGACAACGCCGCCAGCGCGCCACACCACGAGGCGGTGCCGAGAAGCGCCGTGCCGGCGACGTCGCGCCACCGCTCCCCGGCCGCCGCGACGAACCGCGTGGTGGCGCGGGCGAACAGCTGCAGCCCCAGCAGCTCCCACCACACGATCACCGAGGTGATCACCGCCAGCGTGCCGTAGGCCTGGGGCGCCAGCAGGCGGGTGAGCACGACGTGGATGGCCAGCCCGGCCGCCGCCATGAACACCTGCGCCGCGAACAGCTCGACGGTGCCGCGGGCGGTGGCGCGGGCGCCCTGCGGGGTCGTCGCCGACTGCTTCTCGGGGAAAACGGTCATGCGCCACGACGGCAGCGGTCTAGGCGGC
>DATKEH010000322.1:0-3086 GCA_035546355.1 Thermoanaerobaculia bacterium
CCGGCCGCGGAGAAGCCCCAGTGCCAATCCACCCGCTCGCCGAGCGTGCCGCAGATGAAGGGGCCGAGGACCGCGCCGATGTTGATGCCCATGTAGAACAGCGAGAAGCCGGCGTCGCGGCGGGCGCCGGCCCGCTGCGCCGCTTCGCGCCCCATCAGGTCCTCGTCGGCGGCCGGGTAGAGGTCGCCGACCATGGTGCTGACGTTCGGCTTCAACAGGCCGGTGCCGATGACGATCAGCGCCAGCCCGAGGAAGAAAAAGACCTCCTCGGGCAGCCCGATGAGCGGCGCCGCCATGCTGAAGTGCCCGGCGGCGATGACGCAGCCGCCGACGAACACCGCCCGGCGCTGACCCCAGAGGTTGTCGGCCACCCAGCCGCCGGGAAGCGCCAGCAGGTAGACGAAGGAGGTGTAGAGGCCGTAGATGGCTCCCGCCCGCCCCTCGCCGTAGGCCAGGCCGCCGGCCGCCACCGGTGCGGTCATGAACAGCATCAGCAGGGCGCGCATGCCGTAGTAGCTGAGCCGCTCCCACATCTCGGTGAAGAACAGCGTCGACAACCCCCGCGGGTGCCCGAACCACTCCTTGTCTTCGGGGTGCTGCAGGGGCGGCGCGTCGATCGCGGTGGTCCCCTCCTCGACGACGCGCTGCTGCTCTCGGTCGCGGTCCTTGTAGGTCATGAGCTCGGTTCCCTCCGGAGCGGATCGGTTGGCGCGAGCGAGACGCCCGCAGCCACGAGGCGATATCCGTCGAATCGTCGCCCGTGAGCAGGGGTAGACGCCTGCCGTAGGATAGGAAAAATCCCGCCTCTGCCGCAAGCGGTGTGCGCGGAGCCGTCGTCTGCCGCCGCCGCGGCTGCCGCGGATGGCGGCTCACGGCGGCCCATTGCGGTCTCCCCGCTGGATCCCGGCCTGCAGCGACAGCCATCCCTGGAACCGCCGCGCGAGCTCCGGCAGCGGCGTGCCGAGCGCCGCCTCGAGCGCCGCGCCGTCCGCCGATCCTCCCGCGGCGACGGCGGCGAGGAAGCCGTGAAAGGGCGCCCTCAAGCGGCCTCGCTCGCCGTCGAGGAGGAAGCGCACGAACATCGCGCTCGCGGTGTAGCGCTCGCGGCGACCTTGGGCAAGGACAAAAACGTCCGCCGGCAGCTCCAGCAGCTCCCCGAGCGCCGGTGCAGCGCCCCGCCTTTGCGCCGCCAGCAGGGCCTGTACCGCCGCCAGCGCGCCGTCGATCGTCACCTCGTAATGGGCCGTCTCCCGGTCGCTCACCGTGCCCAGGCGGCGCGAGCGAGCCACGCCGCGCAGGGTCCCTGGCTGCAGCCGCCCCTTGCGGTCCAGCCGGCTCATCGCCAGCTCCTCGGCCAGGCCCTCCTCCAGCCAGGGGGGCAGCGCCGGGCCGAACGCCTGGCGGGCGAGCAGGTGGGACAGCTCGTGTACCAGCACGGCGACCAGCTCGTCCCGCGGACGGCCCGCCGCCGCCAGCGCGACCTGGTCGCCCACCGCATTGCCGGCGACGGAAGCATCGGCGGCGCCGCCGAGGAAGCCACGGAAGTCCCCGTCGCGCGCGAAGAGCAGCACCTCCCCGCTCGGCTCGCTGCCGAGCCGCTGGCCGAACCGCCCGCTCCAGGCCGCCGGCAGCGCCGCGGCGACGGCGTCGAGGTGGGCCAACGTCTCCTCGTCGTCCAGGTCGGTGCGCAGGCGGAAGGGCCCCAGCGAACGGGTGGCGACCGGGGAGCCCGGCTGTGGAGCGTCGCGGCCGTTCACCATCGGCGAAGCCGCCACCGGCCCCTCAGCGGGTTCGGTCTCGGCGCCGGCGATCCGCACTCCCTCGGCGGCGGTGTCCAGGGTGAGCTGCTGCGGCAGGTGGAAGCCCTCGACCCAGACGATGCGCTGCCGGTCGAGCTCCCGCCGCAGCCGGCGGGTCGCCGCCTCGAACGCGGCGACGCCACCGATCTGCCGCACCGCCCCCCAGGGCTCCTCTGCGACCCCGTCGCGCCGCCCCACCTGCCACACCGACAACGGCACCCGCAGGCGCTGCAGGTAACGGCGCGCGGCGGCGGCCGCATGCTCGCTGGCATCGCTCGTTTCCGGCCCGAGGATCAGCAGCACCGCCCGCCGAGCCGTGCGCTCACCGGCCATCAGCCCGGCCACCACCACCGCATCGGCGAGCCGCGGCGGCGCCGCGGCAGCGGACGAGGGGCCGGTGTTGAGGTGCCACAGCAACCCCGCCTGCCGCGGCGAGAGGTCCGGGCTGGGGGGGAAGAGCGACAGCCTCCCTTCCTCGCCCCGCCGCACCTCGGGGACGGGTGACAGCAGGCGCAGGCGGTGGTCCTCGGCCAGGGGAGCCAGGTACCGCAGGTCGACCGGCTGCCGGCCTCCGGGGAGCGGCCGCTGCCGCGACGCAGCGGCCACCAGGTCGGCGAGCGCCGGGCGCGCCCGCGGGTCGACCACCACCACCAGATCGGCCATGCCCTTCTCCACCGTCGAGGCCGGCAGGCGCTCCCCCCCGGTGGCCAGCACGACGGAGGATGGGGGCGGCTCTCGTCCTGCGACGACGATCGGCAGCGCGGTCAGGTCGCGGTCGATGACGTCGCCGACGGCGCCTCCGAAGACGACCTCGCGAGTGGCGGTGAACGAGCCGGGAAAGTCAGCCTCCACCCGCAGCAGGTGCGGCACGGTGGAATCGACCGGCGGCAACGGGAAGGACGGCCCTGCTACCTCCACCGCCTCCCCGTCGAGCGTCGCCCGCAGCGCCGACGGCGGCTCGCCGCCCGCCGCCGCCCAGGAGACGCGCACCAGGCGGGTGCCGTCGTCACGCGCGGCCAGGCTCACCTCGATCTCCGCACGCGGTCGCGGCAGGTTGAGCCGCTGGCGAGCCCTGCCCAGCTCCCGCCCTCGCTCGTCGAAGGCCACGGCGACCAGCTCGTGAGGCGCGAGCTCCGGCCCGACGTCGCAGGCGACGGACCAGGGGGGGCCGGTCAGCTCGGCGACCGGCTCGCCGTCGAGCAGCAGCTCGACGCGAGCGACCCCCGGCGGCACCAGCAGCTCCACCGGGACGAGGCCGGTGACGATCCCCAGCCAGAGGGTGGCGAA
>DATKEH010000323.1:0-11245 GCA_035546355.1 Thermoanaerobaculia bacterium
TCGAAGTCCCAGCGCTTGGCGAAGTCCCAGTTGAGGTCGACGCCGATGAAGCGGATGGTGAAGCCCCAGCCGTAGGCGGAGACCGGGCCGAGCACGTTGGGATCCTCGGGGTCGGCCAGCTTGTCGTTCTCGGAGTCCCAGAGCTCGAAGTCCTGGCCGGCGTAGTCGAACCAGGCGCCGCCGACGTCCAGGAAGAGGCGGCCGCGGATCCCCTGGAAGCGGAGGAAGGGGAACCACAGCTGGTCGACCAGCGGGAAGCGCAGCTCGAGGTTGGTGAAGAAGGCGCGGTCGCCCACCAGCTCGCGGAACTCGAAGCCGCGCACGGTGTCGAGGCCGCCGAAGTAGAAGATGTTGGGGAACTCGCCCCAGCTGGCGGCGCCGAAGAGGCGGAAGGCGACGTTCATCCGCCGGGTGAGCGGGACGTACTGGCGGACGTCGACGTTCGCCGAGGAGGTGATGCTGCTGTTCTCGCCGCTGTCACCGCTGATGTTGGGGGCGTAGCTGCCGCCCACCCGCCAGCGCCGCCCGGACACCGGCCCCCAGGAGGCGTAGACGGTGGTGTCCCCCACCGCCGCCAGCGACAGCTCGGGGTAGTTGTCGCTGCGCGGCACGACGCGCGGCAGCAGGGTGGCGGTCTGGGGATCGAAGACGAAGGTGGTGAAGTCGTAGTCGCGCCAGATGTAGCCCAGGCTCCCCTCGACGCGGCGGTAGAAGTCCAGCGGGTAGGAGAGGAAGCCGCGGACGCCGGTCTGGCGGAACAGGCGCCGCCCGCGGCCGCGGATCTCGAAGGTGTCCTCGTCGATCTGCTCGAGGCCGAGGTAGAAGGCGCGGTCGTCGAAGACCTGCACCCCCCACTGCAGCCGGTCCGACAGGTCGACGTAGGCGATGTCGAAGTCCGAGAAGGTCGACACCGAGGAGAAGTAGACGAAGACCCGGCGGTCGCCGAGGTAGTCCGAGAAGGAGAGATAGGTCTGCGACACCACCAGCTGGTCGCTGGTGACGCCGACCCCGGCGTCGCCATCCTCCAGGAACAGCTTGAACCCGCGGTAGCGCTCCTTCTTCTCCTCGTCGATCGCCACCTGGATGTCGGGCTCGAACGGCTCGAGCGCGTCCAGCGGCTCGGGCTCCTGCCGCGACAGCTCGTTCGCCGCTGCCAGCTGGGGGTCGATCGGCTCCGCCTCGCCGCGATAGAGGTCGAAGCGCCCCCTCCAGTAGCCGGAGTAGACCAGGCCGCGGGTGCCGTCGGCGCGGTCGAAGGGCGCCGGCATGAAGCAGCCGGTGACGGCGTTGGTGTGCTGCATCACCGCGCCGCTGGCGAGGTCGAGGCTGTAGATGTTGTCGAACCCGTCGCGATCGGAGGTGAAGTAGAGGCGGCTGCCGTCGCGGGTGAACGCCGGGTCCTGGTCGTTCCAGGCGCCGTCGGTGAGCTGCTCGCGGGTAGCGTCGGCGAGGGTGAACCGGAACAGCTTGGCGTAGGCGCCGACCTCGGAGCTGTAGACGATCGTCGAGCCGTCGGGGGAGAAGGCCGGCCCGCCGTCGAAGGGAGCGTCGTTGGTGATCTTGGACACCGTGTTGTCGGCGAGGTCGAGCCGGAAGAGGTCGAACTGCCCCTCGTAGGTGCCGGCGAAGGCGACGCTGCCGCCGTCGGGCGAGAAGGTGGGGGCGAACGGCTGTTGCACGTCGATGGCGTAGAGGCGGGCGATGCCGCCGTGGATGACGTCGACCAGCAGCAGGCTGCGCCCCTCCTCGCGGCGGCCGAAGACGGCGATGAAGTTGCCGTCGGGGGAGAACGCGAGGTCGGTGCCCATCCGCCGCACCGAGGTCGCGAACTGCGCCGTCAGGTACTGGTAGTCCGTCGACCACCCCTTGGTGAGGTTGCGCAGCGGCCGGCGCTTCTCCGAATCGAGCAGCACGACGTCGAGGCGCCCGCGCTCGGTGGAGAGGGCGGCGATCAGGTCGCCCGAGGGCGAGGCAACCGGCGAGAAGTACTGCGCCGGCGGGCCATCGCGCTCGAGGAATCGGCGCCCGAAGTAGCTCGGCTCGCCGGTCGCCACGAGCTGCGGCAGGTACTTCTCGCGCAGCCAACGGCGGAAGTCGGCGTCGAAGTCCTCGGCCTCGATGCGGAAGGCGCGCTGCAGCGCCCGGTCGACCTGCGAGCCGAGAGTCGAGCGGTACTCGAAGAGGAAGTCGAGCACCCCCTCGGGCCCCCACCGCTCCTCCATGAAGTCGAACACCGCGTGCCCGAAGCGGTAGGCGAAGAAGCCGCCGCCGCGCGCCTGGGTGATCGGCGGCACCAGGTCGTTGACCACCGCGTCGCGCAGGAACATCTTGTCCGACGTCGACTCGTCCTGCGCGTAGTAGCTGGCCATCCCCTCGATGAGCCAGGTGGGCGGCTGGGTGGTGAAGCCGCGGCTGACCTTGCCGCCGAACAGCACGTGGTACTGGAAGATGTGGGTCAGCTCGTGGAGCAGGAGCTGGTACAGCTCGGCGTCGGTCATGTCCACCGGCAGCACCATGCGGAAGCGGATGTCGGTGGCGAAGGCTCCGACGCCTTCGGGGATGAAGCCGAGGATGATGTTGTTCTGCTCGAACTCGGCGTGGTTGCGGTAGAAGATCAGCGGCGTCGACTCCTTGATCTGGTAGTCGAAGCGGCGCGACAGGTGGTCGTAGGCGCTCTCGGCGAAGGACACCACCTTCTGCAGCAGGTGCTCCTCCTCCGAGTAGTAGTAGACGTCGAAGTGCGGCGAGCGGTAGATGTGCCAGTCGAAGTCCTGGTACTGGATCTTGTTCTTGCCGAACCCCTGCGCCTGGAGCGGCGCCGCCAGCCCGCCGAGGGCGGCGGCGAGCAGCAGCGCCGACGCCGGCAGCGAGGGGCGGCGGGAGCGGGAGCGGACGCGGGTCTGGGTCATGCGCTGGGCCCCCACGGTCAGGGTCGGAACAGGACTCGGGTCGCCTCGACGTCCTTCTGGGCGAAGACGCCGACGATGCGGTCCTCGAGGGCGTAGAGGTTCTGGAACATGCCGGCCACCGGGTCGGCGCTGGTGCCCTCGAGCGTCTTGAAGTCCTTGAAGTTGTCGCTGTAGAGCAGCTCGCCGCTGCGGCCGTCGAACACCTGCATCAGGATGTCGAACTCGAAGCCGGTCTCCTCCACCAGCACCTGGCGATAGTAGGTGCGGCCGTCGAACTCCGAGACGTACTCCTCGAGCCGGTAGCCGCTGCGGTCCTGGATGTCGAAGTCGAGGCTGCCGGTGAGGATCAGGTCGGCGTCGGCGCGCTCGCCGAGGGCGCGCCAGAAGTCGCGGTCCCGGGCGAGGATCTCGAAGTCGAAGGAGGGGTAGTCGACCGCGCCGAGCTCCTGGACGGTGAGGCCGGTGTCGCGCCGCAGCACCTTCATCAGGTAGCGGTGGAAGTCCTCCTTGACGTCGATGTTGCGCCCGCGGAAGGAGGCCTCCCCCTCCTGGCGCACGACGATGAAGGGCGCCACCGCCAGCGTGCTGCGATCCTCCAGGTCGAGGGCGGCGCGGACCGGCAGCTTGAGCTTGACCCGCACCGTCTGCGCCGCCGCCGGCAGCGCCACGAGGAGGGCCGACCCCGCCACCAGGAGCGCCGCCAGGCGACCGGCGCGGAACAGGGAGACGATCGGCTGCTGGGATGGCGTCATGGTGTCCTCTCCGGGGGGTCTTCGGCCGCGGTCGCCGGCGCCTCGGGCGCCTCGGGCTCGGGGGCCTCGGGCTCGGGGGTGGGCTCGGCCACCTTCTCCTCGCGCGCGCGGTAGGCCTCGTAAAAGCCGACGAACCGGTCGTAGTTGTGGCGCAGGTCGGCGTCGTTCGGGCTCAGCGCCAGCGCCTGCCGGTAGTGGTCGAGCGCCTGCTCGAAGCGGCCCAGCGCCTCGCTCGCCACCGCCAGGTTGTTGAGCACCCGCGGGTCCTGCGGCTGCAGCCGATCGGCCTGCTGGAAACGGAAGTAGGCCTCGCTCCACAGCTCCTCCTGCGCCATGGAGACGCCGAAGCTCAGCTGGTCGCGGGCGGTGTGCGGTCCCGAGTGGCCGCCGCAGCCGGCGACCAGCAGCGCCACGGCGCACAGCCCGGCATGGACGATCCGTGGCATCGCACCGACCTCCCTGGAACGGGCCTCGCGGGGCGTGAGGGATACGCGGCGGAAAGTCAAGAGGCAGAGAGTATATACGCGGCGCCGATTCCGTCTCTGCTGATGATGGGAGGGAATCGCGGACGGCTCGCCGACGCGCTGGTGGCGCTCAACGCCGCCACCCTGGGGCGGCCGGCGATCTGCCGGCTGGCGCAGGAGCTCGAGCGCTGGCTCGACGCGCCGCCGCGCCAGCTGCCGGCGCTCGCCGGCGAGCTCGGGGTGCCGGCGCGGCAGCTGGTCTCGGCGCACGCGCAGCTGCGGCAGGCGAACCGGCTCGCCGACGGCGAGCGCGCCGCCGCGGCGGCGGCCGGCGCCACCGTCACCACCTGGCTGGACCCGGAGTTCCCGGCCGAGCTCCGCCACCTGCAGCTGCCGCCGCCGGTGCTCTACTGCCGGGGGGCCATCCCCGCTGCCCCGGCGGTGGCGATCGTCGGCTCGCGCCGCCCCGACACCTACGGCCGCGAGGCGGCGCGCTTCTTCGCCCAGGAGCTCGCCCGCCACGGCGTGACCGTGGTGTCGGGCTTCGCCCGCGGCGTCGACGGCGCGGCCCATCGCGGCGCCCTCGCCATGCCCCAGGGGCGCACGGTGGCGGTGCTCGGCTGCGGCGTCGACGTCCTCTACCCCGCCGAGCACCGCTCGCTGAGGCCGCAGGTGGCGGCCCACGGGGCGCTGGTCAGCGAGTTCCCGCTCGGCACGCAACCGCTCAAGGCCCACTTCCCGATTCGCAACCGGATCATCGCCGCCCTCGGCGCCGCCACCCTGGTGGTGCAGGCTACGCCGCGGTCGGGGTCGCTGATCACCGCCCGCCTCGCCCTCGAGCTGGGGCGCGAGGTGCTGGCGCTGCCGGGGCGGATCTTCGACGAGCTGGCGCTGGGGCCCAACGCCCTGCTGCGGGACGGGGCGCGGCCAGCGCTGCACCCCCACGACCTGCTGCCCGAGGGGCTGGTGGCGCCGGCCGACGAGGGGGAGGAGCTGCCGCCCCCGCTCCCCGGCCTGTCGGCACGCCTCTGGCGGCAGCTGCCCACCGGCAAGGCGCGCGGCGTCGACGAGCTGGCGGCTGCCGTCGACGCCGCCGCCCCGGCGGTGCTCGCCGCGCTGCTCGAGCTCGAGCTCGGCGGCTGGGTGGAGCGCTTCCCGGGGCCGGTGTACTGCCGGCGGCGGCCGTGAGACCGTCTGTGCTACCTTTCCTCGCCGGTGAAGCTCGTCATCGTCGAATCGCCCGCCAAGGCCCGCACCATCGAGAAGTTCCTGGGGTCGGAGTACCAGGTCGAGGCGAGCTACGGCCACATCCGCGACCTCCCCGGCTCCGCCGACGAGATCCCGGCCCGCGTCCGCGCGCAGCCCTGGGCCACGCTGGCGGTGGACGTCGAGCACGACTTCGCGCCGATCTACGTCGTCCCCAAGGACAGCCAGAAGCGGGTGCGCGAGCTGCGCAAGATGGTCTCCGCCGCCGACGAGCTGCTGCTCGCCACCGACGAGGACCGCGAGGGGGAGTCGATCAGCTGGCACCTGGTGGAGGTGCTCGAGCCCAAGGTACCGGTGCGCCGCATCACCTTCCACGAGATCACCCGCTCGGCCCTCGAGGAGGCGCTGGCCAACCCGCGGGCCGTGGACGAGCAGCTGGTGCGGGCGCAGGAGACGCGGCGCATCCTCGATCGCCTGTACGGCTACTCGCTGTCGCCGGTGCTGTGGAAGAAGGTACGCACCAAGCTCTCCGCCGGGCGGGTGCAGAGCGTGGCGCTGCGGCTGGTCGTCGAACGGGAGGAGGAGCGGCAGGCCTTCCACACCGCCGAGTACTGGGACGTGCGGGCGCGGCTGGCCGCCCCGCAGGGGGAGCTGACGGCGGACCTGGTGGCCATCGACGGCACCCGCCTGGCCAGCGGCAAGGACTTCGACGCCGACAGCGGCCAGCTGCTGGCCGACGCGGCGGTGCGGCTGCTCGGCGAGCAGGAGGCCACCGCCATCGCCCAGGCGGCGCCCGCGGCCACCCCTTGGGTGGTCACCCGGGTCGAGCGCAAGGAGACCCGGCAGCGGCCGGCGCCCCCCTTCACCACCTCGACGTTGCAACAGGCGGCGAGCAGCCGGCTGCGGATGTCCCCCAAGCAGACGATGGCGGTGGCGCAGCGCCTCTACGAGGGGATCGAGCTCGGCGGCGGCGAGCGCGAGGGGCTCATCACCTACATGCGCACCGACTCGCTCACCCTCAGCGAGAAGGCCCTCGCCGATGCCGGCGGCTACATCCGCGAGACCTTCGGCGACGCCTACCACGGCGGCGCCCGCCGCTACCGCACCAGCGCCAAGAGCGCGCAGGAGGCGCACGAGGCCATCCGGCCCACCGAGATCACCCGCACTCCCGAGGCGGTGGCCCCTCGGCTGCAGCGCGAGGAGCTCGCCCTGTACCGCCTGATCTGGGAGCGGGCCGTCGCCTCGCAGATGAGCGACGCGCTGCTCGACAACAGCACGCTCGAGCTCACCGCGACGGTGAACGACACGGCCCACACCTTCCGCGCCACCGGCTCGATCCTGCGCTTCCCGGGGTTCCTGCGGGTCGCCGGCGGCGATCGCCAGGACGTCATCCTGCCGCCCCTCGAAGAGGGGGACCGGGTCGGCGGCGCCGGCGCCGCGGACACCGGCGTGCGGGTGCTCGGCGCCGCCCCCGAACGGCACGAGACGCGGCCGCCGGCGCGCTACACCGAGGCCAGCCTGATCAAGAAGCTCGAGGAGGAGGGGATCGGCCGCCCCTCCACCTACACCCCGACGCTGTCGACCCTGCAGGACCGCGAGTACGTGATCAAGAAGGCGGGCTACCTGGTGCCGACCTTCGTCGGCATGGCGGTGATCCACCTGCTGCGCCGGCACTTCCCCCAATACGTGGACGTCAAGTTCACCGCCCGCATGGAGGAGGCGCTCGACGACATCGCCGCCGGCGAGCGCGACTGGAAGGACTTCCTCGCCTCCTTCTACTTCGGCGAGGGCGGTCACGGCGTGGGGCTGGCGCAGCGCATCGACGACGAGCTGCCGAAGATCGAGTACCCGTCCATCCGCGTCGGCGACGACCCCGAGAGCGGCCAACCCATCGAGGTGCGCATCGGGCGCAGCAACGTCTACGTCCAGCGCGGCGAGGGGGGCGAGGGGGACCGCGTCACCCTGCCCGTCGACCTGCTGATCGACGAGCTGACGGCGGAGAAGGTGCTGGAGCTGCTGGCGGCCCGATCGCGCGCCGAGGAGCCGCTCGGCACCGATCCCGAGAGTGGCCAGCAGGTCTACGCGCGGCTCGGCCCCTACGGCGCCTACGTCCAGCTCGGCGAGAGCGCGGACGGGGCCAAGCCCAAGCGGGTGAGCCTGCCGCGCGGCAAGGGCGTCGACGACGTCGACCTCGACTACGCCCTGCGGCTGCTCGCGCTGCCGCGGGTGCTCGGCACCGACCCCGACTCGGGCAGCCCGGTCACCGCCGGGTTGGGCCGCTACGGCCCCTACGTCGAGCGCGGCGGCAGGTACAAGAACCTGCGCCAGGAGGACGAGGTGTTCACCGTCACCCTGGAGCAGGCGCTGGCGCTGCTGGCGCAGGCCGGGCGGACGGTGCTCAAGGAGCTCGGGCCCCACCCCGACACCGGCCGCACCCTGGAGGTGCTCTCCGGCCGCTACGGGCCGTACGTCACCGACGGCAAGACCAACGCCAGCCTGCCCAGGGGCGCCGACCCCGAGGCGCTCTCCCGCGAGGAGGCCCTCGCCCTGCTCGCCGAGCGCGAGAAGAAGGGGCCGGGCAAGCGGCCGCGGCGCGGCGCCAAGGGCGGCAAGGGCGGCAAGAAGAGCCCGGCCGGCAAGGGGCGCAAGAAGTAGCGGCGGGGCGGGCCCTAGTCTTCCGCCAGCCGCGCCAGGGGGAGCTCGGCCACCAGGGCTTCGAGGCGGCCCTCCTCGCGCATCGCCTCCGCCTCCGCCACCGCCCGTACCTCGACGCCGCCGGCGCGGACGAAGACGTGGTGCCCCGGCAGCCCGCGGGCCGGGTACCCCGCCACCTCGCGCCGGTAGCCGCCACGCGCCGCCGGCTCCAGCGGGCCGCGCCAGACCAGGTGCATCCACAGCGCCCGCGGGTAGCCAGGAGGCTCGTCGGGCACCAGCTCGGCGCTGACGAAGTCGGCGGTGGGCAGGTCGTGGTAGGTGACCCGCCATTGGTGCCCGGCGAGGTCGCCGGCGGGTTGCGGGAGCAGCTCGCGAACCGCCTCCTCGATCGCCTCCCGCTCCTCGGTCGAGGTGTCGCCGGGGGCGGCGCCGCGGCGCAGCCAGGCGACCAGCGACTCGCCCCCCTCGGAACCCACGGTGGGGGCGCCGCGCGTCGCGGCGTCGCCGCCGGGGCGGTCGCCGCCGCACCCCGCCAGCGGCCCGACCGCCAGCGCCGCGAGCAACAGCGCGGCGCGGCCGGCGCCCACCCTCCCGGGCCGGCGCGGAGGCCGGCCCCTACGACGGTTGGCGGGGCTCAGGGACGGGCGTAGGGGCGGCCCTCCGTGGCCGCCCGGGGTGGCCAGCGGAAGGTGCAAGGTCATCGCTTCGCGCTCCGGTGGGGGATCGTGCCCGCAGGGTCCACCCCGGGGGCGGGCGGTATGATACCGCGATGGGCGAGAGCGCCTCGCAACACTCGTCACCCGGGCCGTCTACCCACGGGGGCGGCGGCGGGGAGCCCGTCGTCCGCGTCGTCGGCGGTGGCCTGGCCGGCAGCGAATGCGCCTGGCAGCTGGCCCGGCGGGGCGTGGCGGTGGAACTCTCCGAGATGCGCCCGCTGCGGCCCACCCCGGCGCACCACACCGACCGCTTCGCCGAGCTGGTCTGCTCCAACTCGCTGCGCAGCGACGAGCCGGACCATCCGGCGGGCCTGCTCAAGCAGGAGATGGAGCGCTTCGGCTCGCTGATCATCGCCGCCGCGCGGCTGGCGGCGGTGCCCGCGGGCGGCGCCCTGGCGGTGGATCGCGACCGCTTCGCGGGGCTAGTCAGCGAGGCGCTCGCCGGGCACCCCCTGGTGACCATCCGCCGCCAGGAGGTCACCGCCATCCCCGAAGGGCCGACGGTGCTGGCCACCGGGCCGCTGACCTCGCCGGCTCTCGCCGCCGCGCTGGAGGCCCTGCTCGGTGAGGGGTACCTCTACTTCTACGACGCCATCGCCCCCATCGTCGACGCCGAGACCCTCGACCTCGACAAGCTCTTCTGGGGATCGCGCTACGGCAAGGGGGAGGGCGCCGACTACCTCAACGCGCCGCTCGACGAGCCGCAGTACCTGGCCTTCCACCAGGCCCTGGTGGCGGCCGAGGTGCTGCCGCCGCACGAGTTCGAGCAGGCGCTGTTCTTCGAGGGGTGCCTGCCCATCGAGGAGATGGCGCGGCGCGGCGTCGACACCCTGCGCTACGGGCCGCTCAAGCCCGTCGGGCTCACCGCCCCGGACGGCAGCCGCCCCTGGGCGGTGGTGCAGCTGCGGCAGGAGAACCTGGCCCGCAGCCACTTCAACCTGGTGGGCTTCCAGAGCCGTCTCAAGTGGGGCGATCAGGCGCGGGTGCTGCGCATGATCCCCGGCCTCGAGCGGGCCGAGTTCGTGCGACTCGGGCAGATCCACCGCAACACCTTCGTCAACGCGCCGGCGCATCTCGACGCCTGCTACCGGCTCGAGTCGCGCCCCGAGACCCGGCTGGCGGGGCAGATCACCGGCGTCGAGGGGTACCTCGAGTCGGCTGCCACCGGCCTCGCCATCGGCCTGTACCTGTCCCGGGAGCTGCGCGGCGAGCCGCTGCAGCCGATCCCCGCCACCACCGCCCTCGGCGCGCTGGCGCGGCACCTCACCCAGTCCGATCCGGCCCACTTCCAGCCCGCCAACGTCAATCTCGGGCTGTTCCTGCCCCTCGAGCGGTCGGTCCCCCGACATCGCCGGCGCGCCGCCTACGCCGAGCGCGCCCGGCGCGAGCTGGCCGCCTGGGCGGAGGCGGCGGCGCTGCCCATCGAGCCACCGCTCGCCGGCGAGCTGCCGCCGCCGCGGGTGAGGGCCGAGGCGGCAGCCGCGCTGGGTGCGCCTTGATGCCGCGGAGGAGGGTACCGCGCGGCCGTAGGGGCGGGGCTCCGTCCCCGCCCGAGCGAGGGTGCGTCGCCCCTGCCCCGGGCCGGCACGGAGGCCGGCCCCTACGACGGTTGGCGGGGCTCGGGGACGGCCGTAGGGGCGGGGCTCCGTCCCCGCCCGAGCGGTGGGGCCTCGCCCCTGCCCCGGGCCGGCACGGAGGCCGGCCCCTGCGACCGATCGAGGGGCGCCGATGCGCCGCCTGATCGCCGGCTTCCTCTCGCACCTGGCCGAGGAGCGCAACCTCTCGCCCCACACCCTGCGCGCCTACGACGGCGATCTCGACCGCTTCGTGCGCTTCCTCGAGCAGGAGTGGCTGGGCCGCGAGGGGGCGCGGCCGGCCGACGTCGACGCCGCGGCGGTGCGCGCCTTCCTCGCCCACCTCACCCGCCAGGGCATCGCCCGCAGCAGCCAGGGGCGGATGCTGTCGGCGGTGCGCACCCTCTTCCGCCACGCGCTGCGCGAGGGGGTGGTGGGAGCCAACCCGGCGGCCGGAGTCCGCACGCCCCGGACGCCGCACAAGCTCCCCCGCCACCTGCGGCCGGTGGAGGTCGACCTGCTGGTGGCGGCGCCCGGCAACGACCCGCTGGGACATCGCGACCGGGCGCTGCTCGAGCTGCTCTACGCCACCGGCCTGCGGGTCGGCGAGCTGGTCGGTCTCGAGTGGGGCGACCTCGACCTGCCGGGCCGGGTGCTGCGGGTGGTGGGCAAGGGGGGCAAGGAGCGGATGGTGCCGTTCGGCGCCCCCGCCGCCGCCGCCGTGCGCCGCTGGCTCGCCGCCTGGGACGGGGTCCGCGGCGCTCGCGACGGGGAGGAAGGCGAAGGGGAGCCGGTCTTCCTCAACGCCCGCGGCGGCCGCCTCTCGGACCGCTCGGTGCGCCGCGTGATCGACAAGCACGTCGGGGCGGTGGCGCTCGCCGCCGGCGTGCATCCCCACACCCTGCGCCACAGCTTCGCCACCCACCTGCTGGAGGCGGGCGCCGACCTGCGCGCCATCCAGGAGCTGCT
>DATKEH010000324.1:0-4039 GCA_035546355.1 Thermoanaerobaculia bacterium
GTCGCACACTCGGGTGCGAGCGAGGCGATGGCGCACTCGAAGCTGTCGAAGGTGTGGGAGTCGCCGTCCATGACGACTTGGAAGGTCTTGTCGTAGTCGTTGCCGCAGCGCTCACATCGGGCCATCGTCGTCTCCTCCTTCGTCTGGGCCTTTCGCGAGCAGAAATCGTGCCGACGGGCTGAAACGGCCGGCGAACCAAGACGCCTTGCTCGACACCATCGCGCTGCCGTGCTCGCACGCGGCGCTGACTGGCAGGGCCTCGCTACATACCGAGGCGTGGTGACCCGGGAGGAGGCTCCTGATGCCTAAAACTGGCTCGGCTCTTGCGTGCTTTTTCGCCAGCAGTGTCACTTCCTCGCACGGCACGAGATGGCGGATTGTCCGAGGTCGTGATGATGGCGAACAGGAGCTTTCCACTGCTCGGCCTCTCGGCAGACCCGATTTCGAGGAGGGATCACAATGCACTGGAAGCTGATGGCAGCGTTGTTGGCCGCCGCCGTTCTGGTCATCGCGTGCTTGCCGGCGATGAAGGGGGTTCCCGAGAACCCGGCCGTGGAAGCGGAGCAGACTCGACCCGGGCATGACGCGCGGATCGACGCCCACGCGGCCGAGATGCTCCGCGATGGGCGCGAGATCTTCCGGTACGACAGCTTCGGGAGCGAGGACTTCTGGGGTGGACAGCTGCGACTCCACGAAGCGATCCTCGGCGCCGAGAATGGTGGCGTCGGACCTGGCCTGAGCCCCAAGCAGGCCCTCCAGCTCGGCCTCAAGGTCGACGCGGGCCAGCTCCCCGAGATCCTCGCCAGGGCTATCGCCGAGGGCTCGGTGAGCCTCGACGATCCCGAAACCACGGTCGCCCTGTTGCGAGCTCACTCGGTGGTCGGCGTCAAGGCCGTCACCCGCGACGACGAGATCATCAGCGTCGGGATCACCTGCGCCCTGTGCCATTCGACGGTCGACGACTCGATCACCGCTGGCATCGGCGCGCGGCTGGATGGCTGGCCCAATCGCGATCTCGACGTCGGGCAGGTGGCGGCGTTGGCGCCCAACCTGAAGCCGTTCGCCGACCTGTTGGGCGTCAGCGAGGACGAGGTGCGGAAGGTCTTCCGGAGCTGGGGGCCGGGCAAGTACGACGCCGAGCTCAACCAGGACGGCAAGGCGATGCGCCCGGACGGGAAGTCGGCCGCCACGGTACTGCCAGCGGCCTTCGGCCTCGCCGGCGTGAACCTGCACACCTACACCGGATGGGGATCCGTGACGCATTGGAACGCCTACGTCGCCATCACCCAGATGCACGGCAAGGGTACCTTCTTCGACCCTCGCTTGGACGACCCCGAGCAGTTCCCGGTCGCCGCGCGCGCAGGCCACGGCAACATCCGCAACACGCCGGACCTGGTCACCGGCAAGCTCGCCGCGCTGCACTTCTACCAGCTCTCGATCCCCGCTCCCGAGCCGCCGAAGGATTCCTTCGACGCCGCGGCGGCGGCGAGGGGCAAGCTCGTCTTCGAGGGCAAGGCGCAGTGTGGGACCTGCCACGTGCCGCCCTTGTTCGTCGAGCCCGGATGGCCGATGCATACGCCCGAAGAGATGGGCATCGACGACTTCCAGGCAAGCCGTTCCCCGGATCGCCGCTACCGCACCACGCCGCTCGCCGGTCTCTTCACGCGCCAGAAGGGTGGCTTCTACCACGACGGCCGATTCCCGACCTACGAGGCGGTGGTCGATCATTACGACCGCCACGGCCGCCTGTCCCTGACGCCGGACGAGAAGGGCGACCTGGTCGAGTACCTCAAGTCACTGTGAGCCGGGGTGGAGGCGCCGGAACTGAGGCTCCTGGGGGTGCGTCGAGACGATCATCGCCGACTTCGTGCGCGACGGCTACGCGGGGCGAACCGACGCCTCCTGCGTCGACCGGATCGAGCTGCCCCCCTTCCCGGCGGCGGCTGGCAGCCCCTCCTCGCCGTGAGGTGAGCGGGCGGGCCGCCGGGGCCTCAGCGGCGCTCGTCGAGCCGCCACAGCCCGGCCTCGCGGGCGGCGGCGAAGGCGGCTGCGAGCTCGCCCGCGGCGGGGCGGCGGTCGATCTCGGCGTAGCGCGGGCGGCCGTCGCGGTAGGCGTCGCCGGTCTGGAAGAGCGGCCGGTACTGGCCCATGACGTTGACGTAGGTGTCGGGCGACAGCTCGGCGGCCAGCCAGCGGAAGATCGCCGCCGCCTCCTCGCCCTGCCCCGGCATCACCAGGTGGCGCACCAGCAGCCCGCGGCGGGCGAGGCCGTCGGGGCCGAAGCGCAGCGGCCCCACCTGGCGGTGCATCTCGCGGATCGCCTCGCGGGCCCGCTGCGGGTAGTCCTTGGCCTTGGAGAGGAGCCTGGCGGATTCCTCGCTCCAGAACTTGAAGTCGGGCATGTAGACGTCCACCAGGCCCTCCATCAGGCGCAGCGAGGAGAGCGAATCGTAGGCGCTGGTGTTGTAGACGATGGGCAGACGCAGCCCGCGCGGCACGGCGGCGGCGATGGCCTCGATCACCTGCGGCACCACGTGCTCGGGGGTGACGAAGTTGACGTTGTGGCAGCCCTGCTCCTGCAGCTCGAGCATCAGCTCGGCGATCTCCTCGCCGCGCATCTCGCGCCCCTGGCGCTGCTGCGAGATGTCCCAGTTCTGGCAGAACACGCAGCGCAGGTTGCACAGCCCGAAGAAGATGGTGCCCGAGCCGTTCCAGCCGCGCAGGCAGTCCTCCTCGCCGAAGTGGGGGAAGGCGCTCGACACCACCGCATGGCGGCCGGTGTTGCACACCTTGCGCTCGTCGGCGAGGCGGTTCACCCCGCAGTCGCGGGGGCAGGCGCGGCACTCCCGCAGCTCCTCGAGCGCCGCCTCGACGCGCGCCGCCAGCAGGCCCCGGCGATGCAGCTCGAGGTAGGCCGGCTCGTAGTCGCTCAGCAGGTAGCGGGGATCGGGGGCGGGGAGGCGGTGCGCCGCGAGCACCCACCCAGTGTAGCCGCTCGCTCCGCTCGGCCCGGCCGATCGGCTACCCTGGTCCCATGGGCCCGTACCACCCACCGCGGCGGGCCGGCAGACAGGAGGTGCTGGGCGCGCTGCTCGCCGCCACCACCGGGGCGCTGCTGGTGTGGGGAATCGCCGGGGCGGCGGACCCGGCGGAGGGCTCCGGCGAGGGGCTGACGCTGCTGCTCGCCGGCGACGTCATGCTCGGCCGCGGGATCGACCAGATCATGAAGCGCCCGCTGCCGCCCCGGCTGTACGAGCCGTACGTGCGCGACGCCAGGCGCTACGTGGCGCTGGCGGAGGCAGCGAGCGGACCCATCCCCCGCCGCGTCCGCCCTGCCTACGTCTGGGGCGAGGCGCTCGAGGTGCTGGCGCGGCATCGGCCGGCGGTCCGCATCGTCAACCTGGAGACGGCGGTTACCACCGCCGACGAGCCGTGGCCCGGCAAGGGGATCCACTACCGCACCCACCCCGCCAATGTCGCCGTGCTGGAAGCCGCCGGCGTCGACTGCGCCGGGCTCGCCAACAACCACGTGCTGGACTGGGGGCGGCCGGGGCTCGCGGAGACCGTGACCACCCTGCGGCGGGCGGGTATAGCGGTCGCCGGGGCCGGCGCCGACTCGACGGCCGCCGCGGCGCCGGCGATCCTCGCCACCCCTGGCGGCCGGGTGCTGGTGTTCGCCATGGCCGACGGCAGCAGCGGGGTGCCGCCGGCGTGGGGAGCCGAGGAGGGGCGCTCCGGGGTCTCTCGGCTCCCCGACCTCGCCGCCGCGACGGCGCGGGAGGTGGCGCGCACCATCGCCCGTGCCCGCGGCCCGGGAGACCTGGTGGTGGCCTCGATCCACTGGGGCGGCAACTGGGGGTACGCGGTGCCCCCGGAGCAGGCGCGGTTCGCCCGCATCCTCGTCGACGAGGGCGGCGTCGACGTCGTCCACGGCCACTCCTCGCACCACCCCAAGGGGATCGAGATCTACCGCGGGCGGCTCGTCCTCTACGGCGCCGGCGACCTGATCAACGACTACGAGGGGATCGGCGGGCAGGAG
>DATKEH010000325.1:0-16267 GCA_035546355.1 Thermoanaerobaculia bacterium
AATCCCTCACCGGCGCCGGATAGGATGGGCGGCGCATGGACCCCGCCTACGAACGTCTCGGGCTGTTCTACCTCGGCCGGCCGTTCGATCTCGAGGCCGGCGCGCCGCTGCCCGGCCACCTGCTCTACGACTCCCGCCACCTGACCACTCACGGGGTCTGTATCGGCATGACCGGCAGCGGCAAGACCGGGCTCGCCATCGCCGTCGTCGAGGAGGCGGCGATCGACGGCGTGCCGGTGCTCGCCATCGATCCCAAGGGCGATCTGGGCAACCTGCTGCTGACCTTTCCCGAGCTGCGGCCGGAGGACTTCGCCCCCTGGGTCGACCCGGCGGCCGCCGAGCGGCAGGGGATCGGCCGCGACGAGCTGGCGCGGCGCGAGGCCGAAAAGTGGCGCCGCGGCCTGGCCGACTGGGAGCAGGGCCCGGAGCGCATCGCTCGCCTGCAAGCGGCGGCCGACTTCGCCCTCTACACTCCCGGGAGCACCGCGGGCAGGCCGCTGGCGGTGCTCAGCTCGCTGGCGGCGCCGCCCGAGACCCAGCGCGCCGACGCCGAGTTGCTGGCCGAGCGCATCGCCACCACCGCCGCCAGCCTGCTCGACCTGGTGGGCAAGCCGGCCGGCGCCCTGCGCGGCCGCGAAGGCGTGCTGCTGTCGGCGATCCTCCAGGCCTGCTGGACGCGCGGCGAGGACCTCGACCTGGCGGCGCTGGTGGCGCGGGTGCAGAGCCCGCCGGTGACCCGCATCGGGGTGCTCGAGCTCGAGAGCTTCTACCCTGGCCGCGACCGTTTCGCCCTCGCCATGGAGCTGAACAACCTGCTCGCCTCGCCGCGCTTCGCGAGCTGGCTCACCGGCGAGCCGCTCGACGTCGAGCGGCTGCTCTACACGCCCCAGGGGAGGCCGCGGGTGGCGGTGTGCACCCTGGCCCACCTCGAAGAGCGCGAGCGGATGTTCTTCGTCTCGCTGCTCCTCGAGCAGGTGCTGGCCTGGACCCGCAGCCGCCCCGGCACCTCGGGCCTGCGCGCCCTGATCTACATGGACGAGGTGTTCGGCTACCTGCCGCCGGTGGGGGAGCCGCCCTCCAAACGGCCGCTGCTCACCCTGCTCAAGCAGGCGCGCGCCCACGGCGTCGGCATCCTGCTGGCGACGCAGAACCCGGTCGACCTCGACTACAAGGCGCTCTCCAACATCGGCACCTGGATGCTCGGCCGCCTGCAGACCGAGCGCGACAAGCAGCGGCTGCTCGACGGCCTGGAGGGCGCCAGCCCCGGGACCTGGAGCCGCGCCGAGCTCGATCGCACCCTGTCGCGCCTGCCGCAGCGGGTCTTTCTGTTGCACGACGTCCACGACCCCCAACCGGTGCTGTTCCAGACGCGGTGGGTGATGAGCTACCTGCGGGGGCCGCTGTCGCGCGAGGAGGTGCGGCGGCTGACGGCGGGGGATGTCTCGGCGCCGCCTCCCGTGCCCGGAGGGGGCCCGGCAGCGCCCGCCGCCGACGCGGGCGCGGCGCCGCCGGCCGCCACCGAGGCGAGCGAGCTGCCCCACCCGCCAGGCGATCCCGGCCTCGGCGGGCCGCCGGTGCTGCCGCCGGCGATCCCCTGCCGCTGGGCGCCGGTGACGCCGCCCGCCGACGGCGCCACGCCCTTCTTCCGCCCGCTGCTGCTCGGCGAGGGCGCGGTCTCCTACTCCGGTCGCGAGCTGGCGGCACCGCATCGCCAGGAGGTAGCGCTGCTGGCGCCGCCGCCCGAACACGGCGCCGCAGAGTGGGGCAGCGGCGAGGAGACGCCCTGGCGCCTGGCCGACCTGCCGTCGGCGCCGCCCTTCGCCGGCAGCTACGCCGACCTGCCGCCGGCGGCCGCCGAGCCGGCCAGCTACCGCCGCTGGCACAAGGAGCTGGCGGACTTCCTCTACTCCCAGCGCCGCCTCCGGCTGCTCCGCTCGCCGACCCTGGGCGTCGTCTCCCGGCCGGGGGAGAGCGAGGCGGAGCTGCGGCTGCGGCTGGCCGAGGCGGCTCGCGAAGCGCGCGGCGAGAGGGTCGAGCAGCTGCGGCAGCGATACGATCGCCAGCTCGCTCGCCTGGGCGGCCAGGTGGACAGGGCGCGCGACCGCGCGGCGGTGCAGCGAGGGCAGCTCCAGGAGGCGAGAATGCAGACGGCGATCTCCTTCGGCGCCACGCTGCTGTCGGCCCTGGTCGGCCGCAAGGCGGTGTCGCGCGCCGCGCTGGGCCGCGCCACCACGGCGGCGCGCGGCGTCGGGCGCAGCCGGCGCGAGGCGTCCGACGTGGAGCGCGCCGAGCGCGATCTCGCCGCCGGCGAGGCGCGGGTGCAGGAGCTCGAGGCGGAGCTGGCCCGCGAGCTCGCCGCCGTCGACACCTCCTTTCGCCCCGAGCTGGAGCCGCTGGAGGAGGTGTCGGCGGCGCCGCGCCGCGCCGACGTCGAGGTGCGCGGCGTGACCCTGGTCTGGGTGCCGCAGCGGGAAGGAAGCGAGCCCCGCCAATGATCGGCGCGCCTGCCCTCGGGCGAGGCGCGGTTGGGAGGGGGATGAGGGAAGCCGTCGGCGTCCGCTGAGGGATTTCCCCTCTGTCTCGCGGTGATGGTCCCGGCCCAGGGTGGGTCATGCCAGCCCCGCCGCGACGAAAAGGCCGATGGCGCGCGACTTGCAACTCTGGGGGTTTGCCCGAGGTTGGGGCACAGCCGATGGCGCCGGACCTCTTCGCTCTCGTCGACCCGCACAGCCGGCTCCGGCTCTACCTGGAGACCACCGAGGTGGTCCTCGTGTTGCTCGACCGGGCCGGTTGCGTCCGCGAGATCAACCGCAAGGGGAGCGAGCTGCTCGGCTGCGACGAGCGGGAGGTCCTCGACCGCGACTGGTTCGCCAGCTTCGTGCCGGCGTCGGTGCGCGACGAGGTGCGCCAGGCGTTCGATACCCTGCTCGCCGGCGACGTGGCGCCGGTCGGCCACCACCGCTACCCGGTGGTCGACCGCGACGGCAGGGTCCGCGAGGTGGCCTGGCACCACGTGGTGGTGCGGGACGACGCCGGCGAAGTGGTCGGCGCTCTCAGCTCGGGCGAGGAGGTCAGCGACCGCCCCGCCGACGGCGTGTTGCTCGAGCGGCTGGTGGCGAGGACCTCCGGAGTGGTCGGCGAGAGCTTCCTGCGCCGTCTGGTCGGGGAGCTGGCCGAGGCCCTCGGCGCCCGCTGCGCGCTGGTCGGAGAGACGGACGCGCTGGCCGAGCGGCTGGAGGTGGTGGCCGCCTGGCCGCGCGACGACTTCCTCGATCGCTTCTCCTTCCCCCTCGACGGCTCGCCGTTGGCGCCGAGCGTGGAAGACGACCTGCGCATCGTCGAGTCCGGTGTCCGCCACCGCTACCCGGGAGACCCGCTGCTCGACCGCTGCCGCGGTGACGGCTTCCTCGGCGTCACCCTGCGGGGGCGCGACGGGGGCGTGTTGGGGGCGCTGGCGGTGGTCCACGACGGGCCGCTGCCGGAAGGGCAGATCGCCGCCGCGGTGGTGCGGCTGTTCGGCGCCCGCGCCGCCGCCGAGCTCGAGCGGTT
This sequence comes from Thermoanaerobaculia bacterium, assembly GCA_035546355.1. Lineage (GTDB taxonomy): Bacteria > Acidobacteriota > Thermoanaerobaculia > Multivoradales > JAIOJS01 > DATKEH01. The sequence goes on from DATKEH010000325.1 coordinate 3,550, forward strand.
GCGAGCCGAGCGCGCCCTGGCGGCGGCCAAGGAGCTCGCCGAGGTGACGCTCGAGTCGATCGGCGACGCGGTGATCACCACCGACCCGGCGGGGTGGATCACCGGCCTCAATCCGGCGGCCGAGCGGCTGCTCGGCTGGACGCAGGAGGAGGCGCTCGGGCTGCCGGCACCCGAGATCCTGCGCCTGGTCGACGAGCACACCCGCGAGCCCATCGCCGACCCGGTCGAAGGGTGTTTCCGCGAAGGCGCGCCGGTCGAGCTGCCCCAGGGCGCGCTGCTGTTGGCGCGCGGCGGTGCCGAGCGCGCCGTCGCCGACTGCGCCGCACCGATCCGCGACGGCGACGGCAACGTGGTCGGCGCGGTGGTGGTGTTTCAGGACATCACCGAGGCGCGACAGATGGAGCGCGAGCTCGCCCACCGGGCGTCGCACGATCCGCTCACCGAGCTGCTGAATCGCGGCGAGTTCGAGCGGCGCCTGGAGATCGCCCTGGAGGACGCCTCCCGCCGCGACGTCCAGCACGCCCTGTGCTACCTCGACCTGGACCAGTTCAAGGTGGTCAACGACCTGTGCGGCCACAGCGCCGGCGACGAGCTGCTGCGCCAGCTCGCGGTGCTGCTGCGCCGGAGAATCCGCAGCAGCGACGTGCTGGCGCGCCTCGGCGGCGACGAGTTCGGTATCCTCCTCGAGGCCTGCCGGCTCGAACGCGCGGCGCAGATCGCCGAGGCGGTCTGCCGTGAGGTCCGCCACTTCCGCTTCTCCTGGGAGGGGCGACTGTTCGAGATCGGCGCCAGCCTCGGAGTCGTGCCGATCACCGGCGAGGAGGAGAACGCCGGCTGGTTGCTCAGCCGCGCCGACGTCGCCTGCTACGCCGCCAAGGACCTGGGGCGCAACCGCGTCTTCGTCGACCGCGGCGGCGACCCCGAGCTGGCGCGCCGCCAGGAGGAGATGGGCCACCTGTCGCAGATGCTGAGCGCGCTGGAGAGCGGCAGGTTCCGCCTCGCCTTCCAGCCCATCGTGCCGTTACAGAGCGGCGCCGAGCCCGGGCTGCGCGGCGAGGTGCTGCTGCGCCTGTCGAGTGAGGACGGGCGGGAGGTGCCGGCGGGCGGCTTCATCCCGGCGGTGGAGCGCTACGGCCTGATGCCGACGCTCGACGCCTGGGTCGTGGACCAGGCCCTGACGGCGTTCGGCGAGTGCTGGGTGGAGGGGCAGGCGATCGGCGGCGTGGCGGTCAACCTGTCCTCGAGCACCCTCGCCGACCGCCAGTTCACCGAGCGCGTGCGCCAGGCCCTGAAGCGCACCGGGTTCCCGCCGGAGCGGTTGTGGTTCGAGGTCACCGAGACGGCGGCGATCAACAACCTGCGCGAGGCTGTCGAGCTGATGGAGCGGTTGCGCGCGTTGGGCTGCCGCTTCGCGCTCGACGACTTCGGCGCCGGCGTCTCGTCGTTCAGCCTGTTGCGCGGCCTGCCGATCGACCTGCTGAAGATCGACGGCAGCTTCGTGCGCGCCATGACGCACGACCCGGTGGACCTGGCGGTGGTCGAGGCCAGCGTGCGGGTGGCCCATGCCATGGGCGTCGCCACCGTCGCCGAGTGGGTGGAGGACGAGGCGCTGCTGCCCCGCCTGCGCGAGCTCGGGGTCGATTTCGCGCAGGGCCACGCCCTGGGGAGGCCGCTGCCGCTCGAGGAAGCCCTGGCGACCGGCACCGTGCCGGCGGGCACCCAGCGCCGGCGGGTGGGCTAGGAGGGGGCTAGGAGCCTCGCTGCGCCCGCCAGCGGTGAGCGAAGACCAGGGCTTCGGCGCGGTCGCGCACCTCCCCCGCCGCCTGCGCCTCGACCAGGGCGCGCAGGAGCTCGCCGATGGCCGGGCCCACCACCATCCCCAGCTCCCGGACCAGCTCGCCGCCGCGCAGCAGGGGGGTCGGGCTCACCACCTCGCCGTGGCGCTCGAAGAACGCCTCCAGCAGCTCGCCGACCCGCGCCACGAAGCCGGGCCAGTCGCCGTGCGCGCGCCCCTCCCCCTTGGCCAGGTTGTCGGCGAGCGCCAGCAGGCACACCTCGGGAGCGACGTCGCCGGTGGCGCGGTGGAAGCGATGGAGGGAACGGTCCGACAGGGGCTGCGGTCGGTTCAGGGCCAGGGGCCGCATGTGGTGGCGGACGAGGCCCGCGACGTGCTGCACTTCGGCCTGCGCGAAGCGCAGAGCCTGCAGGCGCGCCTCCGCCATCGCTGCGCCCGCCTCCTCGTGGCGGTAGAAGTGGATGCGGCCGTCCTCGCCGAGGCTGCGGGTGGTCGCCTTGCCGGCGTCATGGAGAAGGGCGGCGAGGAGGAGCAAGCCGCGCGCCGGGCGGTCGCCGGCGAGCTGGCGCGCCACCCGGGCCGCCAGGGGCTCGCGGAAGGGGGCGAGCGCCGAGGCCACCGGCCGCCAGGCCTCGTCGTCGGCCGCTGCCGCCCCCGCCCCGGCGAGGTGGGAGAGCACCTCGGCCAGCCGTGTCAGCACGCTGAGGGTGTGCTCCCACACGTCCTCGCTGTGGGGTGCGCTCTGGTCGAGCTCCTGCAGGGCGACGAGCTCGGGGAGCGTGTGCGGCAGCAGCCCGAGGCCGTCGAGCAGGCGGACGGCGGCCGTCGGGCCCGGCCCCCGGCCCTGCGGCGGCCCGGGCGCCGCCAGCGCCTTGAACAGCTCGTCGCGCACCCGCTCGCCGGCGACCTGACGCAGGCCCGCCGCCTCCTCCCGCACCCAGCTCCCGGTGGTGCCGTCGACGGTGAATCCGAGCTGCGCCGCGAAGCGCACCGCGCGCAGCCCGCGCAGCGGGTCGTCGCGCAGGGCCTGGCGCGAGATCAGCCGCACCACGCCCCGCTCGAGGTCCTCGCGGCCGCCCGCCGGATCGATCAGACGGGGCTCGCCGCTGAGCGGCACCGCCATGGCGTTGATGGTGAAGTCGCGGGCGGTCAAGTCGCCGCTGAGGTCGGGGGCGCGAAAGTCGGCGACGTCGAGCTCCAGGGTCCGCCTGTCCCGTCGCCACACCACCCGGGCGACGCCCCGCTCCGCGTCGAGCGGCACGAAGGCGGCGCCGAGCGAGTCGGCCAGGCGGCGGGCGATCGCCAGGCCGCGAGCCGGCACCGCCAGGTCGAAGTCCTGCAGCGGGCGGCCGAGCAGCAGGTCGCGCACCGCGCCCCCTACCAGCCATGCTTGCGCACCGGTGGGGAGGTGGCGGCGCACCTCCGCGACCTCCGGCGGCAGGTCGAGGAGCGGCTCGGGGTCGGTGGGGGCGCGGCGGCCGCTCATCCCCCGGGACTATACCGATCGAGGGGCCGCGAGGCCGCGTGCTACCCTCTAGGCCATGCCCAAAGCCCCTGGATTCGGTCGGCCCAACCTGGTCGACTTCCCCGACCTCTCCGGCTTCCGCGGCGGCTCGTTCCGCAGCCTCGGCCTGATCGCCGCGGCGGTGGCGGCGCTGGTGCTGCTGCTGTCGTCCTACTATCAGATCGCCCCCTACGAGAAGGGGGTGATCCTGCGCTTCGGCCGCTTCGTCGGCACCGCGGACTCCGGCCCCAACTTCAAGATCCCCTTCGTCGACACGGTGTACAAGGTGCCGGTCGAGCGCCAGCTCAAGGCGGAGTTCGGCTTCCGCACCCTGCGCGCCAGCCAGAAGTCGAGCTACGACAAGGAGGGCTTCCAGGACGAGTCGCTGATGCTCACCGGCGATCTCAACATCGCCGACGTCGAGTGGGTGGTGCAGTATCGCATCCACGACCCCTACAGGTACCTGTTCGCGATCCGCGACGCCGACGGCAGCGTCCGCCAGGTCGCCGAGGCGGAGATGCGTGGGGTGGTGGGGGACATGGGGTTCAACGAGGTGATCAAGACCCGGCGCCACGACATCGAGGGGGAGGTGCGGCAGCGCATGCAGGAGATCCTCGACTCCTACGACGCCGGAATCGACGTCAAGCTGGTGCAGCTGCAGGACGTGCACCCGCCCAACCCGGTCAAGGACTCCTTCGAGGAGGTCAACCGGGCGCTGCAGGAGATGGAGCGGGCGATCAACGAGGCGCTGCAGGAGCGCAACCGCATCATCTTCCGGGTCGAGGGCGAGGCCAAGCAGCGCATCGCCCAGGCCGAGGGGTACAAGGTCGAGCGCGTCAACCGCTCCCAGGGGGACGCCGAGCGGTTCCGCCTGCTGCTCGCCGAGTACCGCAAGGCGCCGCAGGTGACGCGCCAGCGCCTCTACCTCGAGGCCATGCAGCAGACGCTGCCGGCCGCCGAGCGGGTGCTGGTGATCGACGACGGAGTCCAGGGGCTGCTGCCGCTGCTGGACCTGTCCGGCAGGAAGGGGATTCTCGACGGCACGACGGTCGGCCAGACCGTGGAGGGCCAGCGATGAAAAACGCCATACTCGCGGCCGGCGCGCTGGCCCTGTTCATGCTGGTGACCGGCGTCTTCTACGTGGTGCCCGAGGGGCAGACCGCGCTGGTGATCGAGCTCGGCAACATCAAGGGGGAGCCCAAGGGCCCCGGATTGCACTTCAAGTGGCCGTTCATCGACGACGTCCAGCGCTTCGAGTCCCGTGTCCTGGCCTGGGACGGTGACCCCGAGCGCATCCCGGTCAAGGACTCGAAGTTCATCTTCGTCGACACCTTCGCTCGTTGGCGGATCACCGACCCGGCGCGCTTCTACAACGCGGTGCGCGACGAGCAGGGGGCGCAGAGCCGGCTCGACGACATCCTCGACGGCTCGGTGCGCGACGTGGTGTCGACGCACTACCTGCTCGAGCTGGTGCGCACCAGCGATCGGCCGCTGGAGACCGAGCGCCTGGGGTTCGCCGATCGCCCGGAGGTGGCGCAGGCTCTCGCCACGGACGCCGGGGGGCCGGCCGACGTCGAGCTGGCGGCGGACGCAGACGCCGCGGCCGACGCCGATGCCGTCGCCGAGGTCGAGCCGATGGCGGCGGTGATCGAGGCCACCGTGGAGTCCGCGCTGCCCTTCGCCGAAGACCTGTCCGCGACCGGCAAGCGGCTCGAGGCGCGCCAGCAGATCTTCGACATCTGCTCGCGCAAGCTCGCCGAGCTCGACCTCGGCATCGAGCTGGTCGACCTGCGCATCAAGCGCATCGACTACACCGACCAGGTGCGCCAGGAGGTCTACCGGCGGATGGTGTCGCAGCAGGAGCGGATCGCCGAGCGCTACCGCGCCCAGGGCGTGGGCAAGCGGGCGGAGATCTCCGGCCGCACCGGCCAGGAGCAGAAGCGCATCGAGTCCGAGTCCTATCGCCGGGCGCAGGAGGTGATGGGCGAGGGGGAGGCGGAGTCGACCCGCATCTACGCCAACGCCTACAACCAGGACGCGGAGCTGTACCGCTTCCTCAAGAGCCTCGAGACCTACCAGCACATCCTCGCCGAGGACGCCACGCTGATCCTGTCGACCGACAGCGACCTGCTGCGCTACCTCAAGCGCCAGTGAGGGCCGCCGCCGCGGCGGCCCTCACGCGGTAAGGCCCGGCCTCCGCGCCGCTGTCCCACGGTGGTCGTAGGGGCCGGCCTCCGTGCCGGCCCGGGGCGGGCGGCCGCGGAGCGCCGCCCCTACAGCAACATCCCGGCGATGGTGGCGGTGAGCCAGCTGGCCAGGGCGCCGCCGAGCATCGCCTTGAGCCCGATGGCGGCGAGGTCCCGCTTGCGCTCCGGAGCGATGGCGCTGATGCCGCCGATCTGGATGCCGATCGACGAGAAGTTGGCGAAGCCGCACAGCGCGTAGGTGGAGATGATCACCGCCCGCTCGCTCAGCACTCCGTTCTGGATGTAGGAGCCGAGGGTGCCGTAGGCGACGAACTCGTTGAGCGACAGCTTGATGCCGAGCAGATTGCCGACTTGGGCGGCGTCGGCCCAGGGAACGCCCATCACCCAGGCTAGCGGCTGCAGGAGGGTGCCGAACAGGGTCTTGAGCGATCCCGGGAACCAGCCGGCGAACTCGCCCACCGCCGGCGACATCCCCACCGCCTCGTAGGGGTAGTAGAGGCCGCCGAGAAGGCGCCCGTCGATCCAGCCGTCGAGCCAGTTGAGCCCGACGTCGACCACCGCGATGAGGGCGATGAAGCCGATCAGCATGGCGCCGACGTTGACCGCCAGCTTGAGGCCGTCGGTGATGCCGTTGGCCGCCGCCTCGATGACGTTGTCGCCCACCGCGATGTCCGGCAGCCGCACGTCGCCGGCGGTCTCGGAGTGCTCCTTCTCGGGAAAGATCAGCTTGCCGACCACCAGCGCCGCCGGGGCCGACATCACGCTCGCCGCCACCAGGTGGCCGGCCGGCACGCCCATGGCGATGTAGCCGGCGAGCACGCCGCCGGCGATGGTGGCGAAGCCGCCCACCATGATCGTCAGCAGCTCCGAGCGCGTCATGCCCGGCAGGAAGGGCTTGATCAGCAGCGGCGCCTCGGTCTGGCCGACGAAGATGTTGGCGGTGCACGACAGCGTCTCGGCGCCCGAGGTGCCGATGGTCCAGCGCATGAAGCGGCTCATCGACTCGATCACCCGCTGCATCACGCCGAGGTAGTAGAGCACCGCCATGAAGCCGCCGAAGAAGACGATGGTGGGCAGCACCTTGAAGGCGAAGAGGAAGCCGAACCCCGGCCAGCCGCCCTCCGCGCCGGGGAAGTAGTGCTGCGGGTCGGCGAGGTTGCCGAACAGGAACCGCGCGCCGTAATCCGACAGGCTCAGGAAGGACGCGATGCGGTCGCTGAAGGTGGCGAACAGCTGCTGGCCGGTGATGCCGCGCGCGGCGAGCCAGGCGATCCCCAGCACGATCAGCAGGATGCCGCCGATGGAGCCGAACGCCGGCGCGAAGCGGTAGCGCAGGTTGGCCAGCAGGGCGACGATCAGAGCCAGCAGCAGCGCCGGGATCAGCGGCGCCGCCAGCCATCCCACCAGCAGCCCGAGGGCCAGGCTGCCGCCGACCCACACCGCGGTGAGGCCCCATCGCGGCGCCACGTCGGCCACCGGACGGTGGACCAGGTAGGTCACCACCAGCCCCCCGAGGATGGCCATGCCCACGAAGCTCCAGAAGTCCTGCCGCAAGATGATGAGGGCGAAGAGGAACTGCAGCCCGATGCCCCACACCACGGTGCGCACGGCGACGTCGCGGCGGTGGTAGGAGATCGCCCAGGCGAGCCCCAGCAGCACGAGGAGCCCGAAGACACTGATCAGGTTCATACGGTCCCTCCGCGGTGTGACCGCCGGCTCCCACCGGCGCTGATCGATTCGGGTTGCCGCTGAACCGTATCGCCGCGGCCTCGCCAAGACAAGGGTCGCGGCTAGAATCTGTCTCCACCCGTGCCGCCGACCCCGCTGACACGCCCGCCTCGCCGCCTCGCCCTCTGGCTGTTGCTGGCCGTGCTCGGCGGGCAGGCGGGCCCGGCGGCGGCGGTAGAGGCGACGGCGCCCGACCCGCGGGGAGCCCTGGCGCAGGCGGTGAGCCGGGCCGGCCGCGGCATGACGCTGGGCGTCCACGTCGTGGAGCTCGGAGGCGGCGGCGAGGTGTACGGCTACAACGCCGACACCCGGCTGGTGCCAGCATCGAACCAGAAGCTCCTCACCACCGCCGCCGCCCTCGAGCTGCTCGGCCCGTCGTACCAGTTCCAGACGCAGCTCGGGATGCGCGGCGAGCTGGCGGCGGGCGCCCTGGCCGGGGACCTGGCGGTGCGGGGCGCCGGCGACCCGACGATCTCGGGGCGGTTCGAGGCGGGGGATCCCTACGCCGTCTTCCGCCGCTGGGCCGGCGCCCTGCGCCAGGCCGGCGTCGAACGGGTCGAAGGTGACCTCTACCTCGAGCACGGGCTGTTCGACGACGTCCTGGTCCACCCTGACTGGCCGGCGGAGCAGCAGATGTGGTGGTACGAGGCGCCGGTAGCGGCGCTGTCCTTCAACGACAACTGCATGCTGTTGCGCGCCTGGGGCGGCCGGCCGGGCCACCCGGGGGTGGTGGAGACCCTCCCGCGGCTGGATGGCCTGCTGCAGATCCGCAACGGCTTGCGCACCACCGGCCGTGGCAAGCACCACTGGGCGGTGGACCGCAAGCCCGGCTCGCGGCTGGTCACCGTCGGCGGCGAGGTCAGCCCCCGCCACCAGCCGCTCGACGTGTGGGTCACGGTGGTCGACCCGGTCGAGTACTTCGGCGCCGCGCTGCGCGCCGCGCTGGCGGAGGGAGGGGTGGTGGTCGCCGGCGCCCTGCGCCCCGTCGAGCGTCTGCCGGGCCCCTGGTGGACGCTGGTCGCCACCCATCGCACCACCCTGGTGACGGCGCTGGACGTCACCAACAAGCGCAGCCAGAACTTCTATGCCGAGAGCCTGTACAAGCTGCTGGGGGCGCTGCGCTGCAACGACGGCAGCTGGCGCGGCGGCCGGCAGGCGCTCGAGGAGTACCTCACCGGGCGCCTGGGCTGGAACGCGGACAGCTTCCGCCTCGCCGACGGCTCGGGGATGAGCCGCCACAACGGCGTCACGCCGCGCAACTTGAGCGGGCTGCTGCGGCACATGTTCGGGCACCGCTGGGGGGTCGAGTACGTGCGCAGCCTGCCCTACAGCGGCGAGGAGGCGGGCAGCCTGCGCAAGCGGCTCACCGAGCCTCCGTACCGCGGCAACGTGTTCGCCAAGACCGGCACGCTCGGCGGGGTCTCCGCCCTCTCCGGCTACGCCAAGGGGCGCTCGGGGCGCCTCTACGCCTTCGCGATCGTGTGCAACCGCACCACCGCCTGGGAGGGGCGCCGCGCCCAGGACGCCGTGGTCCAGGCCCTGATCGACCACGGTTAGCCGGCGGTTGGCCGCCACGGCCCATTCGGTGCGTGGCATCGGCCGGCGCTCGTCGTGTAGGCTGCACCGGATGTCCACCGCCGCCACCCACCGCCCGGTCGACTACCGGCAGCTGATGAGGAAGGTCGAGCGCCTGGTGTCGGGGCTCGGCCGCGGTGGGGACGTCGAGTCGACGGTGCGCTCGGTGGCCGAGGACATCGTCGAGCACTTCCGCGACGAGCTCGGGGTCTTCGGCGGCCGGCTGTACCGGCGCGAGGGCCACGACTACGTGCTGCGCACCACCTTCGGCGACGCCAAGCCGGTGGAGCCGGGCCTGAGGGTGTCGCGCGGCTATCCGCCGATCGAGGCCTGCCTCACCGGCGGCGTGGTGTACATGGAGCCCGGCGACCCGGGCATCGACCCGGCGCTCGAGGAGAGGCTCGGGGTGCGCGAGTTCGCCGGCATCGAGGTGGGGGACGAGGCCTACATCCTGGCCTTCGACATCGACCCCGGCGCCCACCGTGACGACATCGTGTTCTCGCTGCAGATCCTCCGCCACGCCATCAACACCAAGGTGCGCGAGGAGCGGCTGGAGGCGGTGTACCGCGAGGCGCGCAAGATCCAGGTGTCGATCCTGCCGCGCCGCATGCCCCGCTACGCTCCCTTCTCCTTCGCCGGCCGCGCCGAGCCGATGGAGAGCGTCGGCGGCGACTTCTACGACCTGATCCCGATCACCGACAAGATCCTCGGCCTGGCCATCGCCGACGTCTCGGGGCACGGGCTGCCGGCGGCGTTGCAGGTGCGCGACGTCCACATGGGGCTGCGGATGGGGATGGCGCGGGATTTCAAGATCGTGCGCACCGTCGAGCGGCTCAACGAGATCATCCACCAGAGCACGCTGACCAGCCGCTTCGTCGGCCTGTTCTACGGTGAGCTCGAGGCCAACGGCAACTTCATCTACGTCAACGCCGGCCACATCGCCCCGTTCCACCTCGAGGCCGACGGCAGCGTCCGGTTCCTCGAGGAGGGGGGGCCGGTGCTCGGGCCGCTGCCTGCGGCGAGCTACGAGCGGGGCTTCGTGCGCCTGCGCCCCGGCGACCTGCTGGTCTTCTACACCGACGGCATCGTCGAGACCAAGCGGCCGGGCAGCGACGAGGAGCTGGGCGTGCACCGACTCCTGGAGCTGGTGCGGGGCGCTCGCACGCAGGAGCCGACGGCGATCGTCGACGCCATCTACGACGAGATCGAGGCGTTCGGCGGCGGCCTGCCGCCCCAGGACGACCGCACCGTGCTGGTGGTCAGCTATCCGCGGTAGAGCCGAGGGTCGCGAGCCGCGACCGCAGGTCGTCCGGGATCGGCACCTTGGCGCCGGTGGTGTAGTCGACCAGCACGATCACGCCCTCGCCCCGCGCCACCGGCTCGTCGGCGGCGCCGGCGAGGGCGACGCCGTACTCCATGCCGAAGCTGGTGCGTCCGAGCCGGGTGATGCGGGCGCCGACCAGGACCTCGGCCGGGTAGGTCAGGGGGCGCAGGAAGTCGCAGCGGGTGTGGGCGAGGATGGGGCCGAGGGCCGGCCTGCCGGAGGAGGCGAGGCCCACCCGCTCGAACAGCGCGATGCGGGCGCTCTCGAACCAGGTGAAGTAGCGGGCGTTGTTGACGTGGCCGAGGGCGTCCATCTCCCCCCAGTGCAGGGGGAAGCGGACGACGACCGGGTAGCGCCGCACGGAATCAGTTCTCCGGCCGCATCTCCACCGCGTCCAGGCGCTGGCGCAGCTTGATCATCTGGTGGGCGGGGTAGAAGCCGGGGCGCAGCATCACCCCGGGGTAGATCTGCGAGCCCTGTCCGACCACCACCCCGGGGTGCAGGACGCAGTTGCAGCCGGTCAGCACGCCGTCGCCGAGCAGGGCGCCCAGCTTGCGCCGTCCCGAGGAGATGCGGTCGATGCCGTCGGGGATCAGGATCTCGCCGCCATCGTGGCGGAAATTCGACAGGATGGTACCGGCGCCGAGGTTGCACCCCGCACCGAGGATCGAGTCGCCGACGTAGTTCAGGTGCGGCGCCTTGGCGCCGTCGAGGAGGATCGACCGCTTGACCTCGGTGTTGGCGCCGACCACGCAGCCGCGGCCGATCCACGCCCCGCCGCGGACGAAGGCACCGGGGCGCACTTCGCTGTCGTCGCCGATGTGCACCGGCCCCTCGATCACCGCTCCCGGGTAGATCCTCACCCCCTTGCCGAGGACGATGCGGTCGCCCAGCAGGTGGGCCTCGGGAAGCACCGCGCTGCCCAGGCTCTGGCTCGGCAGAGCGGCCAGCAGCGCCTCCAGCGGCTCTCCCAGCAGGTCCCACGGGCGCTCGGGGTCGAACGCCTCGGCGAGCTCCGGAGGCAGATGGTCGAAGAGGGGCGGGTGCTGCTCGGCGGCGGCGGGGCGCGGGTCCGGCGGGCTCATTGCGGCCGATTGTAGCGGCTGGCGAACCACGCCGCCGTGCGCGACAGCCCCTCCGCGAGCGGCACCGGCGGCCCCAGGCCCAGCTCCTGCCGCGCCCGCGTGGGGTCGATGGCGGAGCGCCGCTGCTCGCCGGGTTTCGCCGGCCCGTGCCGGGCCGGCCGGCCGTCGCCGACGGCCGCGGCCAGCAGCTGGTACAGCTCGACCACCGTGGTCTCGCGGCCGGTGCCGACGTTGTAGGCGCGGCAAGGCTCTCCCGGCGGCAGCTCGACGGTGGCCGCGGCGAGGTTGGCGCGCACCACGTCGGATACGTGCACGTAGTCGCGGGTCTGCAGCCCGTCGCCGTGGATCAGGGCGGTGGCGCCGGCGAGCAGGCGGTCGAGGAAGATGGCCACCACGCCCGCCTCGCCATGAGGGTTCTGGCGCTCGCCGTAGACATTGGCGTAGCGCAGCGCCACCGCCTCCATCCCGTGCTCCACGGCGTAGTAGTAGAGGTAGTGCTCGACGGCCAGCTTGGCCACCCCGTACGGCGAGACCGGACGGGTAGGGTGCTCCTCGTTGGCCGGGAAGCGCTGCTGTTCGCCGTAGATCGCGCCGCCGGTGGAGGCGAACACCACCCGCGAGATGCCGCCGCGGCGGGCCGCCTCGAGCAGCGCCAGGCTGCCGATCACGTTGACCGAGGCGTCGAACACCGGATCGGCCGTCGAGCGGCGCACGTCGATCTGCGCCGCCTGATGGACCAGCAGCGCGAACCCCCCCTCCGCGACGAGGCGCGACGCCTCCGGCGAGCGCAGGTCGGCGACCAGCAGCTCGGCCTCCGGCCGCACCTGCTGGCGGCGGCCGGTCGACAGATCGTCGATCACCGCCACCCGCCAACCGGCGTCGAGGAAGGCGTCGGCGAGGTGCGAGCCGATGAAGCCGGCGCCGCCGGTGAGGCAGACGGCGCGACGTGGGGGGGGTGGGGCCATCGGCCGGTAAAGTTAGCAGAGGAGGCGTGGCTATACTGCGCCGGCCCGGTGGAATTCTTCACGCCCCTTCCGCGCACCTTCTACGAACGCTCCGCCGCCGAGGTTGCACCCGAGCTGCTGGGCCGCTACCTGGTGCGGTCGGTCGGCGGCGAACGGCTGGTGCTCCGCCTGGTCGAGGTCGAGGCCTACCTCGGCGCCGCCGACCGCGCCGCCCACGCCTGGAACGGACGCCGCACCGCCCGCAACGAGAGCCTCTACCTGGCGGGCGGCCACGCCTACGTTTACTTCGTCTACGGCATGCACTTCTGCCTCAACGCCGTCACCGGCGGCGGCGAGGAAGGGGGGGCGGTGCTGCTGCGGGCGGGGGAGCCGGTGGCCGGCGCCGAGCGCATGGCGCGGCACCGCGGCCTGTCGCGCCCGCCGCGCCCCGGCGACCTCGCCGGTGGGCCGGGGAAGCTGTGCCAGGCGCTGCGCGTCGACCGCACGCTCGACGGCGGGAGGCTCGACCGCGGCGAGCTGCTGCTCACCGCCGGGG